>NZ_JBHHJU010000002.1:0-344049 GCF_042136325.1 Neobacillus sp. KR4-4
ACCCGTCCGCCGCTAGACTCCGAAGAGTCTCGCTCGACTTGCATGTATTAGGCACGCCGCCAGCGTTCGTCCTGAGCCAGGATCAAACTCTCCAAGAAAGTTGATTAGCTCATTTGTTACGTTGGCTCGTGTTCTTCATATTAATAGAAGAAACACGATTAATATTGTTTGTTTGCACGATTTTGTTTGTTTAGTTTTCAAAGAACAATTTCGTTTGTCAGAAGCGACATTTGTTATTATATCTAAACGCTATTATTATGTCAACATAATAATTCGTTTTTTTGTTATCACTTTCAACTGATTAAGCCACCGCTAAAAGCAACTTTTATATCATAACACCTTCTGTTTACTTATACAACAAAAATTTTATCTTTTTTTAAAAGGTCCTGTTATAACTGAATGGTAATTTCAATGTGTTTAAAAAATAACCGGAAAAATTCCGTTTAAATTGAGAAATACCCATATTTTCATGAAAATAACGGAACTTTTTCCGCTTAAATGACCAAATCTTTGGATTTTGGTCTAATTTAGAGCCGATAAGCGGAAAATCTCCGCTTATATCTGCTTCATAAGCCCCTCTATATACAATAGCAGGAAATTCTCCGCCTATGACCTCTCATCTCATCCCCTACACGAGAATCAACAATGAATAATAACAGAGGAATGAATAAATTCCAATGAACATAATGATAAAAAAACTGATGGGAGTTGATGGCTTGGCCCATTTCATTCCAGAAAAACTATCTGTTGTATATATGGATGGTGTTACTGCTACGGAACCTGTGATCCCAAGATATTACACACTAACCCACTCTGATTTAACGGGTGAGCTATTTTTAGCCATTGGAAAGCAGTATGCCTGGGATAAAATCAATCCTTTGCGGGATGAGGTATTAGGGGAATGGAAAACAAATGGAATTTCCTTATACTACTGTGTTTATCTATATATAGATCAAGGACAACTGAACGAAAATGTATCAGCCAAGCGCACGGAAATATTTAGGCGTGAATTACCGCTTGCCCTAACAGCGATTCGATACGGCGATCGTTTTTTATTCGACACATATTCCAATCTAGATCATGCATCCATAATCGTTCATTTCATGTCCGCCTACCCTCAATTTGCCAAACAAGAAAATTGGGGGAATTTCCGAAGTTATTCCCTTTAGTACGTATAGCCCCCCTCTGATACCCAATTAGATCCAAGGGGTACTTGCATCGAATGCGGTGTCAGGCACCAGTATAAGAACCGCCTCATTGATGAGACGGCTCTCTATATTGATCGGTGAAGTTCCTTCTTTAGATACAACTTAAAATGCTTTATTCGGTTCGTATGAGGGCTGCTGATTTTCTGCCTGGTATTGTTGACTCTTAGCTAAACCTTCTTGGACATTCTCATCTAATGAAAATTCTGTATCACCTTTATTAAATTGATTGGCTTGATTTTGAGCTGCAATTACCTTTTGTTGTTCACCTTTGACTCCATTCGAGGTTCTTTCATTATTCATTATATTTCTCTCCTTTGTATTAAAGACATAATTTTATTGATATACCAAAGGCAGATTAATTATTCATTCAACAGAAAATATGGACAACCCGCCTCTTTATAGGAAACGGTTTAACATTTATCATCAAATTTCCCTATTAATTAAACGATTGATTAAAACGGCTCCGCCCCTTGGTACATATGCCTTAACCCTGCATGCTCCAAAAATAAATTGTAGATAAATAACAAAAAATTTGTAGCTTATTAGCGAAACGTCAATATATGACACCGTTTCGACTAAATAACAAAAAGGCTATACTAATCAAACGTTTGATTGAAACCGCCACAAGGATTGATGTATAAGAATCTCCCTAGGAAAGTTAGCACAAAGAATGTCGATAAGAATGAAACCAATTCACAGGAAATAACCCTCTATTCAACAAAATCAGATAAGTTTCTCTTAAACTCCCATAATTCTTGTAACCTTATATATACAAAAGATAAGTAGACTTTAACATTTTAATAGAGATAACATTGTAATATTCTACCATTACCCATCTCATTCGAAGCCATCTTGAAGAAATGAAACTATTAAACAACATAGATTGTTTCCCTTGGCAACTATCTCTAGTGCAAAACTCTTCTCCCCCGCCTGCTTAGGTGTTTTTGCATTTTTAAGTAATCCTACAAAAGAACAAAATAAACACTCGGGTTCGATGTTATTAATTATTATTATCACTCTTCTTAAAGTATAAATTTATTATAGCAAGAAACCTTTTCTAGTTACTTTTATGCCCCTTACACCTGATTTTTTTCGACTAGATTCCCTAATCCACCTACAAATTACCCACACATTCGCCTAAATATGACAAATTTAGTAAAGTTATCAACACTATCCACAAAATAGTTAAAATGAACCGCTTTTGTGTTCGCCTTGTTTATTTATATATGTTAGCTTTTGTTTAGGTATTAATAAGGGGGTGAATGAGACAAATGGGGAAAAAGGTTGTTGTGAAACTTCATAGTTTACTAGGTAAGATGGGTATTTCAATGCGAGAATTATCCCGTAGATCAGGTGTGAGATTAGCGGCACTTATTGAGTTGGCCAATCACCAGAGACAAAATATTAACTTTAAACATATAGAGCAAATCGCTGAAGCACTTGGAATAGACGATATTCGTGAAATCGTAGAAATAACAAATATTGATGAATAAACATTTTCTACACTAGAAAAGTCATGATGGCTTGAATATACGATTTTCCAATAGATAAATGAATCCATTATAAACTACAGACTGAATTATTTCTTAAAAAAAACAACAGATCATCCAACTTCTGAATGTCCCGCATCAGATAACATCTGGTTTAATGTAAAAAAGTGAAGAATATTCACAGGCTGCCTATAGTTGTAAATCCATTTTTGAAGGTGCCCTGTTAAACCAATTTAGGGAGTTGAAATCTTGTTTATTCAAAAAGAGTATATTATCAATCCGCATTTTATGTATATGGCTGGTCAGTATGATCGAAACGCTAAGCTTTGCACAATTGTTACGGAACTGAATAGAACTTTTATCGTAGACAAATCACCTCTAGAAATTCTAAATGATAGTATTAGATGCATTGGCTTTGATTTACGGGGTGCCATGGAAACAGCCAAATTTCTTCTTGGTAATAAATATATGTGTCCGATCATGGTTAATCCCATACATAGAATTTGTGTTTTTCCTGATAAGTCATCAAAACATAACGATGCGATATGGTTTAATCCCATTCATATCACAAGAACACTCAGCTCAAATCAACAAGCAATGGTAGAGTTTGCGAATGGACTAACAATAACAGTTCCTATGAAACTTTATTCTTTTAACCATAAACTGCAAACGGCCGACCAATTCAGGAAAATGATGCTTGGTTTAGAACAGAATCCCTTTTCCTTTAAGAAGGACCCTCGAAAAGGTGCATAATGTTCACCTATAGACATTGAGATTGAGATACTATTAAGACTTAAATTGGAGACTGATATTAATGACGATGACGATAAAATTGAAGATATGTGATGATTGTGATTATTTATGCAGTAATTCAGCAACAAAATGCCAGATGTGCGGAAGTACAAATTTAGTAAATGGAACTTTTACACCAATAATAGTGCCTCAAAAAAGCGATAGGGACAAG
Source organism: Neobacillus sp. KR4-4 (assembly GCF_042136325.1). Taxonomy (NCBI): domain Bacteria; kingdom Bacillati; phylum Bacillota; class Bacilli; order Caryophanales; family Bacillaceae; genus Neobacillus; species Neobacillus sp. KR4-4. The sequence continues at coordinate 3,663 of NZ_JBHHJU010000002.1, forward strand.
TTTAATAAAATAATTAAGGAGTTTAATATTAAATATGAGGAATTAACCCGGTAAATTCAGTGAAAATCCCCTCCACATTGCGTGAAGGGGATTTTACTCTAAGAGTTTTATCTTGCCATGATATTAGCTGGTTTTTCGCATGATTATGATTTAGAAATATCAATAAATCCTTCTCCAAACACATCTCGAACATCATGGATAGCGATGAAAGCAGTCGGATCTGTAGCTTGAACAATACGTTTCAGCTTTATTACTTCTTGCTTACTTATAACAATATAAAGAATTTCCTTTGGGGTTTTTGTGTAATAACCATGACCCGAGTATACAGTCACCCCTCTATCCATTGATGTTGTCACCTGTTTGGCAATATCATTCGGTTTATCAGAAATAATCGTAATGGCCTTCTTTGGATTTAAGCCTTCTATAACAAATTCCATCACTTTCGTTCCTACATAAAGCATAATAATGGTTAACATCAGCTTTTCTGCACCAATGATAAAATAAGATGAGAAGGCAACAATTAGATCAAAAAACAATAGGCCATAACTAATGCTCCATCCTAAATACTTTTGGGTAATCCTTGCCAAAATAGTCGTACCTGCTGTTGTTCCGCCCACTCGAATGATTAAACCAATTCCAACACCTACAAATACTCCGCCAAAAATTGCATTCACCATCAATTCATTAGAAGCAATACTCCAGCTTTCTGTTAGATGTAGAAAAAGCGAATTAAGGACTACAGCAATAATCGTATAAACCGTTGTGATCTTATTCAAAAATTTATAACCAACTATTAACAAAAAGGCGTTCAAAATTAAGCTGACTAAACCTGGGGACCACCCGAATAAATAGTATGCAATAATTGTGATACCAGTTACCCCGCCTTCCCCAAGCTCATTCGGAATAACAAATAAATTAACACCTAACGCAAAAAGAAATGCACCAATAATGATAAAAATAATGTCGGTCGATGTATTTTTCAGATTTAAATTATCCATTACGCTCTGTACCTTTTCCCTCTCCCATTGTATCAAGTAAATTTGTATTTTCTTATTTTATCAAGAATCAATAATGAAGGCTCTGTTTCCCCCAAAAAAACAAGCGCATTTCCCTTTTTGAGAAATACGCCCTTTCAATTAGTCATTTAAACGACATCATAACACAGTCCCTTTTGAATAATCAACCAACACCAAGCATTTTGATACTACAAGGAGGAGAGTTTTTAGTTCAATTCCATCTTTTCAACAGTCGTTTTTATCTCTTATATACTAATATCTCTCTTCTGGAAAAATACGAAAGTCAGGATCATAAAAATCGCATAATACACAGCCAAGATAACCAGTGAAATCGGTAGGGTAATATCCCCCAAAATCTTATCCTGCAACGCATAAATGGTTAAATCGAGATGCGGGAAAATTAAATATTTTGCCCACTCGTATTTTTCTGCAAGAAGCACAATTAATCCGCCCAAGGTGGAAGACACAAACAGGACAAAGATACCAATTCCCACCGCCAATGCCTGACTTTTAAATAAAGTGGAAAGCATAAAGGCAATGGCCGTTATAACCAACAAACTTGGAAGGTAGTAGGCAATCTTAAGGAAGAACTGTGGACCGACTTCTGCCACCTTCTGCCCATCTATTGCCATCTCAAAGATTTTCGCAGTAAAGTCCCCATTACCAAATATAATGATACCAACAAGATATCCAGCAATAATAAGTGTCGTTACAAGAATAAGCGAATAGATAATTAATGATAGATATTTGGACATAAGGATGGCCCATCTCTGATGCGGTCTGATTAACAGCTGCTTAATCGTTCCATCTGCAAATTCAGAGGACACACTGGCACTGCAAACAATCACCGCCAGCAACGTCACCAAAGTCGTCACGCCAAATACAACATTATTCATAAAATGCCAATTACTGACGGAATTTGGGTTAACGGTTTCATCCAGATATTTCTGCTTTTGTTCAATTTCATCAGTAATAAACTGTTTTTCTTCATCTTGTGCCGTTTTTGCATTCTGCTGCAACTCAGCAATCTCAGCCTTCATACCCGCTTTCCAATTCGGATCGGGTTCACCTGATACTTTATTGTAGATAATTCCCCCCACAATGACTGCGAGTACTAGGATGATTAGATAAATCCAGCTCGATTTTCTTTGAAACAATTTCATAAGTTCATTACGAATTAAAGCAATCATTGCATGACACCTTCACTCTCTCTAACTTCTTTGTTTGTTATTTCTAAGAATCGGTCTTCCAGTGAAATGGCTACCCTGCTAATGCCATAGACATCGATATCCTTTGAAATTAACAGCTTATTAATGGTACTAATAGTAGCCTTTTCTATATGGACTGAGAATTGGTCGTCTGCAAGAATCTTGATATCGGTATCAGCTACTTCTTCTCTCAGCACATCTATTGCTTTTTTGCTGCTGCTTACCTCAAAAATGACTTCTGTCTTTTCGTCTTCTTCCATCGTTTCTTTCATGGAAGAAATATGGATTAGTTTACCCTTTTCAATAATGGCAAAACGATCACACATCAGTTGCATTTCAGCTAAAAGATGGGAGGATACCAGAACTGAAATTCCCTCGTTTGCAAGAGTGCGTAAGTAATCTCTAAATTCTCTAATTCCTTGAGGATCTAATCCATTTGTAGGCTCATCGAGGATAAGCAGTGATGGGTTATGTAATAACGCTTGGGCCACTCCTAGCCTTTGTCTCATTCCAAGAGAATAGGTCTTAACCTTTTGGTTAATAGCATCTTCTAATTTTACTAACCTAGCAACTTCCATAATTCGCTCATCTGACACTTCTTTAATGGCCATATTTGCATAATGCTTTAAATTCTTGTACCCACTCATATACTTGTAAAATTCAGGATTTTCAACAATTGCCCCAATTTCACTCATTGCCTTTTTAAATTGTCCATCGAGGTTATGGCCATTTACACGAACCTCTCCATCTGTCCGTTTGATCAAACTGACAATCATACGGATAATGGTTGTTTTACCCGCTCCATTTGGACCCAAAAGACCAAAGATTTCCCCTTTTTTTATACTAAAGCTAACATCATCTACTATCTTCTTCTTGCCTATTAGCTTCGTTAACGATCGTACTTCTAAAGAATTTACCCCCATACGTTCCTCCTCTTTCTTGTAAAAAGAAAATCTTCTTTATAGCCATTTTAAAAAATGGTCTAACATTAGTACGATATAAAAACCAAAAAGTTCCATATTTACATAAATTTAAGTTTCTGTTTTCCTTTCCTATACTGAAACCCTTCGTCCATTTGAACAATCCTACCCTATTTTTCAGCAAATTTCCTTATTAACCAAACGTTTGATTAAAACAGCTTCATTACTTGGTACATATGTCTCGAAGATGCTTAGGATAAAAATAATTTGTAGAAAATTCACAAAAAATTAGTCGCTTTTTAGCAGAAAGTCAAGATACGACACCCTTTCGACGAAATAACAAAAAGGCTATACTAATCAAACGTTTAATTGAAACAGCTGCAAGTACTGAATGATATGAATTCCCCTTCATAGGAAGCAAGAAGATTGTCAAAACGCGTTTGAAAATTCCGCAGGAAATAACCCATCTTTCTACAAAAACAGATGGGGCCCTTTGAAACCTTTTGTACTAGAAATCTCAATACGGACATAGTATTAAATAATAATTTTACTAGAAGGAGGAAACTGGGATTTGGTAAAAAGACCAACAGAAAACAATAAACAAGAAAACACTGAGGACGGGGTATCTCACAAAACGGAAACTCTAATGATTTTGTCCTCAATTTTTATAATAGTTTGGACAATCTTCACTATATTTTTGACCATCGGAAACTATATGCGTAACAAGTTAACCTTCGGTGGGGACCTTGGCCAAATAGGGGATTTCTTCAGCGGAACTTCCACACCTATCTTAACCTTTCTTGCTGTATTATTTGCTTACTTCGCATTTAAAAGTCAAGGAGAGCAAATAAGACTTCAAAAAGATCAGGCCGAAACCAATAGAATTGAAACCACTTTTTTCCAATTGTTAGATTTACATAATCAAATTGTCAAAAGTATGGAGTATAAGTATAAAGGGGGAAAAGAAACTGGGAGAGGCTTTTTTAAAGTAGCATATAAAGATTTGCTAGAAATTCATACTAAAAAAGGGAAGGAAAGATTCTATAAGAGTGATATTTCCTCTAGCATGAAAGACCTTGATTTTAAACATAAAGAAATTCTTCCTCACTACTTTAGAAATCTTTATCAGCTGTTTAAGTGGATTGATAAAAACAAAGATCATTTAAAAGAAAAAGGGTGTGAAGAATTTATTGATTTTGTACGAGCTCAATTATCACACCATGAAATCATACTATTATATTTCAATGCCAACTATATGGATTCTGAATACGGAACTAACAGTTATACAGGTGTAGATACCGAGCAAAAGTTCATTAATATACTGAATAAGTACAACTTTTTTAAAAAACATGAAAATGAAGATGCGGATTCCATTCTCACACAATTTAAAAAAGATGTAGAAAACAAACAAAACACTAACTAGCTGTCTAGATATGAAAAAAAACTAAAAGTGGATGATATAAATGGACCATATTAATAAAATTTCTAATACTAAAACACTTTACGAACCATCTACAGGGCTGCCTACAAAGGATCTTCTCCTAGATCGATTCAAGATGAATATGGCTTATGGCACCCGGTTCGGGATGTCGACCGCCGTTTGTTATCTACGTATTCAGTTTCCAATTGAATTGTTGCATAATGAAGATCAAAAATTCGAAAACCAATTACAAAAATTAATCGTTAGCCGCTTAAAAAAATGTGTACGAGAGATTGACACTATCGGGGTGGTTAATTCCACTGATTTTATTATACTCTTAACAAATGTTAGCAAAGAGGAATGCACTGACATTCTTGAACGATTGATTAGTCACATTAAGGGCGACTACACCATTAAACAACGGACCGTTACCATCAAAATAGCTATTGGGACAAGCATATTCCCCTACGATGGCCGCACAACTGAACAACTCATTATGTTAGCTCAAGCTCAGATGTATGAAGTAATAGCCCTAGGCAGCAATTCCTATCGTATCTATAGGGGTGACCTCCATAACCAGGCCTACCGAAAAGCAAGGATTGAAAATGACCTGCGCTATGCGGTTAAACACAATCACTTCACCGTCCATTATCAACCACAAATCCAGCTAGACAATCTAAAGGTAGTGGGTGTAGAAGCACTAATCAGATGGGAACATTCAGAGCTCGGGGACATCAAACCTTCTGAATTCATTCCGATAGCGGAAACTACAGGATTTTCCAATGAACTCTTCTATTGGCTATTTAGAACTGTATGCAAACACATTAAAGAGCATCTTGTGGATACCTATTTAAACACCATAAAAGTGTCTGTCAACATCTCTATCCATCAAATACTAACACCTAACTTCGAAGAAATGGTCTGCCAAACCCTTCATGATTTTGGCCTCAGCTATGAATGCATCACTTTTGAAATCACCGAAAGTATTAACCTTTATAACCTAGAAGTTGTAAAAGTTAAACTATTAAACTTGAAAAACCTCGGTTTCCAAGTCGCTATCGATGACTTTGGTTTTGGATATTTCTCCTTTTCCGATCTACTGGAATTACCTATCAATATAGTAAAATTTGATAAAAGGTTTGTTAGGAGTTTAATAGACAACAAAAAACTCAACCATGTCATTTCTCCAATCATTGAAATGTCACATAACCTTGGATTAAAGGTGGTCATTGAGGGGGTTGAAAGAGTTCAAGACTTCAAAGAATGGCAAGAACTGAAATGCGATATCATCCAGGGTTACTTTATATCCAAGCCTAAAATCGTTAATGATTTACTCTCTACTATCGAAAAAATTAATCATGACTTTTCTAGCAAAAATAAAGAGTGATAAGCCCGCACCCTATGTATTCACATCATAGGGTGTTCTACTTTTAGCGAACCCCAAAGACAGGATTTAGCTCCTGTTTGCCCATTCCTAAAACAAATATTTAATTAAAATCTACTATATTTTTATAATTGGGAGTTTAACTTAGGTTCGGCATTTATTATAAAATATATATACTCTTGACTTAATTGCCATTATACGCTGACCTCAATTCTCACCTCCTTGAATGAGTTGAGCCTGATTAGTCGTTTCTCTGTTATATTAATTAGGTTTTAACTATTGAGGTATGGCAATAGTTCTTTAATTTTTCTCTCTGCTAATTTCTTAGCTTCTTCAATATCCTTGAACCTTCCGTAATATGTACCTTTTACATTTACAATCCAATCTTGGTTAGTTTCATCCCAAGAAACTCCTCTGACACCGCTTTTACTTCCTGTTCTTGCTCCTTGCCTGTTTTGTTGATTCTCACTGATAGTTGCATTCATTAGATTACTTTTTCTATTATCTAAAGTATTATGGTTTCGATGATCTGTGACCATTCCCTTGCGGGTGTTCATAATAAATCTATGTAAATATATTCGTCCTTCTAGAGTATTGGCAACTGCGTAAGGATCCCCGTTCCCTTTGAAATAGAACCATGTATCAATTTGAACGTCCTGGTACCCAACAGTTAAATTACTTTTCCTATGATCTAGCTGGGTTATTTATCAAAATGGGAAAAGATTTCTATTCCCTATTACTAGTTCGAAAGAATACTTAAAAATTCCCCCTATAGACACATCATTGTTGAATAAGATAAAATAGGTATTAGGACATAGGCGAAAGTATTCATATGTTTATATTTCTGGTTTACAAATTAGTCAAAGAGTAGCTGAGAATGGTTACTCTTTTTTGGTGGAGCGATTAATGGTAACAAACGAGATTGATATAGATAAAGTATTGGGGGAGCAACAGATGATGAAAAAGATAGCAAAGTTAGTAACAGCAGGAACATTTGCACTAGGATTATTCGCAGGAGCTGGAATAACAAAATCAGAGGCAAGTACATTAACAAAACCTGCAGGCTCAAATTTCTTTAAGAGTGCTTCAAATTCATCAACGAACTACTACATGGTTCAAGATTATAAAGGTACAACAGTTCGTGCAAAAACAACTGCATCTGTTGCTCTAACAGCATACAAAGAAAACTATTCTTATGGATCTGTATCTTTCGTAGACTATGACAAAGTATCAAAAACAACCTATAAAACTACTGTAAGCACTCAAGCTTACACAAAAGCAAGTAAAAATGCCAAACTAACTGCACGAAACTATAAAGGAAAAGTTATCAACGTAAAAATACCAACTAAAAATGATATGACAAAGTATACTGCCAGCTGGTATAAGGACTCATTTAAATATACAACTTATGTGAAAGTTAAAGGGAAATGGGTAAAACAAACGAAGACCGCTACAGTATATGTACCTGCTAAATATGTTAAAGGATACACTTCGTCTTCTTGGGTAAAGAAAACTAAAAAAGTGGATAAAGGCTTCTTCTATACTCCAGCAGCAACTAACGGAGTAACCTTAGCAGAGTACAACCAAATCGAAATTGGTATGAGCCTAGATGATGTAGAAGCAATTACAGGGGAAAAATTCACGTTAATTTATTCTTCATCTTGGGACGAAACAATATACAATGATGATTATTCCGAAGAGATTGGAAAAATAGTTCACACAGACGCATCATATACATGGGATTATAAACTTGACACTGAAACTGAATATATTTGGAGATATGTTGATTTAGACTTCGAAGATGGTAAGTTAACTTATAAATCTCAATATGGCTTAAAATAAGTGGCGAAGGGTTCATTCCCTTTATAGCTCTTAACAAATTGAAGAACTTCGCTTATCAATCTTTAATTCTTCACGAGCGCGGCTCAGGGCGTGAAACGGGATTTACCCTACACTTCAGGAAATATTTTTTGTAACATCAAACCCTACCTCTTTTAAAAAGGGAACCTTGCTGGGTATCATTGAAAGATCAGAGTGATCGCTCAATACCCACAAATGGAAAAGTCCCTGCAGGAAGCCTTCGCAGGGACTTTTTTTTGCCTATTTATTAGGGTCTACTTCATTTGTTAAAAATCAATATGAAATGTCTTTATGATTTTAGGAACAACATTCTTGATGAATTCATTGGCCTGTAAATTATTGGGCGGGATATCTGCAACGGAATACGAAAAAACAATCTCACTTTTTTGAGCTAGTTTTACCTCCGCTCCAGCATTTAATGAATCCCAAATTTGTTTTTCGTACATATGGAAACTAAACAATAATTGTTTATCAGCAGAATTAAAATATACATTGATTTCAGACATCCAATTATGATTCTCCGAGTATTCGGCTCTTTCAAATATCAATCGACCCATCCATTCTTTAGGGACTGAAAAATGATAGCCTTCAGAAACATAAAGGATAGTGGAATCAACCGGTTGTGAAATATTAATCCCATGACTCTTGAAAAATGCATTGTTTAATACACTTTGAATATCAGAAAAAGAAAGATGATATTGAAGCGTACCATCAGCGTAAGAGGCATATTCATAAGGGGGAAAGTACATCATTAAGCCTTCCTTCATTAAATAAACCTGTTCTAAATCCTCAGAACTAATTTGTTTAAATTCTCCCATCACTTCAAGCGTATGCAAAACATCTTGTTTTAGGACGATTTCGCTAATGATTTGTTTGGTTTGTGGCGAACCATTAAACAATTCCTTTGGCTCCACAATCCTGCCCTTATCCAAGTCAACCAAGATCGGAATGCGTGCTGGCATCCCATGTGCAGCGCCACTAGGATAATAATATTGATCATACACAAAGCTGATAAGGTGGTCATTCTGATAAGTGATTTTGTATTTTGAATCAAACGATGACGGCGCACTTGGATCATAATTAGTCATTTCGTTTTCGGCAGCTGCGGTCGCTTTTTTCTTTAAGATATCATTAATTTTCGCTTGTGCGATTTTGTCTTTCATGCCATTGATTTGTGGATAAATAATGTTGATAATGGGGGTTTCTTTCACAATGGACTCATCGTGAATGGTAATCGTTAGATGGGTAGTTCCCGGTTGATTATTAGGTTTTACATCATCATTAGTATTTTTTCCCGGCTGAACAGAAGGTTTTTCTTCCTGGGTGTTTGGTTTTTCTGTTTCACCGGCAGTTTTGTCTGGTTCCTTTTCCTCCGTTACCTTCGGTTCTTCTGAAACAGTTCTTTTTTCCATACCGCTGCATCCTGCAGCAAAGAAAACAACCAATGCAACGGCCATGATCCACTTTAATTTCATCCTCTCACTCCCTTTATGGTCCATTACAAATCAATATAGCAAGGTTCCTATTCCCTAGATTATGAGAGTTCTTCCTTTTCATGTTAAAGGGACGATGTAATTTATTTCTCTTCATGACCTTTAAAGAGGCTAGAATCCACCACAAGTACTGTTCCAATGGTCACCAAAAAAATAGCCCTCAAGACTGTTCAAAAAACAATCTTAGAGGGCATCCGGTATATTATATAAAAGGGGGGGTGAAAAAAGATTGTCTTTATAATAGCCTCTAGAAAACCTTTGTTCTTCTTAGCCCTTCGGCTTCCACCACCGGAATTACTTTTATTTAGGAATTTTTTTGTATATAATAGACATACAATAAAAAAGAGAAGTGCTGCTAACACTTCTCCATGCAACCTCTACCGTTAGGGTGATGGTTGTTAAAGTTGGTTATTTGAGCGAACCACCCTTTTGCTTACGGCGCAGGGTGGTTTTCTTGTTTTCTAGAACGGTTTTCCGAAAGAAATACGCACTAACTTCACGCAAAATTCCTTTCAAATATCGGGTAGTGACAGGAACCTGAATTTATTAAGACCATTCATTTTGTGAAAGTATTTCTAACATGCAGAGGGAGTCTCTTTCTATTATAATTACTTCACCCATTACATAATTCAACACCTTTCCCTTTGTTCCTCCGAATTTCGATAAATATTTAAATCAATTAAAGGACTTTAAAGGTGGAAGGACCTGCCTTCCACCTTATTTCACACACTTCATCGCGTTAAACTTTAGCTGAGTGGGGCTCTGACCCCTGAATTGCGATCACAAATTAATCGCCCCATATACAAGTGCAGCAAATACGATGATTCCAGGGTGTACTTTCACTTTCTCCATTAATAGATAACTGCCTATTCCTAAGAATAGAATGTGCCCTATTCCGATTTGGAAGTAAGATTCATAGAATGATTGAAAGGTCATCACTCCTAGAAGCACCGCAATGGTCGGTTTGACGTAAAGCGTCATCCGTTTGACTTGTGGAGATTTCCTAAACTTATAAAGAAGCCCCATTAGAGTAAGCATGAGAATAAGCGACGGAGTGACCGTTGCAAATACAGCCAGCAATGAGCCAAAATAGCCGCCTACTTGAAATCCGATGTAGCCGGCCATCTTGGTGGCAATCGGACCGGGCAGAGCATTTCCCATCGCTAAAGCTTCATTAAATTCTTGTGTAGTTAACCAATGATAATGCTCTACCACTTCTTTTTGAATAAGAGGGATGGTTGCTGGGCCTCCACCATAACCTAAAATATTCGTAAAGAAAAAGGCCCAAAAGATATGCAAGTAAATCATCATATGGATAATCCCTTCTGCTTGCTCCTTTTCACAGATGTATCTGTAGGTTTTACGACAGCAAAAACTAACAGAGCCCCGATGACAATGCCGGGATGGATACCGAAGAATTCGATTAGGACTAAGGCGACAATAATGTGCAAGGTGGTAAAAAACCACTTGAGGCCTTTAATCGAACTCTGGACGAATTCCCACGTTAAGACTCCAAGCATCACAGCTACTACAGGAACAACCGCTTTTGTCATTCCTTGAACCCATTTCAAATCTTTGAACTCAATTAAGGTACTAAGCAAAATAATCATTAAGATGATCGTAGGTAATATGGTTGCAAAGATGGCGTTGATCACTCCAAGTACGCCACCCACGCGAAATCCGATATAACCTGCCATCTTGGTGGCGATCGGACCGGGTAATGTATTGGCAATAGCCAACACATCGCCAAATTCCTCATTATTCATCCAGTTAAACCGTTCGACTACCTCTTTTTGAACAAGGGGAATGGTTGTCGGTCCCCCACCATATCCAAGCATACTGCTGCGAAAAAATGCGATAAAAATGTCTCGTTGTTTCATAGATTCAATCCTTTTCTGTGGATTACCAGCTAGCAATCGCCCCATCTGTCCTTGATTCTGTTCCACCCATCAATACACCTGTTTCCGGATCCCGCCAAATAATTTGACCGCGGCCAAACGAACCTGAGTCTACCAAAACTTGAATGTCATGACCTTTCCGTCCTAATTCCTCTGCAATATGGAGTGGGAATGATTTTTCTACTTCTACTGTTTTATCACTCTTCCATTGCCATCTTGGGGCATCTAAAGCTACTTGAGGATTTAAGTGAAAATCGATCGTGTTCATAATGACTTGAACATGCCCTTGCGGCTGCATGTATCCACCCATGACTCCGAATGGCCCAACAGCTTGATTATCCTTCGTTAAAAATCCTGGAATGATTGTATGGTACGTTTTCTTACCACCTTTAAGGCAGTTGTAATGAGTAGGGTCGAGGCTGAAATCATGTCCTCGGTTTTGCATGGCAATCCCAGTACCTGGTACGACAATCCCAGAACCAAAGCCCATATAATTACTTTGGATAAACGATACCATATTGCCCTCACCATCCGCTGTAGCCAGGTACACAGTTCCTCCGCGCGGCGGTACACCTGGAGCTGGCGTGCCTGCTTCACTTCCAATCAGTGCTTGACGCTTCCGGCCATACGAATTGCTTAATAACTCTTCTGCTGTTACCCCCATATGCTTAGGGTCCGTAATATATTGCTTGCCGCAACTAAAAGCAAGCTTCATAGCTTCAATTTGTTTGTGGTACGTATCTGTTGATTCTTTTGTAGTAAAATCAAATCCTTTGAGGATGTTCAGAGCCATTAGAGCGACAATACCTTGCCCGTTCGGTGGGATTTCCCAAACATCATAGCCGCGATAGTTTACCTTAATCGGATCAACCCACTCAGGTTGAAAGGCTGCCAAATCATCTTTGGTTAAATAGCCTCCGTGAACTTCAGAAGCTGCGGCGATTTTTTCTGCAATAGCCCCTTTGTAAAAACTTTCTCCGTTTGTTCTTGTAATTTGCTCTAGTGTGTCAGCGTGGTCAAGAGACGACCACATTTCTCCGACTTCAGGTGCTCGTCCCTTTGGTGCAAAGGTCTCGAACCAAGCTTCGAACTCGGCCCCTGTACAATTTTGTTTGTATTGTTCGAATGCCCTTTTCCAAAAGCGGCCGAGTGTAGGAGAAACAGGATAGCCGTTTGTGGCATAGTCAATCGCTGGCTTCATCACATCTAGCAGAGGCAGGCGGCCAAAACGTTTTGATAATTCTACCCAAGCTGCCGGAGCACCCGGGACCGTAACAGGCACCCAGCCATACTTAGGCATCCTTTCGTGTCCATCTTCTTTTACCTTCTCGATGGAGATATTCATTGGTGCTGGACCGCTGGAATTGAGTCCGTGTAACTGTCCTTTTGTCCAAACGAGCGCAAAAGCGTCTCCGCCAATTCCGTTCGAGGTAGGCTCTACTACTGTCAAACAAGCAGCTGTCGCAATGGCTGCATCAATCGCATTTCCGCCTTTTTTCAAAATATCTAACCCTGCCTGTGCAGCCAAAGGCTGAGACGTAGCAACCATCCCATTCTTGGCATATACAACATTTCGTTGTGATCTATAAGGATAATGCAAAGCATCAAAATTCATTTGTTATTACCTCCCCTAACGCCATTGAGACGGTTCTGATGGTTCAAATGAAGTTAATAATGGCCACAAGAACCGTCTCTATGTAAATTTTCAATTAGCCGATCTTTTCTTCTTTGGTTTTAATTGTCTTCTCCTCCGTATAGAGATGACAGGAAACATGATGTCCGCTATCAATGTCTTGGAGGATGGGAATTTTCGTTTTACAGCTTTCCTTCGCGACTGGACAACGAGGATGGAAAGTACATCCTGACGGCGGATTAGCCGGACTTGGCAAATCTCCCTTAAGAATGACCCGCTCCCGCTTGGCCTTTGGATTAGCGATAGGCACAGCCGATAATAAGGCACTCGTATAGGGATGACTTGGATTGGTGAAGAGCTGCTTTTTATCAGCAATTTCCACGACACGCCCCAAATACATCACGGCAATCCGATCACATAAGTGCCTGACAACGGATAGATCGTGAGAAATGAAGATGAGCGTAAGATTAAACTCCTTCTTCAAATCCTTTAATAGATTCAAGACTTGCGATTGGATGGAGACATCAAGGGCAGAAACCGGTTCATCTGCAATTATCACCTTCGGTTTAAGGATGAGGGCGCGTGCAATCCCAATCCGCTGGCGCTGGCCGCCCGAAAAGTCATGTGGATGACGGTCTAAATGTTCTTTCCGAAGCCCTACCACTTCGATGATTTCTTCCACTCGCTTGATCCGTTCTCCTCGAGATGAACCAATCCCATGCACTTTCAGCGGCTCAAGCAAAATCTGCCTAATCGTTTTACGTGGGTTAAGCGAAGCATAGGGATCCTGAAAGACCATTTGAATATCCTTGCGCATCTGACGCATTTCTTCCTTGGACAGTTTCGCCAGATCCTTGCCATTGAACAACACTTCCCCAGCAGAAGGATCCAATAACCGCAGAATCGTCCGTCCGGTTGTCGATTTTCCACAGCCCGATTCCCCGACAATCCCTAAGGTCTCACCTGGCATTACTTGAAAATCCACCCCATCGACAGCTCGTACATGACCGGTCACTTTATTGAAAAAACCCGTTTTGATCGGAAAGTGTTTTTTCAACCCCTTGATTTCTAAAATGGGCTTCATGAGGCATCCTCCTCCGTAACAAGCCAACAGCGGCATTTATGCTGGCTTTCGATTTCCTTCAGTTTCGGTGCCTGTTGATGACAAATCTCCTTCGCAAAGCTGCAACGGGGAGCAAACCGGCACCCTTTCGGCATCTCATACGGAAGCGGAACCGATCCGGGAATGGTATTCAGATATTCCGTCTCAACCTCATAGGATGGGATAGAATCTATCAGCCCTATCGTATAGGGATGCTTCGGATTTTCAAACAGAGTCTCAACGTCCGTCTCCTCAACGACTTGTCCGGCATACATGACGATCACGCGATCACACATTTCGGCGACAACCCCTAAATCGTGGGTTATCAGCATAATGGAAGTTCCTGTTTTCTCTTTCAAATCTCGCATTAAGTCTAAGATTTGCGCTTGAATCGTGACATCAAGGGCCGTGGTTGGTTCGTCAGCAATAATCAATTTAGGATCACACGCCATCGCCATGGCAATCATTACCCGCTGGCGCATTCCACCTGACAGCTGATGGGGATGTTCCCCATAAATCTCTTCCGCTCTTGGCATCCCCACCGCCTTTAGCATCTTAACCGCTCGTTCTTTGGCCTCTCGCTTGGAAATGTTCATATGGAGAATAACGGCTTCTTCAATTTGCTTCCCTACCGTATGTAATGGATTGAGGGAGGTCATCGGTTCCTGGAAGATCATCGCGATATCATTTCCCCGAACTTGCTGCATCTGCTTTTCCGGAAGGGATATCAGCTCACGACCTTGGAAGGTTATGCTCCCTTCATTGCTGGCATTGGACGGCAGAAGTCGCATAACAGAAAGGCTGGTCACACTTTTACCGCACCCGGATTCCCCAACCACACCTAGCGTTTCACCTGGCTTTATGGAAAAATCTACACCATCGACAACCGCAACGGTGCCCATGTCTGTTTTAAATTTTGTTTTCAGATTCTTAACCTCCAAAATGGCACTCATGTTCACCTCTCCTTTCCATTATTTACGAATTCTTGGATCCAATGTTTGCTGTAATCCATCACCCAGCAGATTAAACCCGAGAACAACCAAAAAGATGGCCATACCAGGAAAAATGGTCGCATAGGGTGACTCGGTCATGATCGTTTGGGCCTGGTTCAGCATGCTTCCCCATGATGGAGTCGGAGGCTGAACACCTAATCCCAAGTAGGATAAGGAGGCTTCTGCTAGAATCCCTGATGCCATAGCAAGAGTGGATTGAATGATAATCGGATTAAGGGCATTCGGCAGAATATGACTGAAAATAATGCGAAGTTCTTTGACACCTGTCGCTTTGGCCGCATGAATATATTCCATATTGCGAAGCTGCAGCACCTGTCCTCGTGTAATCCGAATAAAAGCGGGGGCAAAACCAACCCCAATGGCGATCATCGCATTTCCGAATCCATTTCCCAACACGGCAGCAATCGCCAGTGCCAAAATAAGGAAAGGGAAAGCCTGCATCGCATCAACGGAACGCATGACCACCCACTCATCCCAGAATCCGCCAAAGTATCCGGAAAGGAGTCCTATCGGAACACCAATAAGGATAGCGATGCCCACAGATAATAAAGCCGCTTTAATTGAAATTTGTGCTCCATAAACGACTCGGGAATAGATATCCCTTCCTAAATCATCCGTTCCAAAAAGATGCTCCCCGCCAGGAGGCAATAGAATAGCGTTATAGTCTTGGGCGTTCGGATCAAACGGGGCCAATTGTTGGGCAAAAATCGCCATCAGAATCAAACCAAGAATAATTATTCCGCCTAAAACCCCTAATCCAGTTCGCAGAAACTTTTTCAATGTCTTCATTAGGAAACCCCCTTGCCCGCTTTGATTCGAGGATCGATCACGGCATAAAGCAAATCAACGACTAGATTGACACCAACCACCAATACGGCAGATACTAAGATCGCCCCCTGTACGGTTACATAATCCCGTTTAAAAACGGATTCAACGATAAGCCGGCCAAAGCCAGGAATGGAAAAAATCGATTCGGTAATCACCAATCCGCCAAGAAGTCCTGCAATCATCAAACCGGAGGTCGTGACAACTGGGATCATCGCATTGCGGAGAACATGTCCCAAAATGGTCCTTACTTCATTGAGCCCTTTGGCTTTAGCGGTCCTGACAAAATCCATATTGACTACTTCGAGCAACGAAGAGCGTAGCATTCTCATTAGCACTGCCGATTCCCTGAGACCTGTGGCCAAACAAGGCAAGATCATCGCCAGCAAATTCTGTGCTGGATTATCTGAAAAAGGAACATAGCCAGAGGCCGGAAGCCAGCCTAATTTTACGGAAAAATAAATAATCGACATCATCGCCAGCCAAAAGCTGGGGATACTCATCCCGCCCAAGGCAACAAATGTACTGGTATAGTCGAGGGCTGTTCCTCTTCTAACCGCAGCAAGGATACCGGCTGGAAAGGCAATCAACAAAGCGACCAAAAAGGTACCAAGCGTTAATTCAACAGTAGCGGGCAATCGTTGGGAAATTAGTTCAGTGACCGGAACGCGATCCGTGATTGAGATTCCAAGATTTCCTGTCAAAACATGCCCGACCCAGGTAAAGTACTGAATGACAATCGGTTGATCCAATCCTAATTCTGCGCGAAGTGATTGATAAGCTTCGGGTGTCGCCTCTTGACCAAGGATGACCCGGGCTGGATCACCCGGGATCAAATGGATCAGAGAAAAGGTTAGAACTGACACTAGGAAGAGAATCGGAATGGTTAACAGCAAACGCCTTACGAGAAATTTCATGACCTTCTCCTCTCATCGTTTTTTCAAAAAGATATTATTTCTTGTCTAATTTTTGTGTATGGATGATACCGTCTGGTATATATTCAAAGCCTGTAACTTTCTTAGAGACACCAAAACGGTTGAAATCATGGTAAATATGCACGTATTCGGATTCATCATGGACAATTTCCATCGCTTGATCATATAAAGCCTTACGCTTGGCTGGATCCAATTCAATTCGAGCTTGCTTAGCCAGCTTGTCCAATTCCGGGTTTGATATAGCGGCATAGTTGTTTGGCTGACCGGTCACGACGAAATCGAAGAAACTTTGATCTGGGTCGGGACGTCCGGACCATCCGAGCTGAAGAGCTTGGAATTTATGATTAGCCCCATTTTCCAACAAAGTACCAAACTCGACCTTTTCCAGTTCTACCTGGATTCCGTAAGACTTTAACATGTTCTGAATGACAGCTCCGAACTGTTCATTGACAGGAGAAGTGCCGATTTGTAATTTAAAACTGAATCCATCTGGTTTGCCGCCCTTGGCTAGCAGGTCCTTGATTTCTTGTTTATTTGGCTTGCTCACTTTATCCGAATCGCCATAGGCCAGGTTACCTGGTGCAAACGGAGAGTTTGCAGGTGCTCCATAGCCGTCTAGGACAACTTTTATAAAAGCATTCCTGTCAACAGCCTTATTTACCGCTTGACGAAGGTACTTATTGGTGAATGGCTCTTGTTTCATGTTCAGGTAGAACCCTTGATAAGCCATTCCGGCTTCAGCAACCACTTTGGCATTCGGATTATTATCCAATCCCTTAATTTCCTTAGTCGGAACTTCATCTACGAAATCAAGCTGGCCCGATTTTAAGTTTTGCACCGCTGCGGTTCCGTTCGTAAACACTTTGTAATGCAATTCATCAATGTTGACTTTACCATTCCAATAGTTCTCATTCTTTTTCAACGTAACATGGTCGCCATTCACATGCTCGACGAAAACATAGGCACCGGTTCCTACAGGATGATTCAAGTAATCATCGCCATATTTCTTCACCGCTTCAGGAGATACGATCATTCCTGAGCGATCGGTAAGGATCGAAATAAACGGAGAGAATGGTTCAGATAGTTCAATCTTCACCGTTTGCGGATCGACGACATCTACTTTTTGGACAAAATTCATTTCATTCTTACGACGGGAATTGTCTGCTTTATCTCGCTCGATATTGAACTTTACAGCTTCCGCATTAAATTCAGTACCGTCATGAAACTTGATTCCCGTCTTTAATTTAAAGGTATACACCTTCCCATCCGGAGAAACCTCATAGGAATCGACTAGGACAGGTACAATTTTCCCATCCTTGTCCAGGTCAAAGAGTTTATCATAGATGCTGTTTTGAACTTGGCGATCGACGAGCGCATTGGATTGGCTAGGATCTAAGCTTGGCGGATCCGCTTTAAGACTGATGTTAATCACTTTTTTGCCAGTAGATGTGGTAGACACAGACTTTTGAGCGGAATTTCCAGTTGATGCAGATTGATTCCCGCTGCATCCGGTCATGGCGATCATCGATCCAATAATAGCTGTTGCAAATGTAAATCGAGTCTTTTTACTTAACATACTTTCAACCCCCATTTATGATTTAATTTTTATTAATAAACAACTATACAAAATCTGAAATATATTTATTTTCTGAAATTTTAAACTAAAAAAATAGTTACCAATAAGTTCTTATTGTTGTTCTGTTTTCTCCCGCTGCTGTTCTTCTCTCTCCCATTTTTCATGCAGCTTTTCATAACGAATGGCTACGTCATACAAATGTTCCCTCATCATTTGTCTCGATAATTCAACATTATGATCTTTGATTGCCCGATAAATTTTCTCGTGGAATTGAATAGTCGTTAATTTATCAGAAATCAAGAGCATTTCTCTTTTGGCGGAGGTAAGAAAATCAGTGATAGATTCATAAACTTTCATCAATACCTGATTTCTTGTTGCATGGACAATGGCCTGGTGAAATCTTTGGTCCGCTTCGAGAATAGGTAAATTCATTTGGATCGCTCTCTTCATCATTTCCAGGGATTGCTCCATTTGAACAAAGTCCTCTTCTTTTGCCACTTCTGCTGCTTTCCCGCAAATTTCAACTTCAAGCATCAAACGAAACTCCATGAGTTCTCGGGAACTTTTCGGATCGAGCAGTGCGGACACAACATGCTTGTGAACCATGTCGCTAAAATCCGTTTTTTTGACAAATACGCCAATCCCCATTCGCTTCTCCAAAACCTGCATATCCACCAGACTATTTAAGGCTTCCCTCACGGATGAGCGGCCTACCTTTAATGTTTCCATCAGCTCCCTTTCCGAATGCAGTTTATCCCCTACTTTAAACGTACCCTTCCTAATTTCTCCCAAAATATATTCCGTTACAATACTACTAACTTTTTTCGACATGATCAGCACCCCATTCGTTTTACTTGTCTTATGTATATACCTGTCTTATGCGTCTTACATGTCTCACCTGTCTGATGGGTTGGTTTCATTTTATTTAATATTCCAACTATTATCAATGGTTGAATACTACTAATATTTTATTGCGTATATCAGTCTAAAGACACAGGAGTGTCCGGGAGTACCAAGGGAACGGTTCACATGGTTCCGCAGGATTGCTTTAAAAGGTCTCAATGAAGTAGCTTTATAATAAACTATTAATCTTCGACCAATATCGGGCGATGACAATGGCTCGGGATTTTTAACCCTCACTAATCATCTTTATTTCGTTACGACATTACCTTTTAAGATGAGCAAATCTTTTTTATACATTAAAAAGAATAGCCCGCATATTGCTGTAATAATTTGTGTGCCCACTAATAGATAAAATCCACCTACAAAGTTATTCCCTCCTAGACTTCCAATAACCACTCCCATTATTGTAGGCATAAATGCCGAAACTAAGTTCCCTATGCCATTTACAATTCCATATGTACTTCCTACACTTCTAGCATCAGACAAATTTTGAACCATCGTCGGAATTGCTGGACCTTGTATTCCCCAAAATCCATTAGCCAAAATCAAACCGATTGCTGTAATGATTGGGTTTGTGGATATGATGGCCGTTGTTACAGAAAGAGCCGTGCCCACTCCACCAATTACGAATAAAAGAGTCAATTTTCTTGTGGGTAAGCGATCAAGGATATATCCTCCAAGAAAACCAGTGCCTATACTTATCACAAAAGGTAGAGAAGCGATCATTCCCATTTGTTTTAAAGAAAAGTGTTTCTCTTGCAAAAGATAAGAAGGTAACCATGCACTTGAACCCCATAAGTAACTTAAAGTTGCGATTTCAATAATTAGAATCCAAATCAGTCCCGGTGTCCTAAATGCTGTAGACATAGTACCAATTAGCTGCTTGTGCCTCTTAATTCCGCTATTATTCGCGGCATCAAAATTTCTATTATTTTTACCTGGCCTGCGGATGAATAATAGCTCTGGCTCAAATGAATATGGACAAATACAACCGCGTTCCTTCCAATTAATTAATATTGAATCCAATATCCAAAAACAGTAAAATATTTTTATGACTATTAACCTAGTTAATTTAGAGGAAACTCTCTACCAATATCGGAGGAAATATGAAAGAAAAAGGCAAAAAAAATAAATGGAAAATCGTAGGATTTAGCTTTTTGGGTATCCTTTTACTCGTTATTGCTGGCGTAGGATACGGATATTATCAATTACAGCCAGATAATCATTTTACATCCGTTCCCGTTGTAAATTCTGGGAACAATGAACAGCAAGTAAATAAGAGTGTAGAGATAAAAGAACCTGTTTTTAATTTGTTATTAATCGGTTCCGATGAAAGAAAAGGTCAAAAGATAGGGCATTCTGATTCAATGATGCTTGTTCATGTGGATTTAACGAAGCATAAATATGATGCAATAAGCATTCCACGTGATACCCGTGTCCATTTAGATGGCTATGGATATACCAAAATTACGAGTGTCCAATATATTATGCAGGCAACAAAAGGGGCCAAAAAAGGGATAGAGGCTGCTGTCAACGCAGTTGGAGAATTAACCGGTGTTCCGATCAATTATTATGTAGAAACCAATTATGGCGGCTTTCAAGCGATGGTTGATGCGGTTGGTGGTATTGATATGAATGTCCCATTTGATGTTAAATTAACCCATCCTTGGTATAAGGAAAATAAAAATAAAGTAATAAGTGCAGGTACACATACTTTAGATGGAAAAATGGTCGCAGAGGTTGTCCACGAACGCTATTCTCTAAAAAGCGGAGAGTATGGCCGTCAAAAACTCCAAGAAGAGGCACTAAAAGGAATTGCTAAGAAAGCTCTAAGTCCAAGTAATATCAATAATCTGCCTTCACTCGTAAAATCTATTCCTAACTTTGTAATAGCAAGCAATATGTCAACTTCCGATATGTTAAGTCTTGGACTTGCAGCAAAAGACTTTGAACCAAATACACAATTGGAATATCATCAGATTCCTGGTGTTGGAAAAAGAATGTATGATGACATTTTAAAGGCTAATAACTATCAACTGGTAATTGACCAGGATAAAATCAAAGATTTAATATCCACTCACTTTTAAAATACGATTTAGCTATAAAGTTTACATCAAAGGAGAACTGATTTCAGTTCTCTTTTGATTTTTCCGTTAGATGGCTGGATATTCGGTAATTCAGCAACTTTACCTGATCCGACCCCAATTGTTATTTAAATACCAGTTAATAGTTTGAGAAATACCAGTTTCAAAAGTAAAAGTAGGCTTCCAGCCAAGCTTCTCTATCTTCGCAGGATCAATAGCATAACGTTTATCATGCCCCAACCGATCCGTTACAAATTCAATTAAATCAACCGACCTCCCTAAGAAACGAATGATTGTCTTTACCACTTCTAAATTACTCCGCTCGTTATGCCCGCCAATATTATAAACTTCTCCCGTAACACCTTTATGCATGACAAGATCGATGGCTGAACAGTGGTCCAGGACATGGAGCCAATCCCGGACATTCTTTCCGTCTCCATATACCGGAACCCTTTCATTATTTAGAACCCTAGAAATGGCCATTGGTATCAGTTTCTCTGGGAATTGATACGGTCCATAGTTATTAGAGCATCGTGTAATATTGACTGGAAGTCCGTATGTTGCATGATAGGCTCTTACTAGCAGGTCTGACGATGCTTTACTTGCACTATAGGGACTATTGGGCTGCAATGGGGACTCTTCTGTAAAGAACGTAGTTGGATCAAAGTCCAATTCACCATATACTTCATCGGTCGAAACATGGACAAACTTCTTAACACCCACCTGCAGAGCCGCATCTAATAACACTTGAGTCCCTAAAACATTGGTCCAAACAAAGATACTCGGATCAGCAATCGATCGATCGACATGACTTTCCGCTGCAAAATGTATCACATAATCAAACTTCTCTTGTTCAAACAACGAAATGATCACCTCGCGCTCCGTGATATCCGCCTTAATAAAATGATAGTTTCGTCTCCCCTCGATATCATGATGCTTTGTTATATCACCGGCATAGGTTAATAAATCAAGATTATAAATATCGTATTGAGGGTATGTATTCATCATATAATGAACGAAATTCCCGCCAATAAACCCAGCTCCGCCAGTAATCAGTACTTTTTCCCTTCTCACCCCGTTCTCCCCTTCCGTTTTTTTAAATTATATGTAATTAACTTATTTTGAAAAATAAAAAACAACCCCAAAAGTTGAGGTTGTTTAGAAAACGCTTTCAAATTATCGTTGTGATTCAAGTAGTTGGTCTCCTCTTTTAGCTGCAACCATAAGACTCATTACTGTAAGCATAGAGAACGATCCAACAAATAAGCCTGCAATAAAGATAACCATAGTGTAACCTCCCAGAGTATATTCATAATCCGTCGTAAGGTGATCATATTCGGCAGCTGGCTGGCATAGTTTTAGAACCTTAGCCCCTTTAGTTTTGCGCCTCCACTTTTCAATGGATTTGCCCTTTCGTACGAACTATGTGTTTTTATTGATAATATACTAATTGTTTCTAGTAATAAATAGAGCAAATAACCTATTTATATGTTAATAATCTGGCAATTGCAAACACCTTCATTATTGATTCTGTTCGACAATGCCATAAAATTTGTAACTATTCATCGAACGAATTAAATATAACCGTTCATCCATACATGGTTAAATAGTGATAAGCAACCTGTTTCGGAAGTGGAGTGATACATATGGCAGAGAAGGAAGATGGGCGAAATTTCGGCAGGGGCTGCCTTTGGGGGATTCTTTTATCCATTCCTTTATGGGGAATCGTCTATTTTATCCTACGTAAAATCTTTCACTAAGGAGAGGCACTCTCGTTCCAATTGAAAAATAGTAAATAATAGATTGGTCCCCCCCTT
Organism: Neobacillus sp. KR4-4; assembly: GCF_042136325.1. Classification (NCBI taxonomy): domain Bacteria; kingdom Bacillati; phylum Bacillota; class Bacilli; order Caryophanales; family Bacillaceae; genus Neobacillus; species Neobacillus sp. KR4-4. Next base: position 26,750 of record NZ_JBHHJU010000002.1, read on the forward strand.
GACATAAAAAGTCTAATAAGTGAATCTGTCGAAATATTTTGCATGTTATTTGCATATTTCTACTTTATTCCCCATCCATATTTGGTTATCATATAAAAAAGAAAACTGAAAGCGTTTACAAATATACTAAAAAACTGAACCGTGCATTACCAGATTTATCTACAACTAACAATAGGAGTGGATTTCATGGACAAGCAAGGGAATCTTTTATTAGGATTATTGTGGGGGACGTCTTTAAGTGTTCCATTATGGTTTGCGTTTTTCGGTTGGATTAAATTAGTTATTCAAATGATGATTCATTCATAGTGTACATATCCATATAATAAAGTACGGTATAATGTACTAGATTCCAAATCGCTATTCCCGTTTTATGGTAGGTTTTCAAAAAAATCCACCGTAAAGCGGGAGGATTTAGCATACAAAAAAAGTGTATCTTAGGTATCCGAAACGATAATTTTCATATTCCCCATCTTATTCAAAATCTCCGAAACCGACAGGAAGAATCAAATGTGTACCCTTCTTCAACTCAAATTGTTCTGGGTCTCCAATACTAATGTGCCTTCATATAATACTTGAACCGTTCCGCTCGGTCCTTTAACATGTCACCAGGCTTAATTTTCACTCTAATTGATAACTTTTGTTGAATAACTTAGCTTTCTCTTTCTATTAATCAATAAAATGAATGACAGAACAAGAAAGGCTCCAAGAGAATCAAACAAGACATCCCTAAAAGATGAAACTCTTCCTGGCATAAACGATTGATGGAATTCATCTGTTACCGCATAAAGAAAGGTTAGCACCCATGAAAGAATATAAGAATATCGATAGATTTCAAGTGATTTAAACAATAATAGAGCTAGTATCCCGAATACCGTAACATGTGTTGCTTTCCTTACGATCAGGTTCAGTACATTAATCTCTTCATGGTCCGCACTAGGTGTGTGAATAGTATTGTGCTCTTTCACTACTACATGTTGAATAGCCTTGGATGTTTTTTCTCCAGTAAAATACGGAAGCTGTGTGAAGCAAAAAATTAATGCCATCCAAAGAATCGATGCTAGGATCCAACCTTTTCTTTTATTCATCTATACAACCTCCCTTCTATTTTAAAAATATCACTTATCTTAAGTTTGTAGAAAAAGGAGTATTATGTAACCAAGTCAACGTAAATCCCCCTTACCCAAGATGTATAAATAGAATTATTTCATTATTTTCAGGATGTCCTTTGCTATCTTATCTGCTTCATTATTATTAGATGAGATATTCTTTCTCATTTCCCTTTCCACACAATTTATGGTTGACGCGTCAACTTGATAGTCCTTGAAATCATCCCATTCGATTGTATGACAAAGATGATGTTTCTTTAGATAATTGATCGTATTTTGATCCTCTTTCATGGATGCTCGATTAAGGATTAATAAAGGGACATTAGCACTTATTGCCTCCCCAATCATTCCCCATCCTGCTTTTGAAATGACTAGATCCGATGCAGCAATATAATTTTGAGATTCCAAATAATCACTTGGAATTTGAAATACATTTGGACGATTAACATGAACATTTGAGGATACTAAAAATACGCAGTTCGGGCTGTCCCAAATGGGAAGTTCCTCAAGTGAACCCACGTCTATTTTCATTCCAAGTCCTAGAAAAATGACATTCCGAGTCTCATCTGGGTTAATCAACTTTCTAATTCTTTGAACCTCTTGCCAATCTACTTCTCTAGAAAAAAATCCATAATGATTGGTTGGGACATTCCAATTTTCATTGCTTCCTGCCAAAGAGTAGAAATGTGTCATCTTTTGATAGGCCGCTTTGTATGCCTTTAGTTCTCCGTCATCAATTAAATTCTGATAAGCCGTATACCATGAAAAATTAGAAAGACCAATAGAAGGAATATCCAATCTTTGAGCCGCTTCAAATGGGAGTGGTGAAATATCTGAAACAACTAAGTCAATCTGATTTAACTTTAAAAACTCTTTCTCCTGCTCAACCTTGAAGTCCCAATCATCGACGAAATTTCTATATTCCTCAAATAATCGCTTTTTATCAGGATGAATCGAATCCTTTTCCAGAAAGTAACCCACATCTGTCTTTATAGTTCTAAAACTTACACGATTAGAGTGAAGGGACTCTTTTATAAAAGATAGAGCAAAGGAATGGCAAACAAAAATTTTGACTTCATTGTCTTTTAAAAGTTTTCGTATAACCGCAATACTTCTTGAAGCATGCCCATACCCATAATCAGAAATATAATAGGCAATGGTTTTCATATGATTCACCTCGACAATAAAAAAGAAGGGAAAGGACAAAAGTCCTCTCCCTAATTGTTATAAGATAACTTTTGCCTTTGATTTTTGGAAATGGTTAATGACATCATCCCATTCAAAATACAAACGAGTAAAATCTTGGTCACTTATGCCAATCCCAGTTTGAACCTCAACAAATTCAAGTTCTGTAAATGCCTTAATTCCATGCTTCTTACCTGCTGGAAGGTGGATGATATCCCCTGCTTTTACACGAGTAATATAATCATCTAACGCTAATTCACCTTCACCGCGGACAATGGTCCAAACCTCATCACGCAGGTTATGGTAATGATAGCTTGAATTTTTCCCTCCGTGAATACAAATTCGTTTAGTGACCATTTCGTTTCCATCATCATACTTAGCATAATCAAGGACACGAGACCAGCCCCAGATGCGCTCTTCATACATTGGCGGCTGTTCAAACTCACTAATTAGTTCCTTAATTTTCGGACTCGATGCTTTGTCTGAGACTAAAATTCCATCAGGACTTGCAGCTACGACAACATCATTTAGACCAATAATGGTAACTGGGATATCAAGTTCATTGATTAAGTGTGTATTTACTGAATCATTACTTAATACACCTTTACCAATTTGTGATGTAGCCATCTCTTCTGTTAATGTATTCCATGTCCCAAGATCCTTCCAATAGCCAGCATAAGGAAGAGCCACAATATGGTTCGCCTTTTCGACTACTTCATAATCGAAGCTAATCTTAGGGAGATCCTTATAATGAAGTGATAGCTTATCATAATGAAGAGGCCAACCTTTTTCAACTAATAAATCAATGATATATTTTAGTTTAAAAGCAAATACACCACAGTTCCAGAGCGCATTCATATCGATAAGAGTCTGAGCCTTTTCTTCACTTGGTTTTTCCATAAAATGATTGACTGTAAAATGGCGGTCTCCATCCACTGATTCTTTAGGTACAATATAGCCATATTTTGAAGAAGGATAAGTAGGTTTCACACCAACTAACGCCAAATCGGCATTAGAATCTTGTAAAACATTCTCTAATTCTTTTACCTTCTCAAAAAAACTATCATCTACGTATGGATCCACCGGCAATACTACAACCACTTCATCTTCAGAAACATTTTGTATAGAAAATAGATATGAAGCAGCTAAAGCAATAGCAGGGAATGTATCACGACGTTCAGGCTCAATAATAAGCGGGATATCCATTCCAATTTGGCTATGAATCATATCTCTTTGCATTTTAGAAGTTGCAATGACAGAAGAATCAGAGAGGCCAACTGTTTCCAATTGCCCCCAAACACGCTGTACCATTGATTGTTTCTCTTCTTTATTACTTTCTAATACCTTTAAAAACTGTTTTGACCTTGTATCATTTGATAATGGCCAAAGGCGCTTCCCTGAACCTCCGGAAAGTAATACGAGTTTCATAATATCCCTCCATAAAAAATCAGGCCACTTGGACCTGATTTGATTGTATGCAAGCGTTGGTGCAACTCATTGAAAATTAATTACCGCATTTACCTTATATTAATTTAAAATTGCATAATAATAGAATCTTTCAAGGTAAATATTATACTAGAGAGACTTCAAAATTATTTACTGTTTCTCTACCAATTGAATCATAAGTTATATTTGCGTTTTTGACACTTGTCAAGTCATAACAGTTTCTCCCATCAAGGATGATTGGAGTTTTCATTAACTTACTATACTTTGATAAATCAAAGTCTCTAACTTCGTCCCATTCTGTAAAGATAAAGCATACATCAGCATCCTTGATTGTGTCTTCAATGGTATTACAATAAGTAATTTCATCAGGGTACTTTTTCTTGAAATTCTCAACTCCAACAGGGTCCCATGCTTTTATGTTTGCCCCATCTTCAAGCATAATAGGTATATTCACTAGAGTAGGAGCCTCTCTTAAATCATCTGTCCCCGGCTTGAAGGTTAATCCTAGTACAGCCACATTCAAACCATTAAAACTATCAAAATACTTACGAGACTTCTTTATTAATTTTAGTTTTTGATTTTCGTTTACATCAATTGCTGCCTTAACTGTTTTTAACTCGTTATCATGGAAATTCGCCAGCCAGTGCAATGCTTTTGTATCCTTAGGAAAACAAGAACCACCGTAGCCAATTCCAGCATTTAAAAAGCGATCTCCAATCCTTTGATCATACCCCATCCCTAGAGTGACATCTTCTATATCTGCTCCAATTATTTCACAAAGGTTCGCTATCTCATTGATAAAAGAGATTTTCAGTGCGAGAAAATCATTGGATGCATACTTAATCATCTCGGCACTTTTCCTATTTGTAACCACAATCGGTGCACCAAAATCCTTGTAAACTTCTTTTAAAACTTCACCTGCATATGGCTCTTCGACACCTATGACAATTCTAGAGGAGTTAAGTGTATCCCTTACGGCAGTACCTTGTGCCAAAAACTCAGGATTTGAAGCTACATATACAGTGACATCATGCACCAATCTTGATTTAATCATCTCTTCAATTTTATCATTTGTACCAATTGGTACTGTCGATTTAACTACTATTACACAGTCTTTCTCAATACTTTCAGCAATTTGTTCAGCTACTCCGTATACATAACTTAAATTAGCCGAACCATCTTGCTTTTCTGGAGTTCCAACACCTATAAAAATAACATCTGCATCTTGATATGCTTCTTTATATTCAGTTGTAAAATTCAATCTATCCAAATTATTAACCAATAATTCTTCAAGCCCAGGTTCATAAATAGGGGAAATCCCTGCTTTCATTAGGGCTACTTTATTATCATCTATATCTACACAAGTAACAGAATGTCTATGTTCAGCCAGACAGACACCGGTTACTAAGCCAACATATCCAGTTCCAGCTACTGCTATTTTCATATTTGTCCCACCTTCAATATATTTACTATTTTTTTGATGTATTTTATTACTTGAGAGCAAGTTATTTACAATAAAATTAATTATACAAGATTTTTTCCAATACTAATAATCCCAATTGTTCCCTCAATTGACATTCTTCATTTGTATCTTACAAACTTGTGAAAATTCATATGACGCGAATAACAAAAAAAAATCAACCAATGCAAACTGGTTGACTCTCTCCTCTTGATTAATAGCATACCTTAACATAAAGCTTATTAATCTACAATTATTGACAAAAAACGGGTTGTGACAGGCACCAATGATTGTACATATATAAGCCTATATCGAATAGTACATCTTCTATTTCACTCTGGTTTAAGTTTGCAAGAGCCTAATGCATGAGGATCACTGTTAATGTGTACTTTAGCATTCAGTGGGATCAACATCTGGAAAACAAAAAGCAAACAGATTTAATTACTCTTTATCACTCTTTTCCTAATCACGTTAGTCAATAGATTCACAAAATATTTATACTCATCAGTTCTTGAAAATAATAGAAATATAACAATATTAGGTATTAATGCAGATATTATGCATTTCAGTGCAAATCCTGAAATACCTGATCCTGTAAGCATAATTAATTTATAGGATACAATAAACGACAAAATCAAACAAATCAGATTTTTACTATAGTCTACAAAATACAAATAAAGTGGCTTCTCAAAGAAAAATTTATAGACAACATATGGTTCCCACCAAACATTCGTTGTAACATTACTTACAATTGTTCCTAATACAATGCCTGTAATTCCCATATTTAATGTCGATGCAAAAAAAATCGAAGCTCCCAAATTAATGATAGCTTCCACGAGGGATTTCCACCTGATCTGCCAAAATAATCCAGTTGTATCAATAAACATCTGCGCGGTTTTCCTTATAGAATTTATATAAAAATTTGTCATTATCAGCAATACAAGAGACATTGAAAACATGGAATCTTTTCCCCAAAAAAGTTCAATAAAGGGATTTGATAAGTAAGTCAGGCAAACAGTGCAAAAAATTGCAATATATGAATTCATAAACAATATTCTCTTAAAGAATGCGTAACTTTTTTCCTTACTCTCTGTTGCAATTAAATTTCCAACGCTTGCAGTAAGTGGTGACAAAATTTGCAAATAAACGTTTTTTACAGTTGATGTCAACAAGACATAATTAGAGTATTGACCCGTCGCAACAAGACTTACAAATTTTGTAATTAAAATACTGTCAGTTCCTCCAACAACGACCGAACCCAACTTGTGAAAAGTCATCGCCGAAACATTTTTTAATATGGAGCGAATTGTCAAATTATCGAGTTTTTCCCTTTTTCCCAGTTTTAGAAATGGAAATAACTTGTCAGCCTTTAGGGATATAAAGATATTACCCAAAAACGTACAAACAATTTGGATTAACAAATATAAAATAAAAGAATGAAATATGATAAGCACAAAAATCTGGAGAATATTTCTGAGAGTATTAAAGGCCAACTGATTAAGAGAATCAATGTACCCATTTTGACTTGCTAAGACAATTGATCTTTTATAATTGAAGAAATATCCAGCAGCAGTATTTAATATATATAACATATATACTATATACAATGGTGGTAAATCTGCAGGAATTTGTGATTTGTCTCCAATAAAGAAGTCTAGAAAAGGAATCAAGCAAGCTCCACCAATTAATATGAACCCTCCTATGCTACGATAAATCTTTGCATAGAAATTCATAAATGCCGATATTTGTTTCTCATCATTATCTGCTAATGGCTTATACATCGCGTATACAATTGCAGTCCCAAACCCTAGTTCCGCAAAAGACAATAACGATAGGATATTTGTAAACAGACCATCAATACCCAAATAGCTATTTCCAAGATGTTTAATAAAAATTGTCCTTACTACAAAGCTCAATGCTACTGACACGATTTGAGCAGTTAATGAAAGTGTTGAATTTCTTAATGATTTTTCTACTCTACCTTTACTCATTGATATAGCCTTCCCTTGTTACACCAAATTGGGCAACTTAATCTTATTACCAATTTCCATTTCAGCTTTGTACGTTAGGTTACCATGATAGCATGTAGATGGTGTAAGAGTGATTTCCCCAAAGTATACACAACCGCCGACATTATAAAAGTCAATTCTGACTACTGCAAACGGCTTTGAAAGGACTTCAGCACATTTCAACATTTTTTCTAGGTTTTCCGGTTTCTTTACGGCATGTTTACACATAAATTCAGGTTTAATAAAGTCATCGAGATGATTCCAATTCACATCGAAATAGTCTCTCCCCTCATCTCGATCGCTACATACAAGAATATATTCTGGCTTTCCATTTATACAAACCACTTTATAGTCAGTCATTGGTTTGCCCCCATTATGCAATAGACCTTCGCAAATAATACGGGGCTTAATATGGGCATACTGATACTGGCACCCAATTTTCGCGATATTAATTTTTAGTGCGGCATCCATTTTCTTAAATGCTGCGTTAAGTGCAATTGTATCAGATTTATCTTTAACGATCGCATAGCAATCAGAGCCAGTCCCATGTGTAGCCTTCAGAATAAAACTTTCTGGCAATTTTGATACATCTATTTCATCTGAGGAATTCCATACTCCATAACACGGAATCAGTATTTCCTCTAACCCACAAGACTTCACATAGTCTCTCACTTCATATTTATCGGCATACATGCTCTCGTTCTTTCCATAGCAATTAGCAAGAAGCCACCTCAATTTCTCATCATATGTTTTAGGGTTTTTCCAAGGCATTAACTTCTTATTGAATCTAAAATGTACAATTGAATGCGCCATTTTCCTTGGCAACATCCACTGTACATCGTCCATAATTTTTCTCATTGCATCATTCATTTATGCATCCTCACTCTATTCCTTTAAAATCTCTCCAAGAGGAAATTAATTTTTCTTTAATTTCCGGGTAAGCCGAGAGAATCTGATCAAATTGAATCCAAAACAATTTCTGCCCGCGATCATTTATATTAGTTAATTTTGGACTTTTATCTGCTAATAATACATCCACAGGTTGCGGTATATTTCCCTGCACTACTGATATTTTCGTATTTGCTTTAACCGCCATTAACCAAAACCAGATATCATCATTTGTCGGTGCCAATTTCATAAAGCGTTCAACATCTGTTACATCCTTATATAATATTTTCGGCGGATATAAAACGCCGCCTATTCCAACTAATTTATTCAAATATGAAGGCTCAGAATAATAACTTAATCCCCCTGGAATTGTTTTGAAACCATTATTTTCAAACACCATCTTGGTTGCTCGATGACAATGGACATATTGAGGCATATTTAAGTATGAATTATATAGCCTTTCTAGCCAATGTTCATTATAGTACACATCGTCATCAGCAGTGACTATAATGCTATCAGGATGCTTTATAAGAGCTGGAATAAGTTTTTTATACGAGCGTAAATCTTCACACCAACATATTTCCAAACCTAATGACTTTAATTCCAACATTTCTGTTGGTAAATTTTTTTCTCCGTTGGGAAATTGATCATACGCCAACCATAATTCAACCCTGTCAGGTTTGATATCCTTTTGATTAAGAATAGATCGGATTGTTTTTACGCAAGAAATAATTCTTTCTGGAAAGGTAGTAAGAGAAACAATGATTTCACAAGGCCTTGGAATTCTATTCAAACATACTTCGCTTGTTTTCCTATTTGAAAAAAACCATTTAACATCATAGGCAACATTAAATAATCGAGTCTGCTCTCTGCGAATCTTCCTTTTAATTAACCATACATTCAACTTTCAGTTCCTCCCAATTCTTCATCGGAAGGCAATGTCATTTTATTCAAAATAGAATCTATTACCTTCCAGCTGTTTTTATTATCAAATCTTCAACAATCTTTGCAGACTTATCCCAATCAAACCTGCGTGCATTCTTGTACCCCCGCAGAACCAATTCATTGTATAAAGTAGGATCACTAATCAATCTCTTCATCGCTTGAGATATTTCTTCGACAGAATATGGATTTACCAGCAAAGCTGCATCTCCTGCTGCCTCAGGCATGGATGAAGTATTCGAAGTAATTACAGGGGTCCCAGCTGCCATTGCCTCAATTATTGGAATGCCAAATCCCTCATAAAAAGAAACAAACATCGAAATCATTGCCAGTTGATAAATCGCCACTTTATCGGTGTCATCAATGAAGCCAGTAAAGATAACATTATTGTCTTCGCCAAGTTCACATACCAATTGCTTCAGGGAATTACTTCCATTAGTTATCACTAGCTTAATCTCTTCTTTATCTTTGGCATCCAGCATAGCATATGCACGGATGATATTATCAACATTTTTATGTTTTCTAATTCCGCCAAAATAAAGAAAAAACTTCTCTGGTAATCCGTATTTTTTCTTAACTCTCGTTTTTTCCTCATCCAGTATTTTTTTATTATACACTTCAGAATCAACGCCATTATACACTACGGTAATTTTATCCTCTGAAACACCATAAATATCAATCAAGTCGGCTTTCGTCGCATTAGAAACAGTCAAAATTGCTGATGAATTGTCAATAGTATGTCTAATGACTTTGTCATGATGTTCAATTACTTTCTTCGCCTCGGCTTTTGTTTTGATCAATATAATATCATGTATGCAGCTAATAACAGGTCCATTGTACCTAACATTTGGCAATACATACGTACAAAACAAAGAGACATCGGCTCGGTTCTTCATCATTCCATCGTAAGAGATCGGTAAATAGTGGTTATAGACCAGCTTATGAGGAACCTTTGAATAGGTAACATCAAATGGAAAACGAGCATAATCGGCTTTAGAAAATGCTCTACGATAATTTGCGCATCCATGCAAAGCTAAGCTGCTGCTAGTTGCCAAACGCGATACAATTTCGTTCTCAAAGACACAAATGCCGCTACCAAAATTATTAGCCGAAGATAAATCTACATTCACTTTTATTTTCATACTTCTGTTCCTTTCTTACCTAAACTACCCGTTAGCTCATACAGACCAATCAATGCTATGTTTTAATATTTTTAATGGTGCACCGCCAATAATACAGTTGCTTTCTGTAAAAACTTTGCCTGCAACCAATGTTCCATATGCTATTACACAATGATCAGGAATCACAGTTCCCTTAAGAATGTCTACCTTTGCCGCAATCCAAACCTTTTCACCGATAATAACTTCTCTATTATGGTTAATTGGTACCTTGGAATCATCATCCTTTAAAAAGATATCATGGCCATCTACATCTCTGACTGAAACGTTCCATCCTAATGTACAATCTTTTCCAAACTTAATTAGTTTATTAGCGGATATAAATGAATAGGAGTTTGCCGTAAAATTATCACCTAAATAAATAATGCCTCCGTTGTCTGCCTTAAGTGAAAATCCACCAGCAATTTGTGCTTTCCCTTCAAACACAATTTTCCCTCCGGTCTTAGCTCCAATAAATCCACCACCACTATACCGAGGATATGATCCTGTGAAGACACCTGGGCTGCCCATTCCGCATCCAAGCTTTATCATCCCCGGAAATAGAGTATGTTGCTTTATCTCGACGCATCCTTTATACAGGTTCCCAAATTTGACATGATAATGTAAGAAAACAGGTAATTTTAATGCCGTGTGAAAATCAAACACCTTAAAATTGAAATAAACAATTTTTGGAAAAGATATTATATACTTTAGAAGTTTAAACACTCTCAAATTTTCATTTCCCCCTGCGGCTTTCATCCACATATCCGGTTTCATCGCATCATCAATAAAATCTTCATTGCTCTTATAACCGGGGCAGTTAATAAAAAGTCTCCATTATCTCTTGTGGTTCATCGCCAGCTCATTTTACTTAAATACCATACTTACTTAAAACATCGGACTTTCTTCCAAGAAACAGCTGGAAGAATGCTATCATCTCTTGTATCTACGGAATCATTCTATTTTCTCTGTAAAAAGATCTTGTATATAACTTTGCTTCATTAATTTAAAGTTCTTTCCTTCGCAAATAATGTTCATCCAACGTTCTTATGACACCCGCAGGAATTCCTACAAGTATAATGTCATCCGGGATGTTACTCCTTACAGCGCTATCTGCTCAAACAATCACATTGTTACCTATTATATGTGCACCCATTAAAATTATTGAGTTCAAACCTATCAAAACATTATCTCCTATAGTGGTTTCTAGAGCTTTACAAATAATATCGTAATATTTTCGCCTCAGTACTTATCTTTAATAGTCATGAGCTAAAATTGCACACCCCGATGATATTTTGCATTATTCCCCTACTTTATAAACCATGGTCTCTTTGTATCAACATTTTGTATTCTATCCCCCAAAAATACAGTTCCTTTCCCTATTTAATACCCTCCAACCTGAATAACTCAACAAAATCTTCAGGTCAGAGGATATTTTGATGGAGTTATCCTAACCTTAACTTTCAATAACAACCTCTTAATATTCATATCTTCACCTCTTACCCCCAGCACTTATTGTCAACGGGATGGAGTTAATCTTCAAGAAGCACCAATAAATGAAAATAAATTTAGCCCAGCAGAAGACAATTGTCTCTACACAATAGCAGTATGTTAACCCAAATAAAATACTCAACCAAACATACATATATTTGTATAATAAGCCGTCAACGATTTTTGATTTAACTTCTATATATATTAAACATCTGGCTGCTAAATAGTTTAATAAAGGAAAAAGCAACCAGCCTACAGTTGTACCAAACCAAATAAATACCTCTCCTGAAAATGATAGCATTTGTCCTCTGTCATATGCTTGAAATGATTCTTTCATTATTTGAGAAGATGAGCGCCAATTACTAGTTGACTGAACAAGCTCTTTAATAATTGGCAAATCCGAAATGCCACTTAATCCTCCAATCCAGTCTCTAGAGAAGGCATGAACTCTTTCAAGCGATGCAACATCAGCCGCCGATGAGTATGTTTGAGCTATAGTCCATGGTCCGTTAACATATTCCTCAACAGTATTTGATACTCCCTCTATCGAAAGAGTAGACGCAGAAAACTGGCCTGCAGATGTTAAATCAAACTGTTTTACTATAACCATAGAAAACATTAAGACAAAGCTCAATGGTAAAACTATTAAAGCAACCCATTTTCTTGCTTTAGGTAATGCAACGCAAACTATAATAATGCTGGTTATTATATTTTCCAATACAAACACCCTGTTTGTGCCAAAATACGACAGGGCATTAAACAAGAGCCATATTAAAGTTAACATTAACCAAAATACATATTTTTTTGTACCACTTTGATATTTAGCTGCTTTTTGGGCAAAATATGCCAACAATGAAATTTTTACACATGTTAACATTGTATTTTCTAATAGAATTTTCGTTTCTGCTGAATTTTCTTTTATCAAGAAAATCTTTAGGGCTGGCAACCAAACTGGCATTCTTAATATAAGAATTGCCCCAAAAACCACTAAAAAACACCATCCCAGAAAATTAATGTAAGGTGGATATTTATTTCTAGCTCTGTTAGTGTATTTTCGGTGTTCCCTATTATATACTCTTGGGTAAAAATAATTGATCGTTGCACAAAATACTACAAGTTCGATACATTGGATTATAACAGCTGCGTAATACGATTGTTCTGCAACCGTCGACATTCGAATTGCTGATACTTCGCCTTTGGATAGAATTAATAATAACGGCAATATAATATAGCGTATTACCGCTATAAAATATGCTACTTTCAATCCTATTCCACCAGTTTGAAATGTGCTTATTCTTCTAAACATTAACAAGCAAATTCCAAATGTCAAAGGTAAAAGAAATATATATTCCAGACCATTCCGAGGTGCCTCAGCAAGCGCGAGAAAAAATGTTTCAATTAAGGAGATGGCAATGAATATGGATGTAATAATATTTGGTCTATACTTTTCCATTTTTCTCTTATCTTTCCAATCGTATTATTTGTGGTTTGTACGTACTTTTTTACTAGATTTCAATACTTTTTTACTTTTCTAAAACACTCAAACACAAAATGTAGATGCCGTCTCACAAACATTTTTATTCCAACTATTAATTCGATGTTACTCTTATTATGAGATAAAAATGCCTTTCTCACTCTTCTATGATAAAAATCTATTGGTTTTGATTCAATAGCAATTGTTTTTAAAGTCTCATCATCCATTGCAGGTTTATAATCATTTTTCTGGAGAAGGCAGGACTCAATATAATAACCAATTAATACCAAAAATCTATTGTTAAATCTGACCCATTCGTTCTTTGGTATTTCGATATTCCACCCTCTGTGTAAGTCAAGAATTTCGTTATACATTAAGGACAAAGTCTTATAATAATCCACTTTATACTTCTGCAAATATACTGCTGATTCAATTCTATAATGGTAAAAAATATCCTCGCTTATCAACACACTTTTGGCAAAGTTATAATAGCGATAATTAAAAACTATATCTTGAGATCTCCGTAAATCTGGAAAGGAAATATGGTTTTCAACGATTATACTTTTTTTATACAGGATTCTCGTTGGTGCACAAATAGCTTCATCCAAGAACAATGAAACATAGCTACTATGCACTTCGGATGGGGTGGATATTTCTTTATTATATAAATGTTTTTCTCTCCGAATGACACCTTCCGATGTCATATATTCCTCATAGTATCCAGTTATAATTAGATCCGATCCATATTGTTCATACATCTTCACGTATTCTTCAAGCATATTAGGTTCAATCCAATCATCAGGATCAACAAACATTATTAGTTCACCTGATGCGTGACTCAGACCCTTATTTCGTGCTGGTCCAGAGCCCGCATTTTCCTGCCAGAAGACTTTGAACCTTGTATCTTTATCAGCATAGGTTTTAGCAATATCATAAGAATTATCTGTTGCACCATCTATAACAACAATGATTTCAATGTTTCCATAAGTTTGGTTACTTATGGATTCCAAACATTCTTTCAAGAATTTTTCAACATTGTAAGTCGGTAAAATCAAACTAACAAGTGGTGATTTCATTAAATTATTCCTTCCCTTTTCAGATACCCCTCCGCATACTCCCTAGTTGTTTTTATAATTTGAGCCGGATTTCCAACTATCACCACACCATCGGGTATGTTACCCTTAACCACGCTACCCGCACCTACTATTGTATTGGACCCTATTTTGGTTCCTGGCAAAATAATAGTCCGCGCACCAATAAAGCAATTATTCCCTATCTCGACGGGTTTCAATATTCGTTTTCCTTTTCCTCGACTGCCGATACTACTTATTGCTCTAAGATTCGAAAAGTCGTGTGTGAGTATTAATACTTCCTTTGAAATAACGGTATCTTTACCAATTGTTATTAAAGAATAATCAATACCATCAAACTGTGCCGATGGATCAATATAAATTGCCTCTCCTTCCGGAAAGTTAATGCCTATTCTTTTAAGGTATTTATTCATCAGCTTCATATACGAATGCGGATTTATATAGTTCAACAAGTGTAATAGCTTTCTTTCAATCACCCAAAATACCTTTTTAATTTTCACATTGCCTTACCTCCATTTAGTATTCAATCCACATTCATGGAGTAAACTGATGCTGCTTTCATTTCAGTCAAATAATAATTTCTGATAGAGCGGTACATACTGCTTTAATCGTTCCTCCATGCCAAACAGTTTTGCAACTTTACAACAATTATCACTTACTTTTTGATTCTCTATTGAATTCGTTAGCAGCATTTCTTCAAGTACTCTTTTAACCTTATCCAAATCGACTGTAGCCGAATCAACCTTTTCCACAATTCTGCCGACAGTGGTTCCGACTATTTTTTCACCCATAATTATGGCTTCTGGGCTCCCGCCTGTATCATACGTCAGTACTGGCGTTCCGCATGCAAGTGCCTCTAAATTAGTCGTAGGAAAATTATCTTCATAAGTTGGATTGAAATAAATATCCGCCATAGAATACAATTCAACAAGTTCTTGAATATTACTAGTCCTCTGTAATGCGATAATATTGGGCGGCATCTTTTTCAACTGCTCTTTTGTTAATCCAACTACAACAAATTGAATTATAGGCATCAACTTTGAAAGTTTGATGAAATCATTCAAGCCTTTACGCTCAGTCCATTCGCTTGCCACACCGAGAACAATTGGCTTGTTCTCTGGAGAGTATTTCTTTCTAACATTTTCTTTATGTGTTGGTCGAAAAACATCCAGATTGATACCATTATATAGGACGCTTATTGGGTAATTATGCATGAATGACAGTTTCATTATTTCTTTCAACCATTCACTCGGTGTTACCAATGTAATATCCAGCCCTGTAAATAACTCTTTTTTCTTATTCCAATTCCATTTAGAGTTATCCCACACCTTTGAAGAAGGGTATGTTTCTTTTTGTGGGCAATTGTGGCAACCGATTTTCCACCGTTCGCAACCCACCATATCAAAATACACACAATGCCCCGTAATAGGCCAACAATCGTGCAGCGTCCACACAACCCGTATTTTGTGATTTCTAATATAATTAAAGAGCATTTCAACATTCAGATAATAACCATGAATGTTATGCAAATGAATAATTTCTGGTTGAACCTCATCTAACCTTTTTAACAACTTTTTTGTTGCTCTTTTTGATGCAAATCCAGTTTTATCTGTAATTCTTGTGTATGCACCGTGAATTTTAACACCAATATCATCTTTAATTACAATCTCATTTGAATCTTCTGTATCTCTGCCTCGTCCCCAAACAACATAAGAATCATGGCCTGAAGAAATTAGTTGTTTATGGATTCCCATCATAATACTACCAGTTGCCTTGTAGGGAAACGTGTTAATTTGTACTATTCTCATGTTTTACCTCGCAACTTAGTATTTCTTCTGAATATTTTCTAACAGAGACATCTCTTGTAAGATTCTGCAACAGATTTTCTCTTCCACGCTTACCCATCTCAACAATTTTTCCTGTTCCGGCATTCTTGATAAACCAGCGGATATTTTGCTCCACTGACTCATAATCACCCGGCTCAGAGCAAAGGCCACCTTTTGTTTCCTCGATAATGCAACGGATTTCAGAATTCTTTTCAAGCACAGCAAGCACACTCTTTGACGCTGCAGCGATGCCATAGTATTTGGACGGGCAGGAAACACCCTTGATTCCCTTTGCATTTACGCACCAGTGAACATCAGCAGAGTTCAGGCTGTATACAAGATCAGCCTTATCCTGATAGGGGATAAATACCACATTATCCATATGATGAACTCCCTTATACATCACCAACTTGTCCAGCACAGACCCTGCACCGACAAAGGCAAATACTACCTCTTGGCCACCTGCCGTCTTAGTCCCTGGCTTGAACTTTTCAATTACTTTTAGTAGATTCTCTAGGTCATAGTATAAGCCAATATTGCCAGAGTACATAATGACGAATTTATTCTCGAGACCGTACTGCTTCTTAAATGCACTAACCTTCGGGTGATCTGTTTCCACCGGATAGATTTCCTTTTCATCAATCCAGTTGTTAATCATCACAGTCTTAGGTACTTTTTTGCCTTTGAATCGATTATGCACTGTCTCCACAAGATCACGACCAACTGTGATAATGAGGTTGCTCCTCTTACAGCTGAATTTGTCAATGAACATCATTGCCCCAATTACAAACTTGCTCTTGCTGTACTCCACAGCCATAACCTGTTCGGGATTGAAGTCCTGGATGTTATAAATAAATTTAGCTCGCTTCATCCATTTCCCCCACACCCCCAGTAAGCCTCCCAAAATAGGCGGCTGAGAGATGGAGAAAACGTAATCCATTTCCCCCAATTTAAACGTGGCAGCCATAGCTCCAAAAAAGTATGCTAGGATGTTCTTAATCCTGCTAAATTTATTTGCTTTACTAAATTCAGGAACACGGATGCGTAATACCTTCACACCATTAATGTTTTCCTCGTAGTACTTCTGAGTTTTATACTTTTCCTCGACAGTACCCAAATAGCTTGGCACAACACAGATGACAGTTATATCAAACTTATCCAGCATTCCTTCAGCCAATTCGCGGAGAATTTGACCGGTTGAGGCAGTATCAGGAACATAGTAATGTGCATATAGTAAAAGCTTTTTCTTTTCAGTTTTCATTTTTTCGACCATGCAGTATCTCTTCCCTATCAATTGAGGCTGCACACTTTAATGGTGCAAATTATGAATGCACCAGCCTCTATATTTTATCTTTAAGCTTCATATAAAGGTCAAGCGTGTAGACCTTATCGAGAGCATTTGCCAGTTATCGTTACTATTTTTCTTTTCAATAAAATGGAATAACAAAAAAAGAGTAATAATATAGAAGATCCCTTCATCATCACTCACTATTTGAAACATAGTTTTTAATCAAACATTTTCTTAACTCTATCTTCTTTTTCAACTTTTTTCATATCAGCACTAACCATGATACGAACTAATTCCCCAAATGGTGTTTTGGTTGGATTCCAACCTAATAAGGTCCTTGACTTAGTTGGATCTCCTAATAATTGGTCAACTTCTGCAGGACGGAAGAACTTAGGGTCAACTTCAACGATTACCTCTCCAGTTGCTTTGTTAACACCTTTTTCCGCTACACCTTGACCAGTCCATTCAATTTCAACACCAACATGTTTGAATGAAAGCTCTACGAATTCACGTACAGTATGCATTTCTCCAGTAGCAATAACGAAATCCTCTGGTTTATCATGTTGAAGGATTAACCACATGCACTCAATATAATCTTTGGCATATCCCCAGTCACGTAAGGAGTCTAAGTTACCTAAAGTTAGTTTTTTTTGTTTTCCTTGTGCGATACGTGCAGCTGCAAGCGTAATTTTACGCGTTACAAATGTTTCACCACGTCGCTCTGATTCATGATTAAACAAAATACCATTTACTGCAAACATATTATAAGATTCGCGGTAATTCTTCGTAATCCAAAACCCATAAATTTTTGCCACACCATATGGAGAACGTGGATAAAATGGAGTTGTTTCTTTTTGTGGTACCTCTTGAACTTTTCCGTAAAGTTCAGATGTTGACGCTTGATATACACGAGTTTTTTCTGTTAGACCTAAGATCCGAACTGCTTCAAGGATATTTAATGTACCCTTAGCATCTACATCTAATGTATATCCAGGCATATCAAAAGATACACGGACATGTGATTGAGCAGCCAAATTATAAATTTCATCAGGTTGAATTTCACCAATAACACGTGTAATGTTTAATGCATCGGTAACATCTCCATAATGAAGATGGAAGTTTTGATTATTTAATAGTGCATTAGCTTCCTCTTCAGTAAGTAAGTCTTCTAAGCGTTCTTGGTTATAAGAAGAGCTGCGACGAATCATACCGTGCACTTCATATCCCTTTTCTAATAGAAACTCTGCTAAATAAGAACCATCTTGTCCTGTTACACCTGTTATTAATGCCTTTTTCATGTTGTCCTCCGATTATATATTAGTTTACTTTTGTTAGTTGATTATCTAAGAACCATAGGTAAGCTTTCTTTAATCCCTCTTCTAATGAAGTAGTGGCTTTCCAACCTAAAGAATTAAGCTTGGTTACATCGACTAATTTTCTTGGTGTTCCGTCAGGTTTGGTTGTATCAAATTGAATCTCACCAGTGAATCCAACAGTTTCCTTAATCTTTTCTGCTAATTCTTTAATTGGTAAGTCTTCGCCTACACCAATATTTACAATTTCATTACCAGAATAATTATTCATCAAGTAGATACTCGCATCAGCAAGATCATCTGAGTATAAGAATTCTCGTTTTGGTGTTCCTGTTCCCCAAACTTCTACAAATGGAGCATTGCTTTCCTTTGCTTCATGAAACTTACGAATCAACGCAGGAAGAACATGAGATGTGTGCAAGTCAAAGTTATCATTTTCACCATATAAATTCGTTGGCATAACTGAAATGTATTGTGTACCATATTGACGATTATAGGATTCACACATTTTAATTCCAGCAATTTTTGCAATCGCATATGGTTCATTTGTCGGTTCAAGAACTCCTGTTAAAAGATACTCTTCTTTTAATGGCTGTGGAGCCATTTTTGGATAAATACAAGTACTGCCAAGAAATAATAACTTTTCTACATTATTGCGATACGCCGCATCAATGATATTTGTTTGAATTAACAGGTTGTCACGAATAAAATCAGCAGGATATTCGTTGTTGGCAACGATCCCACCAACCTTTGCAGCCGCTAGGAAAACAAAATCAGGTTTTTCTTCAGCAAATAAGCTGTCTACTGTATTTTTATCTCTTAGGTCTAGTTCTTTACTAGTGCGATACACTAAATTTGTATACCCTTTTTCTTCAAGCTTTCTTACGATTGCAGAACCCACAAGGCCTCGATGTCCAGCAACATATATTTTCGATTCTTTATTCATCATCTTTTCATTACCTCTTTTCTAGAATGCATCTTTCGATCCAAATAATACTAGGACCGTTTTTAATATGATCTTTAGATCATATAGGAAGGAGCGTTCTCGGATATATTGAAGATCCAATTCCACCATTTCTTCAAACCCTACACTGTTTCTCCCACTTACTTGCCAGAGTCCCGTACAGCCTGGTGTGACCAATAATCGTTGCTTGTCATACTCAGAATAAACAGCAACTTCTCTAGGAAGCGGTGGACGGGGACCAACTAAACTCATATCTCCCTTTAATACATTAAATAGTTGGGGCAATTCATCAATACTCGTTTTCCTGATAAACTTACCGATTCTTGTAATCCTTGGGTCATCCTTCATTTTAAACATGGCACCAGATACTTCATTATGCTTTAACAGCTCTTGCAACTTTTCCTCCGCATTGGATACCATCGAACGGAATTTATACATTTTAAACTCTCTTCCATTCAGTCCAACTCTCTTCTGTGAAAACAGAATGGCTCCCTTAGGATCTTCCAATTTAATCAGAATCGCAATAATAATAAAAAGGAAACCTAAAAGAATAATCCCAAAAGAAGAACCAATAATATCTAATATTCTTTTTGCTATTACGTATGTTTTTCCGTCATTAACAAGTGTTTTCTGGTTTTCTAAATAAGATACTTCTTGATTTGCCAGATTCGACAACCGCGACCCCTTCCTTCTCTCTATAACATTACTTTTTCTTTATCTAATGAAGAAACTAGATTTTTAAGGTAATCTAGCATATCGTCATGGAGGTCATCATGCTGCAAAGCAAATTCAATCGTCGTCTTCACAAAACCGAATTTTTCACCTACATCATACCGTTTACCTTCAAAATCATATGCAAATACTCTTTGGATTTCATTTAAGCGTTGAATCGCATCTGTTAATTGAATCTCGCCGCCTGCACCTTTTTCCTGACGGTCAAGGAACATAAAGATTTCAGGTGTTAAAATATAACGACCCATAATTGCAAGATTTGATGGTGCAGTACCTAGTTTTGGCTTTTCGACAAAATTATTAACCTGATAGCGTCTTCCATCCTTTTTTGACGGATCAATAATTCCATAACGATTTGTTTCATGATCAGCTACTTGCTGCACACCAATTACTGATGAAAATGTTTCTTCATATTGATTAATCAACTGTCTTAGGCAAGGTGTTTCACTTTGTACAATATCATCTCCCAAAAGGACAGCAAATGGTTCATCGCCAATAAAGTTGCGTGCAGACCAGACCGCATGTCCAAGGCCCTTTGGCTCTTTTTGGCGAATGTAATGAATATCCGCTAGATTTGTTGCATATTGAACTCGCTCCAAGATTTCATACTTTTCTTTCTCGATTAAGTTTTGTTCCAATTCCACGGCATTATCGAAATGATCTTCAATTGCACGTTTTCCTTTACCCGTTACAATGATAATATCTTCAATCCCAGATGCCACAGCCTCTTCCACTATGTATTGAATGGTCGGCTTATCGACGATGGGAAGCATTTCTTTCGGCATTGCTTTTGTTGCTGGCAAAAATCTTGTACCCAGCCCTGCAGCTGGAATGATGGCTTTTCTGACTCTTTTCACTGTTATTCCCCCACTAATTCATTTGTTTATCTACTGAACTCTTTCCTTTGCTAAAGCAAAGAGGCAAAAAAATAAATATCTAATGGAATTGCAAGTGCTTTCACACTTATTCTTTCATTAGATATTTATTGTTTTATTAATAATCGGGCATCTAACCCGGCCTCACATCATGCTCTTGACGACAGGCGTCTAAGGTCCAAGGAACCCACAGCACAATCGAGTGCCCCCATCGATATCGGACAGGAGGCGTCGCCGATCAGGCGATTTAGCCTGAATAAGGGTGTAAATTGATAATCTGTTATCACTTATCGGCTTAGTCGGTTAAAAGATGTTAAAAAAACGCTTCTTTTTAATTCGTTCGGGCACTTCTTTATAAACATGACTTCCTTCAATGACAAGTTCAGCATTCTCTTGGAATAAATACACCAAGTCAGTCCCGTACTTTGTTTGAATCATCTCGAATGCCTCCCTCATTTTAAACGTGCGATTGCTCGTATTATGAGCATCCGAAGCAATAAAATGAGTAAGGTTTGCATCGATTAATTGCATTGAAAAGTTCTTAATCTTTTTTCCAAAATCTCCACAAATACTTGAAGCCGTGACTTGAGACAGTGCTCCCTTTTTCACAAGTTGATAAAGAACTTCCGGTCGTTCGATGATTTCTTGGTTTCGTTCCGGATGAACGATTACTGGAATGAGTCCCTTTGTCTGTAAATCGTAAAACAACTTCTCCGTGTATCTCGGGACATGACCAGATGAAAACTCTACCAATACATATTGTGTGTTATCGATTGGCAGGATTTCACCTATTTCATAGCCTTCCACCATTTCCCCATAGATCCGGGTTTCTTGCCCTGGAAGTACATTCAAATCTATCTTTTCTTCTAGTAAAGCCTTATTTAATTCTCTAACTCTATCAATAATGGTCTGTTTTGGGTTTTCATAACGGTTGTTCAAATGATGCGGTGTAGCGACAATCGTATGAATTCCTTGTTCGACAGCCTTCTTGGCCATGTTGACACTTTCCGACAAATCCCTTGCCCCATCATCTATGCCCGGTAATATATGACTATGCAAATCAACCATTGGTCACACACACTTTCCAATAAACTGTTATTTTTCACCGACATTCTACATAATAACATGGATTCGTGGAGGAATTTGTCGAAATTTGTTACTTAGAACCATAATAATAATAGTAGTCACCGTTCTGTACTTCTTTATGATTCAAGACGACACCAAGTAATTTACTTTGGGCATGTTCCAGTAAGTCCTTCGCTTTTTTCGCTTGATCAATTTCTGTTTTCTCACTATAAACAACCATAATTGATCCATCCACCTGATTTGCAAGAATTTGCGGATCAGCTACCGCTAATAATGGCGGGGTATCAAAGATAATATATTCGAACTGAGACTTCGCGTCTTCAATAAATAGTTCCATTGATTTCGAGCTTAATAGTTCAGCAGGATTCGGTGGAATCGGACCGCTTGTTAAGATGAACAAGTCCTTTTCCTGTGTTTCAAGAACGGTTTTTTCCAATTCTCTTTGCTTTGTTAATACCGTTGTAAAGCCAAATAAGTTATTCATTCCAAATGTATGGTGAACGGTTGGTTTGCGTAAGTCCGCATCGACTAATAAAACCCTTTTGCCCAACTGAGCAAATGTTACAGCAAGGTTTGCTGCTGTCGTCGACTTCCCTTCCGCAGGTCCTGAAGAGGTAACCATAATAGCCCTCAGCTCTTCATCGACAGAAGAAAATTGGATATTGGTTCGAATTGTCCGGTATTGCTCAGAAATCGGTGACTTTGGATCGATCGCTGTGACCAACTTACGGCTTGCGTCTTTACTGTTCAATTTCTTCTTTTTAAGCGCCAATGTTTCCACCTCTTCCTTTTGAATTTTTCGCTGCACGGCGTGCCGCTGCCTCATCCATCTTTTGATCATCAATGGTTGCAATAACACCTAGAATCGGAAGACCTAAGACCTTATCTACATCTTGTTCGTTTTTAATCGTGTTATTAAAGTACTCAAGTAAGAATGCAAGACCGACACCCGCCATTAAACCAACAACAAGTGCAATTGCCACGTTTAATAATGGTCTTGGTTTGATTGGTGCTGGATTTTCTGAAACATCTGCTTTCGCGAGAATGCTCACATTATCGACACTCATGATACTTTTAATCTGCTTTTTAAAGACTTCAGCCGTTTTATTGGCAATTTGTGCAGCTACGGTCGCATCAGGATCCTGAACAGACAAGTTTACTACTTGGGAATCCTTTTCACTTCCAACGGTAATCTTCGCTTTTAATTGCGAAGCCGTCATGTCTAAATCAAGTTCTTTGGTAACGATATCTAAGATGGCTGGGCTTGTGATGATGACGTTATAGGTATTAATTAATTGAAGGTTGGTTTGTACTTCATTCGATTGGTATAAGGATTGTTCATTTTTCTTTTGGTTCACAAGAATTTGTGTAGAAGCCTGGTAAATCGGGGTTAAGAAATAATAACTAACCACTCCACTAATGACGGCAGCAATTACAGTTATCGACACGATTAACACTAATCGTTTTTTCAATGTCTCGAGCAACTCTTTTAAACTAATAGTCTCTTCCATTTCGTCCTCCTAAATATGTGTTACAAAATATTTTCCATTATATCATATTTATTACAAAAACTTGGCGAATATATCAGTATTTTGTCATTTATTTTGTTTTTATGTCCGATGAATGATTACCTATACTATTAAACACCCTTTTTACAAAAATTTGAAGGGAGAATAGATAATTGGAAGGAATTACAACACAAAACAGTAAATATCTACTAGTTATCAATTTATACCTCATCTGCGTTTGATTCAGTTGGCCAACCGTTCCTATCTCCCGGAACCATCGAGTGTCCTTTTTTGGAAAAGTACCCTAAAGTGCGATCGTACCTAATCCATTTCCTTTGAAATCCCCCTGAAAAACCACACACAAAACCCGCGCGAGATCATAAAGGTGAGAAACAACGTAATCCATGTCCAAAACCATGTCCAATGGTGATACTCAAGTAAGTCTGTATATTTTTCGATCAGAACCTCAGGTATGGTCAAGGCCGTGCAATAGGCACCATAATATAAGAACTTTATGAGCTTCCTGCTGAAGTGCGGGTAAAACACATTAAAGATGACCGCAACAGCTGGGTAGGCAAAGAACTCATACGTAAAACTCGCACGGTTGGCCTTTGCAAATAACCTGACGGGATACGTTAGCAGACCAACCTCCACCACGATGAGTCCAAACATCCAGGTGACCGCCTGCATAAATACAAAGGAGGTTATGGCTAGGCGGATTTTCTGTTTCGGAATCAGAAAGAGCAGACCACTGGAAAGCAGCCAAACACCAAGTAAAATCCACCATTCCAGTTTCATTCCACTGCCTCCTGTTCCATTCGAAAAAGCTTCTTATTCTTAAAAAACCATTGATAGACGAAATTCGTGACCGCAAAGATACAAAAGAAATCAATCCAGGTAAAATACCAGGCATAGTGAACGTATTCAATCAGATTTGTAAACTTCACTAGGATGAAATCATAAAGCGTGATGATCGAAATCCAACTGCACAAGTAGATGAGCCGAATCCGGAGTGAATGTTTGGGCTCATAAGCAAGATAAAACCCACAAAGGAGCGGATAGAAGAAATACTCCGTCGTAATTAGCAGGTCTGTCGCTTTCGGAAACTCACGAACCGGAAAGGCAATCAGATCGAATTCGACATGGACCAGTGAATTCAGCCACAGCAGCGACTGACAGATCAGGGCGGTCACTGCCACTTTTCTGTACCGCTTTTTTGGCGTAAA
This sequence comes from Neobacillus sp. KR4-4, assembly GCF_042136325.1. Classification (NCBI taxonomy): domain Bacteria; kingdom Bacillati; phylum Bacillota; class Bacilli; order Caryophanales; family Bacillaceae; genus Neobacillus; species Neobacillus sp. KR4-4. The sequence goes on from NZ_JBHHJU010000002.1 coordinate 51,816, forward strand.
GAAAATATACGTAAAGATCCCAATGACCCACATAAGAATTATTACCGCGTAATCGACTGACATTCCCTATGACCTCTCTTATCGTAGTTGCTGCAAATTTGATTTTTCCCTTATTTAATCGAAATGTGAAAGTAACGAAGGAGAAATACAATGATAACAATTGAGATACCATATGTAAGAAACGGCCGGGAATAGTGAAGACGAATCATCGAGTACATCACGGTATAAAAGAACGGCTCCATCCAGTAGCGGTAGCCATTTTGCAAAATAATCCGGTTCGTTTTATGAAATAGAAATTCAACCATAAGCGAACCAACGACCCAGAAAAGAATATGGCGAACTTGCTTTCCTACTTCTTTTTTAAATGGGTAATGGCTTAGGAATAACAAGGTAATCGCCGGGAGAATGATAAAGGTGTAAATTAAATCAACCATTGTATGTGAGTCCGGGAATATATCCGGGTTATGAACCCAGAGCAAATGATCTTTGCACAATACATTGTAAAGGAGGTTGCATACACTCACATAATAAATGGTGGTGATGTATTTCTGCCAATGTCTCCAATCGCCCTTCCAAAAGCTCATACTAACTAGGACAACCGTTAATAGTGCGTGCATAGCTCCCCTCCCATCCAATCGACGAATTTAGGTTATATTTTCCCCATCGTCGTGAAAAATGATTCCAGCTGTGTGAAAGGAATACGTTATACGGACTAGTGAGGAAAATTTGCGGATGAAAACGATACCAGTAGATCACATTTATAATAGAAGAAACTCGGTTATTTTGTTATAAAAATAATTCGTGTATACAAATTCCCCTTACCGGAATGATAAAGACAATATGCTATATTTTAGTCGGTTGTTTTGACGATAAATGACACTTTATATAGTGGTGAAGAGATATGAGGAAACCGTTTCGATTAAGTATAAAACTTCTTTTTTTAAGCTTACTGGCGTTCGCGATGATTGGCACCATCGCCGCCAGTGTGATTTCGAGTGTGATGGTCAGTAAAAACAACTTAGAGGAAAATTATTTAATCGAGAATCAATATTACGCTCAAAAATTAGCGACTACCACAGATCATCTTTTTACCAATATGCTTCAAATCCTAACGACGGAGTCACATGGAAAAGAATATGTAACGGCAGATTCTGAACTCATTTACCATGAGATCAAGCGGATATTGGATTCGACTACCTTCTTTAATTCGACAATTTTTGTGGATTCTACCGGACTGATCGTAGCCTCCGCACCCGATCGGACATTAGAGGGGAAAAGATTGAAGAGCGTTGGCTCAAAGGAAGCGTTGAAACAGAAGGCACCCTTTATCTCGAAGCCTTATGTGGGTGTGTCGGGGAATTTAATTTTGCTTATCTCTGCCCCTGTCTTTGATGATCATGGGTCGTATAAGGGCTTTCTGTCTGGAACCATCCATTTACAAAAGGAAAACAGCCTGAAAAAAGTTCTCGGTCAGCATCCCAAACACGAAAACGATTCCTATGTCTATGTCGTTGATTCGGAAGGGAATATCATTTATCACCCCGATCAGGATCGAATAAATGAAAACGTAAAAGAAAACAAAGTGGTGCAGCAAGTGCTGGAGGGGAAAAACGGCAGTCAAGAGGTTACGAATACACAAGGCATTTCGATGCTAGCGGGCTACGCTTCCTCTACATCCACGAGTAAGTGGGGCATTATCTCCCAAACGCCTAAAACAGCCGTTATCGAACCCACGATTCAAATGGCAAAAAAAGTAGGAATCAATGCTGTTCCCATTTTCATTTTAGTATTTGCCCTATCCCTGTTCATTTTGAATAAAATTGTGAATCCCATCCTAAATTTAGCGGTCTACGCAAAAGAAATGACCAGCCATCCGTCCACCCCTCCCCCTCGTATTCCGAATTGGTATTTTGAGTTAAAGGAGTTAAAACGGGCACTTTTGGTAGCTGTTGATTTTTATCAGAAGAAACTTACTTCTGCGGAGAGTGTATCGAATCTAGATCCATTGACTGGTTTTTATAATCGGCGCTCGTTAGAAAAAAGGGTTAGTGAGTTAGACATGTACTCGATTATTTTGTTTGATGTTGATTATTTTAAAACGGTAAATGACCAAAACGGGCATCAAATGGGGGATGAGGTGTTAATCTACCTTTCCGAATTAGTGAAGAAAGCGACGAGGGAAAGTGATTGGTGTTTCCGTTTAGGCGGAGATGAATTTTTAATCGTACTTCCCGAAACGGATCCATCGGTCGCTCAAACGATTGCCGAACGAATCAGAAGAACAGCCGAGGATGCCAGTAGTCCGATTGGAACACCACTGACCGTGTCGATTGGAATTGGTCATTTCCCCACGACCGCCCAGCAGTTCTCAGAATTGGTTAAGGTCACTGATGAAGCTTTATATCGTGCGAAACAACTGGGGAGAAATCGAGCTGTTATGGCTAGGCGGCGGGAGTGAGGGAAGGTGGTGGGTTTGGGGCTGGTGGACTTCGCAGGTGCCTGGTGGAGTTGCGGCGGAAATCAACAGACTCTTATGAAAAATAAGCGGAAAATTTCCGGTTAAATTGGGAAATACCTCTATTTCCTTTAAAATAAGGGAAGTTTTTCCGGTTATTTGATCCAAATCCTTGAATTTTGCCTTATTTTAGAGCAGTTAAGCGGAATTTCTCCGCTTATATCCGCTTCTTGAGCATCCTCTTTCAACAATAGCCGGAAATTCTCCGCCTATTAATTTCAACTTTATTTATTGAACAGAAAGTAAAGTCATTTGTTGACCCCGTTTCCCTTCAAGGGTTAGGGATACTTTTTGCCCAAAATGTCCTGCTAATTCCTTTATCAACTTACCTGATGCTTTGGCCGTATAGGTGTTTCCATTGTCCGTACTAAAACGAAAGGTCCCATTCGTGTCTACGGCTTGAAGTTGAGCCGATACTGTTATTTGATTCGTAGTGGCAGGGATGTTAATTTTTTGCCCAATTTTCAACTTGGCTGGGTCTACGGTTGGATTGAGTGCTTGAATGGATTCGACTGAGATATTCAAGGCTTTACTGATTTGTACAAACGTATCCCCGGGCTTGATCACATACACCACTGAACTTGGAATGGTTGTGGCTGGTTTGTTCATAGTTAAGTAGGTTTCACTAACAAATGCCGTTTTGCCGTTGAATTCAATTCGCGCCCAACCTTTACTAGACGATCTCACTGACACAGTATCGTTTACCTTTAGCATCCCCATGACCGTACCACTCGTAGAGGCAGCATCTCTCACTTTTAATGTTGTCGCATTGACATACATGGCTTTGGCTTGCGCAACAGCTGGCTTCGTCGTTTCCCCTGGTGTGGTGAGATACGCAGCACTTACATAACAAACTCTTCCTTTGATCAGAATGCCTGCCCAACCATTTTCAACGAATGAAACCTTGACCACTTCCCCTTTTTTATAGGTTCCGATGATACCGCTTTTTGTCGAAGGTTGGGAGCGAACATTTAGGGTTGTCGCATTTACCGTTCGATTTTGTACTTTTGGTAAAAGAATTTTTTTCCCATTAATGGACGTCAGCCCATTGGCTTCTAAAATTTCTTGTGGGGTTACTCCATGTGCGGCCGCAATCGCTTCAATTTTTTCCCCACTTTTAACCTGATAGGTATATTCCCCTATAAATGCCGCATTGGCTGTGCTGGCAAAAACACTAAGGACAATGGTAAAAATCCCCGTCACGACGAGATTTTTTACAGGACTTTTTTGAATCATTTGGTTCACCTGTGACACATATGTATTCCAATTGTCACGAATATCTTTTAGGAATCCTTTTATGTCTAATACATTGCGAATATCAAAATAATTGACTCGTTGCTCATATTCGCGTTTTTCCATCCTCGAAGTGAACTCTGGTGCACTTTTTGTCTGCTTGCTTTTTCCATGAGTCTCTTTCCGATGAATAGCTAATTCACCATTCACAAATAATTGGTTCGTCATCTTCACTATTTTCTCCTATTCCTTCTCGATGTTTTAGCGGGATGATCCTGTCTGTCACTGAATGTGACCTATGACATTATACCCCCCTCTGTAAGATTCGACACTATTCATCATTTTCTGTCCATAATTTAGCGTTATATGAAAATTTTGGACTAATAGATAAAGGCTGTTTTCGCCATGTTTGTTGCTATATTTACTTCAATTGAATTTAATAAGCGTTTATCTTTTGAAATGCTTATTTTGGCATTCCAAAAATCAAACTATATTACTGTTGAAATGGTTAGAAAAGTATAAAAGACCTCATATAAGGCCTTTTATACTAATATTTCATTGAATTGTTTATGACTCAATTTTATTCAAAAATACTGATTGGGTCGGACCTAACCACAACCTATTTCGTACACTTAGTTCATATTTTGCCCCATCAATAAGTAGAGTTGAAATCTTATTACTAGTAACGTTATCCACTATTGAAACTGTCTCTACTTTACAGCCTTCATTAATAAGATGTTTGACAACCGCATTATGAAAATTCTGAGGCTTTTTGTACCATTTGTACCATTCATCTAATTCAAATGTAATTACATTTCCTCTCTGAAGTAACGTTTTTTTTAATTTATCAAACAATCTATTCTCTTCCTTCCATATTTAGCAAATTGTATATTCTACCATAACTATACAATATAAATTAATTAATTATTTTCTTAAAAACAACAATCTTTTAATAAACAGCCAAAATCAAAGAACCGAAATCTCTAGAGTTATACTCCTAATCGGTATCCTAAGGGCCTTCATTGTTGATTTTCATTTTTTTATAATTCCGACTTGACCGATTGGAATAATAGAATTATAGTATTGTTATTATATAAATAATAATATTTATAGGGGGATTATCGTGGATACATTTTTAATTATCATTAATATTGCCGTTTTCCTATTGCTTGTCCTTGGATTGTTCGCGATGCAGAAAAAGCATGTGTCTTTTTCTAAGCGCGTCTTTACTGCACTGGGTTTAGGGATTGTTTTTGGATTTATCATTCATTTGATTTATGGGACAACGTCCGACGTTACGGTAAAGTCTATCGATTGGTTTGCCATCGTTGGAACCGGGTATGTAAAACTATTGCAAATGGTTGTTATGCCGCTTGTGTTTATCTCGATTGTTGGAGCGTTTACGAAATTAAAGTTGACTAAAAACATCGGAAAAATTAGTTTTCTTGTGATTGCTATTCTTCTTGGAACGACCGCTATTTCAGCAGCGATCGGAATTGGGTCGGCGCTAGGATTTGGCCTGGATGGAATTCAATTAAATCAAGGGGATGCCGAAGCCGCTCGAAATGCTGAATTGGAACAAAAAGTGGTTGGCGTTCAAGATATGACGATTCCACAGCAAATCATCGAGTTGCTTCCAAGTAATCCATTTGCGGATTTAACGGGTGCTCGTCCAACTTCTACGATCGCCGTTGTTATTTTTGCCGCAATTGTAGGGATGGCCTACCTTGGAGTAAAGAGAAAAGATCCGGAACACGGAGAATTTTTTGCTAAAATTATTGATACGTTTTACGCGATTATCATGCGGGTCGTCACCCTGATTCTTCGCCTTACTCCATATGGGGTCCTTGCGTTAATTACAAAAGTAATGGCAATGAGTGATTATGCAGCGATTGCAAAACTAGGGAAGTTCGTGATTGCATCCTATGTGGCGTTAATCGCGATGTTTATCGTGCATTTACTGCTCCTCTCCCTTGCTAAATTAAGTCCTGTAAACTACGTGCAAAAAGCATTGCCGGCACTAACGTTTGCCTTTACTTCTCGTACAAGTGCGGGAACATTACCTTTAAATATCAAAACACAAACAAAGGACTTTGGTGTATCGGAAGGGATTGCAAACTTTGCCGCATCATTCGGGCTTTCCATCGGCCAAAACGGATGTGCTGGTATTTACCCAGCGATGCTAGCCGTGATGGTTGCGCCTTCTGCAGGCATCAATCCGTTCAGCCCATCGTTTATTATTACGCTTATTCTAGTAGTCGCGATTAGTTCATTTGGGGTTGCTGGTGTTGGCGGCGGCGCTACATTTGCTGCATTGATCGTTCTATCCGTATTAAACCTGCCAATCGCGATTGTCGGATTATTAATCTCTGTTGAGCCGTTAATCGATATGGGCCGTACAGCCTTGAATGTCAGCGGAAGCATGACCGCCGGCGTGTTAACTGGTAAAATCACAGGTGAATTAGAGAATGAAGTCTACCAACAGCCTCGAGCAATCGAAGCTTAATAGAATTCGCTCATTGGATTGATAGATTCGCTCATTGAATGCGAAGATTCGCCCAGTGAATTGATATATTCGCTCATTGAGTGCAATAATTCGCTCATTAAGATGACTGGATAGCCTTAACAGGGCTATCCTTTTTTTGTTTATAGGGTACGATGTCCGTCCCCGTGGTTTTTTGGACAGTAATTTTTAGCGGAGGGGTTATACTAAACTATTAATTTCCATGGATTCGCAACGAAATAGTGCAGTTTTCACAAATAAGCTCTCTCTTTTTACGAATATGAGGGCTAAAAGCGGATAAATTTAACCACCTAGGAATTCTATCAGCGAATAATTGAAGTTTATCAGCGATTATTACCATTTTATCAGCGAATTCTCAGATTCTATCAGCGAATCCCTCATCCTACGATAAATAGTAAACGATGGGGACTCTCCTTTATATAATTTCTAAGTTTATTCTCGCTTAGACTAGGAATAATGGTAAGGAGGGTTTTAAGGAGGCTAAGCTTATAAAGTGACGTTCTTAAATGATTATTTATGGACACCTTTTATGGTGTTTTCTTTAGGATTTTTATTGGTGAAATTTGCTGGAAAGAGGTCAGTCGCACAAATGACAGCCTTCGACCTGATGTTTATACAGATTATGGGCACTGCCATCACTGAACCTATTGTTTCAAAAAACAATTGGTCCGCTGCTTGGTATTCTTTTTCAATTGCACTTTTATATATCATTTTATCCAGACTAGCACTGGTCAATAAGTTGAAGTATTGGATTTCACACAGCCCTACCGTTTTGATTCGCAAGGGGGATATTGACGAACATGGGTTAGCAAGAGTTCGATTAACGGTGAATGAACTTCAGGGTATTCTCAGGACAAAGGGATATACAGATATACTAGATGTGGAGATAGCGGTGATGGAGGAATCTGGACAGGTCAGTATCATCCCAAAGTCGGATAAAAGACCCTTACAGCCCAGCGACCTAAATATTCAACCCAGCCCTACTTTTATATCGATTCCCTTAATCATGGACGGGGATATCATTCAGCATAACTTAAAGTTTGTGCATAAAAGCCTAGATTGGCTGTATTCTCAAATGATGATCCATCAACTCGGGAAAGAAGATCTACATAAAATCACATTAGCTACCTATAATCAAAAAGGTGACGTTGAGTTTGATATTAAAAAGGAACATGATAAGAGTATTAATACCTACAAGCCAGGGAATGAAAACTAAGAAGCGGTTAGGGGGTCAGGTTGAGTTCGCGGGCCGGGTAAATAGACGGAGAAATTCCGCTTATTTTGTAATTTTGATTAAAAAAGGCATAAATAGACGGAGAAATTCCGCCTATTTACTCGAAAAGTTCTAAAATGGGGAATTTTCCTTTGCATAACCGGAAAATTTCCGCTTATTTCCCCCTGAAACGAGCTCCATTTTGCATTTAGCCGGAAATTTTCCGCTTATTTTCCTTTTGCTGGCTACTCGATTAAAGACAAGGCATCTTATTTAAAAGAGAGTGAGGTTTTCGTAGTCCTAATAAAGAAACTCGCCAATTTATTTCAATGGCGAGTTTAATCTTTTTATATACCCATACGACTGGGCGGAACCCTATTGCATGCTATCTTTGCCCTTTTATTTTCCGTTCTCATTTATAGGAACATTACATAGAGCTAATTAAATCTGCTATTAAAATATAGCGCTGCGGTGCGTCTCCAATGTATGAAAATGGATAACAGGTCGTAACCGTCAGAGTAGCCCTCGGTTTAGGGACAATCACAGTCCGATCATCGGCATCAACAATTCGTGTTCTTCTGACTTTATAGGTAAACTTGCCCGCAGATGTCCTTACAATGAGTAAATCACCTTTTCCGACTTTCCCCAGTTGTCTAAACACCGTATCCCTGTGTCCTGAAAGAACAGAATTATCCTTTTCACCAGGCAGCACGCTACCTGCAAAATGGCCGACTCCTTTTTCCAGTTCATCTTCATTTGCCCCATGAAAAATCGGCAAGGTCTTAGAAAGCTTCGGGATGTCCAAGTCTCCAATCCGATCCCCTATGTTGTAACGGATGGAATAAAGAGGCTTCGAACCAACTTTTTCTTGTACTACTTTGGGTGCCATTTTTTCCTGTTTGTGTTGGAATTGACCCTCATTTGTTTGTTGAAAAAAGGGCTTGATGTTTGATAACACTATCCCTAATCCTACTAGGACTAGGAAGATGCTCATCCACTTTCGAGCCGGGATTTTCCTTTTCATTAGGCTTGCTCTTTCCTCTGACGGTAAAAAGCGGCACCTACTAGAACCAATAATGAGCCAAACAGTACCCACTCGATATAATGGCCGGCTGTATTCGGAAGTTTACCACCTTTAATCGTTCGTGGCTGCTTTACCTTTGTACCTTTTACAGCGGTTTCGATCTTTTTTACATCCTTTACCGTTTCATCAATTAATTCCGAATTAAGCATGTCTGCAAGGAATAATACATCTGCAAGAAACTTACCCTTATTATTATAAAGCTCGATCAGCAAGCCATAACCTTGAGCATCTTCCATTTGAATAAGCTCATTCATGGTAACGGGTTTCTTTTTACTGTCCTTTACTAGATAAAACTTCGGCTTTAATTCAACGATGTTAAAGATTTCGTCTACAATGCTGGCCAACTCGGCGGCCTGTTCATTTGTCAGCTCGCTAGCCGTTTCTAACTCAATAAATGGTTCAAGACGTTTCTGAAATGATTCCATTTTTTCTTGAACCACCGCTTCATCTAGTTTGAGGCTTTCAAAATGGGCCATCAATGCCATGATTTCTGTTTCTGTAATGCCTATTTCAGAAACAATATCCTCTATTCCATTTCCGCCGCCCAAATACAAAGCTACAGCCATATCCAGATCTTCAATCGTTTCATAATCGTCCAGTGAATCGTCATTCTTTTTCAATAAATCCTTCAATTCCTGAAGGGTCAGATCATAATCTTCAAGCAGTTCATTGAGGTTTTCATCAGTAATCGGGGTGCCGATGTCTTCTGTATAATAATAAATAGTTTCCTCAAGGGCATTCATATATCGAAAGACATCCTTAATCGTTTCACCCTTTTCCATTTCCCCATTTTCAATTAGGAAAGCAACAAGGTCTGCTTCATTTTGAAACTCGTAATCTTTTATAAATTTTTGTAGATTTTCTTCAGTAATCGGCTCACCTAGTGTTTCTTTTAATTCATCAATCGTAGAAAAATCTTTCAAACTCAAATCATAGAAATATTCCAGATAGGAATCTAACTCTTCTTCTGTCCAATTATTTTCAGTTAGAAATGCATTTAGCTGGTCTGGTGCGACCGCATTACCAACAGCTGGAAAACAACCAAACAGAAGGACGACTGCCAATAAAATCCTTTGAAATTTCTTCACTTTTTTATTTCCCCCTATATTTTTGTAGAAAAAAAGTGTTCCAACTTTTTATTTTAGAGGAAAGATGAGGGGAAAAATAGTGTTTTTTTGATGAAATATAAGGAATTAAAGTAGAAGATTGTAAAAGAGGTTTCCTCACTTTCTGAATCTATTATGTTTTTTTGTTTAGTTCTGTAAAGTTTTGTTGATATTTATCCATATATGGAGAGTTTTGGCGGTTAAATACGCCCCAATTGACTGTTTTTATCAAAAATTATCAGAATATTTATGTAATTAATAGTTGTTTTCATATTTTCATAGTGTTATCATTTTCCATGGGAACACTTTCCATTCCATCCGTTAAGCGAAAAAAACTTATTTTTAAGGAGGAATTATATGACTCAATTAGCAGTAGCTTTAAAAGAAAAGGTAGAAAAGTTCCTACGCGGGAAGAAAAAATTATTTATTAATGGTGAATTTGTTGAGAGTCAGTCACAAAAAACCTTCGATACATATAACCCGGCCACCGGTGAAGTACTAGCAAATGTTTATGAAGCAGGTGCAGCGGATATTGATCTTGCTGTAAAAGCGGCACGTAAAGCATTTGATGAAGGCCCATGGTCAAAAATGAGCGCTGCGAATCGAAGCCGCCTTATGTACAAGCTTGCTGATTTGATGGAAGAAAACAGTGAAGAGCTAGCCCAGTTAGAGACGTTGGATAACGGGAAGCCGATTCGAGAAACGACTAATGCAGATATTCCTCTAGCAGTCGAGCATATGCGCTATTATGCAGGCTGGTCTACGAAGATTGTTGGACAAACCATTCCTGTTAATGGACCATTCTTAAACTATACTCGTCATGAAGCTGTAGGCGTTGTTGGGCAAATTATCCCTTGGAACTTCCCTCTCTTAATGGCTATGTGGAAGCTCGGAGCTGCACTTGCAACTGGCTGTACCATTGTTCTAAAGCCAGCTGAGCAAACGCCGCTATCAGCGCTTTACTTGGCTGAATTAATTCAGGAAGCGGGATTCCCTGCAGGTGTGGTCAACATCGTTCCTGGATTTGGAGAAACGGCAGGTCAACCGCTTGTTGACCATCCTTTAGTGGATAAAATTGCTTTCACTGGTTCCACTGAAGTCGGAAAAGCAATCATGGCAAATGCTTCTAAAACATTGAAGCGTGTGACACTTGAGCTTGGAGGAAAATCACCAAACATCATCCTTCCTGATGCTGATTTATCCAAGGCCATTCCAGGTGCGCTTAACGGTGTTATGTTCAACCAAGGGCAAGTTTGCTGTGCCGGTTCCCGCGTGTTCATTCAAAAGAAACAATTTGATAATGTCGTTGCTGATATGGCTTCCCATGCGAAATCCATTAGACAAGGTGCCGGAATTCATGCGGATACAGAAATTGGACCGCTTGTTTCATCCGAGCAGCAAAACCGTGTCCTAAGTTATATCGAGAAGGGACTAAACGAAGGTGCACAGCTTGTAGTGGGCGGTGATCGTCCGCAAGAGCAGGGTTACTTTGTCTCCCCTACTATCTTTGCCGATGTACGCGATGAAATGACGATTGCCAAGGAAGAAATCTTTGGACCTGTTATTTCCGCTATGCCATATGACGATTTGGATGAATTAATCAATCGTGCGAACAATAGCGAATATGGACTGGCAGCTGGCGTGTGGACACGCGATGTTGCGAATGCCCATTATATTGCCAACAAACTCCGCGCTGGAACGGTTTGGGTCAACTGCTACAACGCATTTGATGCCGCTTCACCGTTTGGCGGATATAAGCAATCCGGTATTGGACGTGAAATGGGATCCTATGCCCTTAATAACTACACAGAAGTTAAGAGTGTCTGGATTTCCATGCAATAGTTAGTCATACAAAAAGAAGGTGCTGAATTCAGTTAACGGGTTCGGTTGAGAGGTACAACTCTAATTCTCAACCTATTTAACACCTTAATTAGCAAAGTTTTTAACATTAAATTAGCAATAAAAAAGCAATGGAATCATTCTTCCATCGCTTTTTTATTTTCAATTTTTTATTGAACCACAAGAGAGGCAATTAACATTACTTCTAATAAGGAATTTCCTCTTGTGATATATGAAGTATAGAATAAATTTCTCCAGTTAGTGTTCCTAAGTTGTTTAAATCTCTTAAGAAGTAAAACACCTCGTACGTCCATTTGTCTGGATTATAAATAACTATAAATTCTGTATTATCAATCTTTGGAATTTCTTCATCCATTTTTTCTTTTAAGTTATTTAAACTTGCTTGTGGTTGTATTTCCCCTGAGATTTGAAATACATATTTATTCTCTTTGATTTTAGATGTCGTTGTATCAATTAATGGAATTCCGATATTTACCCGTTGCCATCCAAAAGAGTTTAATATATTGTCATAAAATCCATTAAATAAAAACTTGTTTAGACCATTGCTATCTTTCCAAAGATATAATGGGCAATAACTATTTTGTAAATTATTATTAACTCCTTTTTCTGTTACTAAATAAAGTTTAAATTTTAAGTCATCAAATCCGTCTGTTTTATACCCATTATTTCTTACTCTGTCTTTGATTATATTCATATCATAATCACTTGGTAATATAATCTTATATTGTGTTGATATCATTAATTATTCCATCCCCTGTCTCTTATGTATTAGCACAATTAAAACACAAATTGTCAATTTAGAACCCGTTGGAATTGACTCCATTGCTTTTTCGTTTTATTGTTGCTGTTGTTCTTTTGTAAAAACCCTATCGAATAAAGTCTTTTTTTAAATCAATCTCCTTAAACCAAAACTCTAAGGCATCCATTGGTTCATCCCTCGTATGAGCATAATAGATTTTTACTTCGTGTGGTTTTACGTTTTCTGGGAGAACAAATGAAAAACTAAATTCTTTGGATGTCTCTATATCAAATATTTGTGGAGCTGATACAGGAGGATGTTCATTTTTTATCCATTCTTGAACCGACTCTTCAAAGTAATTCCTGTCCATTTTTTCATAATCCTCAGATCTATTTCGCTTAACATCCGTTACTTCCGCATTATCAGGAACATAAAAAACAATAAAATCAGTGGGAAATCTATAAGCATCTAATGGTTTTTTCCAAACTCCTGTCACTGTATATGATTGATTTTCCTTTTGGACAGTAAAATTCAATGAATCGGGAGTTGTATGATACCAAGAGTTAAAAAACACATATCCGACAAAGAGTAAAACTAAAATTACAGGAGCCAAAAGTATAATTGACACTATTCTTCTGGTTTTCCAAAACCGAACCGCTAAAATAATAACACCAATAATGATAATAATTGCAAGGACAATCGACATTTAGTTGCTCCTTCTATATTTTTTATAGCTAAATTAATTTTATCAAAGAAATCTTACTTTAAGAAAAAGTAGTTCCCATTCGTAGCTCTTTAGCACACATTTTTTGCAGAGGGTCTGCCCCTAGGCAGACTCTTTCCAATTACATGGCTAATTTCTAGCTAAAACAAAATACTCTTATATATCAACAAAGAAAAGAAGCCCATTACTAATACGAAATGGGCTCCCAATGATATTGCTAATTCAATTTTTCTACCATAAAACCGAACCCGTTAGAATTCAGTCACCTTCTTTTTCACCTTCAAGATTTCATGGTGTGGACGAACAGCAACATAAAAAATGAAATACCGATCATACTCAATACCCATAACCACGCCAATTCCATATTGCCGGAATCAATGGCTACGTAAATAGCGGTTGGAATGGTTTGGGTTTTGCCTGGAATGTTTCCAGCAAACATTAAAGTCGCGCCAAACTCCCCTAACGCTCTCGCAAAACTCAATATGGCGCCCGAAAGGATCGCTTTCCGTGCAAGCGGCATCGAAATAAGCATAAATAATTTGAACTCATTTGCCCCGTCCACCCGAGCCGCATGCTCAATTTCTCCATCAATCGCTTCAAATCCTGTCTTAGCCGATTGATACATAAGAGGAAAAGCGACAACAGAAGAGGCAATGACAGCCGCCCCCCACGTAAACATCACAGGTTGGTTAAACAAGTCTTCTATGATTTGTCCGATGGGACTATTCCTTCCAAATATCACAATTAACAAGAAGCCAACGACAGATGGAGGCAATACTAAGGGTAAAAGGAATACCGTTTCCACTAAGGTCTTCCCTTTAAACTTCGTATGAGCCATCACCTTCCCAAAAAATAATCCTAAAATTAATACCCATACCCCTGAAACGGTTGCGATCTCGATGGATAGTTTGACTGGTGACCAAAACTCAGTTGTCATTGTCTATTCTTTTACTCCTTTGAATCCAAACTTCTCGAACGTTTTCATCGCTGCTTCATTTTGAAGATAATCATAGAATAGTTGGGCTTCTTTAGGATGCTTGCTGTTCTTAATCACACCTAATGGATAAATAATGGGAGCGTGAGTATCTTCCGCTGCGGTTGCTACCACTTTTACTTTTTGAGAAACCAAAGCATCTGTTTTATAGACAATTCCTGCGTCCACATTGTTCGTCTCTACATATGTAAGCACCTGTCTGACATCCTTGGCATATACCACTTTGCTCTCCATCGCTTTCCACACATTTACGTTTTCTAATGTTTCTTTCGCATATTGTCCTGCTGGCACTGCTTCAGGGGTACCGATGGAAATTTTATCTGTTTTGGTCAGGTCCTCGAATCCTTTAATCTCTTTTTTTGCATCGTTTGGCACCACTAATACGAGTTCATTTCCAACTAGATCTGTCCCTTTTGACTTGTCGATAAGTCCGTCTTGCACCAGTTTATCGAATTTGTCCTCTGCCGCAGAGAAGAAAAGATCGACAGGCGCCCCTTGAGAAATTTGCTGCGCGAGTGCCCCTGATGCTCCAAAGTTATAGTTTACTTTCACATTAGGGTGTTCCTTCTCAAAGGTGGCTGTAATCTCATTTAAGGCATCTTGTAAACTAGTAGCTGCTGAAATCGTCAACTCCACTTTCTTATCTGAAACTTTTTGATTCTGCTCTTCTGGTTTCGCTGAACATCCAGATAAGACCAGTAATAATAGAATCAATGAGTAAATTAAAGGTTTTTTCACTTTCCCTCTCCTTTTTAATTGATTATATTTAGTTATAACTTATTATAATTAGTTATAACTAAAATAAATAGATAAAGAATCGTTTTTTTATCTGTTTCAGTTAAAATAAATGATGGAGGGATGCAAATGTCAAAGGAACTTTCCTATACGATTGAAGAGGTATCGCAGCTATTAAAGGTTTCGAAATTGACCCTTTATGACCTGGTGAAAAAAGGGCAGCTACCTGCATTCCGTGTAGGCAGACAGATGAGAATTGATTCAAATGACTTGGACAATTATATAAATAATCATAAAACGAATCAGACTACTACCTTCCCACCCTCTGGTGCCGATTCTCATAAAAAGGAATCCCCTAACATTGTCATTAGTGGACAAGACCTCGTTTTAGATATCCTAGGTAAACACATCGAGAAAAGTTCTGCCTATAAACCATTAAGATCTTTTACGGGAAGTTTAAACAGCCTCATCTCCATGTACAATGGTGATGGCGACATCGTTAGCTTACATCTGTTTGATGGGGATACAGGCGGGTATAATCTACCCTATATAAAAAAAATATTAGTGGGCTTTCCTTTTATTTTAATCAACCTTCTTTCGAGAAAAGCAGGTTTTTACGTTAAACAAGGCAACCCTTTACATCTCACCTCTTGGACGGATTTAAAACGAGAAGATGTGAAAATTATTAATCGCGAGAAAGGGTCCGGAGCACGAATCCTGCTTGATGAACAACTCAGAATCAACGAGATTCCTTCTAGGTACATAAAAGGTTATGACCACGAAGAAAGCAACCATTTAAGTGTGGCTTCCGCTGTCTCGACTGGCGCAGCCGATTTAGGCGTGGGAATTGAAAAAGCCGCGAAAATAGTTGGAGTTGATTTTGTTCCATTAATAACAGAACAGTATGACCTGGTTATCATAAAAACCCCTAAAACGGAACCACTAATCCACACAGTCAAGGAAATTTTATCATCGAGTCACTTTCAGTCTGAAATTAACTCTTTAGGGGACTATGATACATCCCAGACAGGGAAAGTTATTTATGAAACCTATTAATATGGGGGCCCGGGGATCAGGCTAAGTACCCGGGCTGATCAATAGACGGAAAATTTCCGCTTATTTTGTTTTTTTTATTAAAAAAGGTAAAAATAGACGGAGAAATTCCGCCTATTGGCTCGGAAAACGTTAAAAATAGGGAATTTTTCTATGCATAAGCGGAAAATCTCCGCTTATTCCACCCCGAAGCGAGCTCCATTCTGCACTTAACCGGAAAATTTCCGGTTATTTTACTTTTCCAGGTTTCGGTCCTCTATTATTTTCCTGTGTAAAGGAAGGAAAAAGCTAAATACCACAAAATACAACGGTATTGAAATGTAGAAACTCCAGCCATGAGGCTTTATATATCCCACTTTCCTCATTCCCCATTCAATTAACGTAGCAATGATGGTAAAAATAATCACTAGAGTCCATTTATTTGTTTTCTTTAAATAGTTTAAATACATAACAGACAGCGCCGAAGGAATGAAACTGTAGCTTAAAAACTCACCTATTCCTGTTACGTTCGGGTGGCCAAAATCAACTAGATCCAACATTCTTCCAATTAAAGAATCACCAATCCAGGCAATATATCCAACGACTCCAAATGTAATATACCATTCTCTCCACCCGATTTCTTTCTTGGGCATAAAAAGAGCAAATAAAAACAACAGCAACGATACACTGATCGGCAGCCAATTCCCTTGAGCATGTAAATCCAGATTCTTTATCAAAGAACTCACACAAATCACCTCATATTTATTATTTCCCAATATAAGGTGATTATTTCCAAGTTTTTGGCCATAGAAAAAGACCGCCACGGCGATCCTTATCATCATTTGTTGAATTTCTTCTGAAGCCATAAAAATACGTTAGTAATCAATTTTGCTGCTATAAATCCTAACACATATATAATCAAAAGATAAAAGTAATTCATATTTCCATACATCCGGAACAATCCTAGCCCGGCAAGCAGCGGTTTAAAAACAAGCGAAAAGAATACTGCTGTGATTATCGAATAAACGTAGAAATTTTTTTTATGATTTAGCGTCCATTGGTATACCAGCATAAAAGTAACCGGCACAATACTTGAATCGATAGAAATACTAGGAAGAAACGGTATTAGTGGAAATGGATAATTCCATTTCCCGCTATTTATCGCAAATAAGTCTATGTACGCAGCTAATACGTGAATGCTATAACCGTAAAATGCGATTAAAAACATCTTACTCTTATCAATTTTGAAGACTAGAAAGATGAGTGGTACCACAAGTAAAGCCACCATTATCCAATATTCTAAAGAGGTATATAGTGCATGGTCTCTCCAATAATCGATAAAAGCATTTGTAGACTCTTCTCTCAGTTTCACGGCTTTATCAAATTGAATGATTCGCGGGTCTGACAATTTTATCATCCTTTTAAATCGGTAATAATGTTTATGATTACCAGTAAAAAAGATAATATGCCTTACTACAAATTAATCCGATCGTTATTATACCTTTCTAATTGTTCTTGTAGTATTAATATATAATTCGTCATTGCCATTCTGACTATCGAGGGATAGTAACGACTGTTAAGTTCTTGCTCACACTCCTCTAAATCCATCTTTTTGACCGCAATGATTTTATTTAATTCTTCTATACTCATTGATCTCCACCCCTACAAAACTAGTTTTATAGTATAAGGATAGACAATAATTTCATAGTTTATACCAATCATTCTTGTTTGATTCCGATCCTAATTTTATCCAGGAAATGTCGTAAGTTTTCTTGAAATAGGTCATAAGTGTTTTGATTTATGTTTTAAATCTTACACCAGGTCAAAAATAATTTCACACAAAAGAAGGCAGTCACCTTCTCTAGCTTTTTTTGCGACTCGCTGGCACCATTCACTTCCTATGGTTACCATTGAGCCCATTTTTTCAGCCTCACGGGCACCATTCGCTTCCTTTGGCTACCGTATAACCATTTTTTCCACCCACCCCCGCGGGCACTTTTCTCCCTAAAACACACAAATGGCCACCGAGATACCCTCGGCGGCCTATATCATTCTTATATTTATCTATATATTTAACCGACCATTAAGTTTTTCAAGTCTGCTTTTAGGTCTGCGATTAGTTTTTCTAGGGTGATTTCATGCTCGTTAACGCCCGTTTCGTAAGCTCTTCTCACGATTTCCGAGAAATTATCTATTTTGGAGCTTTTAGCTTCCATCGACCGATCCACCTATTTTTTCCTCCTTTAGTTTAATCTAATTGACAATTTTACTAGATTAGCAGAAAGATGTAAATGTATTTCCAGCGAATTTTGTTATAATTTAATGAATTTTGTAAGGATTTGTTCTAATTGGTGAAGAAATAGTCGAGTTTCCGTCTTGATTATTTTAATAATTCAGGAAATACATCAATTTTTGCTAACAATTCAGGAAATATTTACATTTTTTTCTTCGTAACACTAGCAAACTATGGTAAAATTAATAAAACTGTGAAAAAAATAGAGGTGATTTGCTAGTGAAGAAAACGATTGTTCGAGCCTTATCGACAGCTGCCCTGCTTTCGACTGTATTTGCAGGCACTGCCATGGCCGATACATATAAGGTTCAAAAAGGCGATACCTTAGGGAAAATCGCACAAAAATACCATACGAGTGTCAAAGAAATCAAAACAGCAAATGGGTTGAAGTCGGATTTTATCTCTGTCAATCAAATGCTCCAGATCACGGTAGCAAGGAAAATGACCCAAGCATCACAACCCACCACTTACACCGTTGTAAAAGGGGATGCCTTGATTAAGATTGCCAACCGTTATCATGTGACCGTGGCAGAACTAAAACAGTGGAACAAACTGAGTAATACGGTGATCTATGTCGGGCAAGTGCTAAAGGTGTCAGCGCCGAAACAAACCACGACAACAACCAAACCGATAACAACGACTCCAGCCAAACCGCAGACAACCACGACAGCGACTAGTGTGTATACTGTCCAAAAAGGTGATTATCTTGGCAAGATTGCCGGGAAACATTCAACCTCCGTGACGAACTTAAAGTCATTGAACAAACTAAAATCCGATATGATTTATGTCGGTCAAAAACTGAAAGTTCCTGCCCAAAAAGCAGCTGTGACTCCAGCAATAACGAAACCTGTGGCAACCACACCGCCGAAAACAACGACGCCCGCAACAACTGTCAAGGGGACGACAGATTACGTCGTTCAAAGTGGGGATACACTGGGAAAGATCGCTGGCAAATATAAGCTGACCGTCAATGAGTTGAAGGCGCTCAATAAACTTACTTCCGACAATATCTTCGTCGCCCAAAGGCTAAAAGTTCCTGGGACAAAGACTGAACCAACCGTTACTACGAATGTCTCTGCGAAGATGATCGAAAGTGCCAAGAAACTGATTGGGATTCCTTATGTCTGGGGCGGCAGCACGCCCAAGGGATTTGACTGCAGTGGTTTCGTCTATTACGTGGCTAATCAAGCTGGGATGAAAATTGGCCGTTATTCAGCGGAAGGTTTCTATGACCGCACCTATTATGTCAACACACCGAAAGCCGGGGACATTGTCTTTTTTGAAAATACATATAAAGAAGGTATTTCACATCTAGGAATCTACCTAGGAAACAACCAATTCATCCACGCTAACGATGGCGGTGTAATGATTTCCAATTTACAAAGCAAGTATTATCAGGACCACTTCGAGAGCTTTAAACGATTTTACTAATAAGATATGGACAGTTCCTTACCAACGTTCTAGGCTGTTCAACTAAGCCGCCTTTTATGGGCGGTTTTTGTCATACAAATGATGTATTAGTCCCAATCACAACAGTAGCGTCCCATTCTACGGCTCTCACTATTTTCGTAGTCAATCCTATATTTGTAAAAATCTCAAAAGATTGTGGTGCCTGCCTTTCGCTCGTCTCGATTAATAGATGCCCTCCCGGCGCGAGCCAGTAAGGGGCTTCTGTTACCACTCTTCGTAAAATATTTAAGCCATCCTCCCCTCCGTTCAGAGCCAGATATGGTTCATAAAGGCGAGCCTCCAGAGGAAGCAGCTCGATCGCATTCGTAGGAACATAAGGTACGTTAGCCACAAGGATATTAATGTGACCTTTCATCCATTGTGGTAAAGCCTTATACAAATCCCCTTCAAAAACTTGACCGCCGAATTTCGTTACGTTTCTTCTTGCACATCGTATGGCAATGGGGTCAATGTCCGAACCATACAACATAATTTCCCCATTGGCCGCTGCCAGTGCGGCACCTATTGCCCCTGAACCACAACAGAGGTCAACGACGATATCACCAGAACAAGCTAGCTCTTGAGCCTGCTGAACAAGAAATTTGGTCCGTTGCCGCGGTACGAAGACTCCTCGTTCCACCTCGATCCGAAGGCCGCAAAACTGCGCCCATCCAATTACATATTCAAGCGGGAACCCATCTGCCCGCCATTCCACCTTTTTCAAGAGGTCCTCTAATGATTGCGCCTCTGACACAAGTATCTGTGCCTCCTCTTCCGCAAAAACACAGCCCGCACTCCGGAGCTTGTTGACTATATGTGTGACCGTATCGTTGTCTACTGTTTTTTCTATTTCAATCACCCTTTTCATTTTGGTTTATCACTACTTCAATGAAATAGAAGAATATCCTGCTTCTCGTGAGTTTTTTGAAGCGGGATACGAAGTCATGCGACACGCAAGTAAGCTCTTTTTTTATTGGGAATTTTTCGATAGATGAGTCTAGTGTTTTTATCCAAATTGCTTTAAACACTTCTAAAGATGATGATGTCGTCAAGTGCTTAAATGAAAGTTTAAAACAATGCCAAACACAAGGTCAGAGGTTTAAAAAATTTATGATTAAAGAAGGCATTCACTTACCACCAACAAGTGAAGAGCGTCCTCTTTCAAATCCAGATGGAGTTCCTTTGGGGACAAAACTGACAGACGATGAAATCATGAATGGATTAAGTATTAAAACGGTTACATCCATTGTCCATTGTGCGACAAGTGCCGCACAATCGATCAGAAATGATGTAAGTGCGATGTTTACTCACGCTATGTTGGAGAAAATGCAATTTGGCGCTTCCCTAAAAGATTTAATGAGAAAAAGAGGCTGGATCAAGGTCCCGCCCTATTACTATCCTCCTGGGGCACCAAAATAATTTATCTGGTGCCTTCTTTTCTGATTCATTCGGGCTATGTATCATAGATACTTTTCCATACGAATATCCGTCCACATTTTTCCTTGCCAATAGGTAAAATTGTCGATGCGGCCAATTTCAGTATAACCCAGCTTTTGATAGAGCTTCTTTGCCCGCTCGTTGAATTCAAACACGCCTAATTCCATTCGCTTCATTCCCTGCGCCTTAACCTGTTCCTCTAAATATCGAATGGCTGCATGACCAATCCCTTTGCCTTGCCCTGCGGATTCACCAATCGTAATGCCCAGCCAGGCGGTTCCCGGCTCTTTTTTGAAGAGGTGCGGCGGATCGATCATATAATTCAATTCCCCCACCAGCTGGTCATCGTGGTAAATTAGATAGATGTGATGGTCTTCCATCCGTTTCGTTACCTCCTCAAGGGACAAGGTTTCGCGGCGATCCAAATCGGCTTGGTTTTGGTTGTGGCGCGTTAACGCAATTATGGCCGGATCGTTTTCCCAGCGATTCATTGCTTCTACAATACTTGCAGTAGGTTTTGTTAATTTTATAAACGTCGTTGTCATTGGCGATCTCCCCTTTGATGTTTCCTCCCATCAGGAGGAACTGACCCTATCATTTGTCACTATCTTCCTTTTCAGAATACATGATATTGTATGATTTAGATAGAATTTCACATGAACTGAGGTGCGTTTTAATGAAAGTAATGGAAACAGATCAATTAGTACTCCGCTGGTTAACACCAGATGATGCCGAGTTTATTCTCGAGCTGTTGAATGATCCCTCGTGGGTGCGTTTCATCGGTGACCGCGGGGTGCGGACGATAGAAGATGCTAGAAACTATATCGTAACAGGGCCGATGGAAATGTACTCCCGACTGGGATTTGGACTATTTTTGACGGAATTAAAGGATGAAGCTAGGACGCCGATTGGGATATGCGGATTGATCAAACGAGATGGGTTGGATGATGTGGATCTTGGCTTTGCCTTTTTAACCATGTTCCAGGGAAAGGGGTATGGCTTTGAGGCGGCGGCCGCCACGCTTGGGTATGCAAGAGATGGACTCGGTCTGAAGCGGGTTGTAGCCATCACTTCTGAGGACAATGTCGGGTCCGCGCGGGTTCTTGAGAAGATTGGAATGAAGTTTGAAGGGATGATTCAGCTGCCGCATGATGCGGAGGAATTGAGGTTGTTTGGGGTTGGGGTGTAATCCAGCCCCTTTTCACCCTCGAGGTAATTTTATCACTCGCTTTACGATTTAGGTATTCTCATTAAATTCAGATTCCATCTTTTTTTTATGCTGAGAAAGCAGGAACTCATAATAAATTAAGAATAGAGATACGACCAGCAAATAGGTAGGAAACGAATAGATCAATTTCCAACCACGGTAAGTAAAGACATTCAATTTTACTAGGACAAACTCAAAACAAAAAGCAAAGAGTGCCCAGCAAAGAATATAAAGTGCAATCTTCAGTTTCTTCGGTCTAAACCATTCATAAAAATACACACAAAGATATCCAAATGGAATATAAACTCCGCTTAATAGAATATCAAATACCTCATACTTCTCCGAATCCGTGATTTGATAGGCATCAAAAGGAGAGATGGCAGCAATGCTATGGTCGATTATATTAGGAATAGCCAGACTTAATAGCACGATTAAGTAAGAAACTTCCGTTGGCATTCTTTTGGGCAGCCTCACCAAGAATATACTCAAAACCAAGGCAATGATTATGAACCATTCATTTTCATCAAAGTGTTTTGGTAAATATAAAAACATGCTCCCCTAAACTCCTCTTAAAAAAATTTTCTCCTAAATTTCGTCCATAAAAAATAAGAAACAAGAAGAATAAAGGCCTTTTCAATAAAAGAATAGTAAATATTCCAATTCAATTTAAGAAGAACTCCCATTTGGATTAAAGCGTATTCATCCATCATTAAAATAAAAATCGCCACAGTTAGAGTGATAAATTTTGCTGTCTTTCGCTCGAACCTCAACGAAATCTCAAAAAAGATGATTATCAGAAGCGGAATAAGAATTAATCGATCAAAAGCATACGTCCAAAAATCCACTAATTTTGTCGATACTTTTAACCACATTAAATTAACATAAATAATCCAAGATAACGGGTGTATGAGAAGCCAAACAACAAGCCAATTAAACATGATTTCAAATAGGTGCATTTTTTTGGGTGCAACACAAAAAGAAATGAGAATTAGTAAAGTGATGGATGATATAACGGATATACTCATAAACTCCCCTTATTTCAACAAGTTATGGGATAAATGAAACACATTCCACAAAATAATGAGCCATGTAATGGAAAAAGCCCAAGCCAACAGTGGTTTATTATGATGAATCCAAAGAATAACAAACATAACCATATCAAAAATCAACGACCACCACATATTCCATCCGTTGTAATGCTTAATCGCATTATAGTGAAAATTAATGAGCTCCATAGTTAAATAAATGAACACCCAAAATAGGATCCAGAAGATTTGCTTACCCTTTTCAAACGGCATCCGCCCAAGATAAATCAAAATGGTAGAGGGATAAATGACCGCCATGACAAGGAGATTGATGACTAGATGGCCGTAAAATATCTCTTCTGCAAATAATGGTTCTTGATATTCCCACATACGATGGTCATGAAGTATCATGTTCTTCAAAAGGTCGCCGCCGATAAAAAATAGGATGGTAGGGTAATACCTCTTCCAATTTCTCCAATCCCCCCATCTTATAGCTGCAAGTAAAAATAGGATTGCAAGGAAAAGATGCATAGTATCCCCCCACTCTTTTTTTCAATATGTTAATTATTTCTAAAAAAGAAAGTCATTAGTCAAAGAAGTTTAAAATAATTACATAACCCTATGGTTTAATCGTTTCCAGTGAAATTTCATCTTCATTAAAGATTTGCAAAAAAATAGCCCTCCAGACTGTTGGAAAACAATCCTCGAGGGCATCAAGTCATATATCAAAGGGGGTCTTGAAAAAAAGATTATCTTTATAATAGTGAATGATTCTTAAGAAAATCTTAACCCCCCGCCCTCTACAGTATATTTCGCCACTTAACTTATTGCTTTTCCGCCACTACTTTTTAAATTTGTCAGTAAATTTGCTAAAGAATGGCGCCATTTCTTTAAATAATGGTTTATATTGTTCGGTTGTTGTCACAATGGTGTCATACGTATCAAATAACAATTCTAGATCCACATTGTTCATGATGTTTTCCACTTTATCATGAAAGGACTGTTCCTGCTGCTTGTGCTCATCCTGCTTTTTTCCGCGCCCAAAAAACCAATTATCGTAACGGTTTGTTCTAGGTTTCGAGCTGTCTTTAGATTGAGATGTGCCTCTTGACTGGCGGTCGCCAAACATTACCTTTGAAAAATGGTCCCTGTCTCTTGTCGACTTTCGCTGCTTTTCATTATCCTCCAATAATTTTCCTCCTCTCTACCTCTCTCTAAATAAGCTATGATACGTTCTGTATCAAAGTGTGGATACATGCCCCAAATTTATAAATAGTAACTCATGACAATCAGCTCACCTTTTCGTCCCATTCGACGTTCGCCTTCGTCAATAAACCCACACTTTTCATATAATGCCTGTGCTGCTTCGTTTCCCACGTTTACCGCTAAGACAATTTCGTTGATTTCATGATAATTTTCTTTTACAAATGCAGGTAACTGCGTTAGTGCTTTCTTCGCAAACCCCTTGCCTTGGTGACGGAAATCGGTTGAAAAAGCTCTTAACAAAATCGCATATTCATTGTCCGAATAGGGTTTGACCCCCTCATTACGATGTAAAACGAAAAAAGTAACGAGTTCATCGTTTTCCATGGCTAAGATGGAAGAACGCTCGGAATCTTCGTTAGATCGTTTAATACAATCCTTTGGCTTAGCCGTAAAACGAAGTTGTTCCTCGTCTAATTGATACTGGTCGATTGCATCCTTGAAGCGCTCATGATAAACATAAAATTGCATTCTAGAATCCCCCCTCGATTGAAATCCCTATTTATATAGTAATTATAATACCTAAATTGAAGATTTTTCCAATGGGAATGGATGTTGTTTTTTCTATTTTATTATTTTGGAAAAATTTTTACCCTTTCTACACGCTTGTCCAGTTCTCTTTTATCAACTTTGCATAGCTTATTAGGGAGAGACAGGAATCTCTCATCCGCTGCCAAGCTAAACATTTTTTCACCTCTGGGTGAAGCGTATGTCCTATACATACGCTTCTTTTTGTTTTTCGTCATTAACCGTTCTTTGTCATCTTTGCTATCTTCTTTAAAGGCCGCCGCATTTTCTAATAAACCTGCTAATCAATAAATGAATTTTATGAAAGGAAGAGCCTATTTTAACTGAATGTTGATTTCGCTGTGTTTGAAAAATAAACGGAAAAATTCCGGTTAAATTGGGAAATACCCGTATTTCCTTAAAAATAAGGGAAGTTTTTCCGCTTATCTTATCCAAAACTTTGGATTTTGTCTTATTTTGAGCAGTTAAGCGGAATTTCTCCGCTTATATCTGCTTCTAAAGCTTCCTCCATATACATTAGCCGGAAATTCTCCGCCTATTGAATCTCAAACCTACTTGAAAATGAACAGAGCCATGGGATAAAAAAATTATAGCCTAGTTTGAGTGGGTTTTCCTGTATCATTCCTTATTCCCAACTTCATACAGTATATTTGCGGATTTTTTGAATGATTAGTAACTTGTCCAATCACCTTCTACAGTAAAAAATATAATAACCTTGAGGATGATTTTTACATCCAAATTATTAGTAAAAGGTGGTGAACATCTATGAGTTGTGGATTCGGATACGGCGGCGGTTACGGCGGCGGCTATGGCGGTGGTTATGGCGGCGGCAGCACTTTTGTTTTAATCGTTGTGCTTTTCATCTTGTTGATCATTGTAGGAACTTCTTTCTGGGGCTAGTCTAACATGCCGCTTGATGGAAGGAAAAAAGGACAGATGGGCGTCATCTGTCCTTTTTCCTATTCTTAACTTGTATTCTCAGCACACCCTCAGATGGTTGGAATCGGGGTTACCTCTCTATTTCTTCCCCAAAAGCATACCATTTTCCAGCAGATGTTTAGCTTTCTGATAATCATCGAAGTCCGCTTTTATATCTGCCTCTAATTTCTCTTTAAAATGGCGGTATGATACCTCCCACTCCACTAAGCTTTCAAAAAGTTTGGAAAAACTAGGTTTCATACTTTCCCAATTGGAGTAAATGTGATTACACCTTTCTAACAAATCTTCACGGTAGTAGAGCTGTTCATCCAACCCCATCCCTTTCGTTTTTTCCATCCCAACGATCTCTTGAGAAGCATTGGTTGCCATTAATTCATCCTGGATTTGTGGCTGCTCCTCCACTACCAAACGGTGGTCTGAACCAACTGCAAGCTCTTCCTGAGTCACATCCGATTCCCATAGTTCACCGTAGATTTCCGTTTGCTCCCCTTTTTCCATGCGATGGTCATAAACAACTTCAAGATCTTCTTGAGTACCGTCCAAGTCCAATAATACGTCGTGGCTTTTTGGCTGCGCCTCCACTACCAAACGATGCCCGGAATCCACATCCATCACTTCTTGAGGGGCATCCATACCTTTGAATTGCTGTTCCCACTGTTCATAAAGGCTTTTTGCTGTCAGATAGTCCTCGAATTCCACGGTTTCATCTTCCTGTAATTTCTCTCGTAATTGGCGGCAAGCCCCTTCCCACTCCTCTACACGATCCGTATCCAAGCAGTCTGAAACATGCGGTTTCACACTATTCCAATAAGAACTAAAGCTATTACACCATTCCAACAATTCATCACGGTATTGTTTTCGATCTTCCATTTCGGCACTTACCCCTCACATCTTTTTTTCTATGCTGGCTTTTCATGACTACAAATTCATCCTATGTTCCATGATTGTCCAGGGTTTAGACATATACCCATATGTAAAAAAACAACATGATTAATTATGATTACTTTCCTCCAATCAAGGAAGTTGTTAGACCAACAGTGGTAATAGCTACACATGAATAAAGAACGGAGTCTAATGATAGTAAAACCAAACTTGCCAAAACAATGAGACCATCAATGGCGATAATGACAAAAGCTATATTAACAGAATAAGTTCGAGAAATAATTTTAGCGAGTAAGTCGGTCCCTCCAGTACTTGTCTGATATCGGAGCATTAAACCAACACCCGTTCCAATGATGACACCTCCTATTAGTGCACTTAAAAGGTGGGAAAGGTAAATTTGGAATCGAAGTGGAGCAAGCAAATCAATGAACAACGAAGAAACTAACAATCCTTGTAAACTACTAAAGAAATACCCCCTTTTATTCATTGAAGCGTATATACAGATGGGGAGACTCAAAGCAACCATTGTAATCCCTGCCTGAAAATCAAAAAAGTAATGAAGGATTAATGCAATTCCAAGGATTCCCCCGTCAATTAAATGGTTAGGCACCAAAAACCCATTTACCCCAATTCCTAACAGCAAGCTGCCAATAATAGTAGCCATTAATCTCTGAAAAATATCCATCACCTTGTCCTGTCTTTTTAATCTATACATATGCCGTCATCTAAAAATTCAGAATTGATGATCATTCACCCTTAGTTATAGGAAACTAAAGTTTGTCGCTTTTTTTGTCGAATAAATAAAGAACATAAGCCGGAACGCCTTGTCCAATTGCTGCATTTAATATAGTAATTGCTTGAAAGTACTTGGTTAAAGGGTTTTATAACCAATAATCGGACAATTTGGGGTGGTAAATTGATGGCAAGGGCAAAAAGAAAAGACAAGTTCTTTAACTATTTACTTCGTATGTCTTTAAATTTAAAAGCAAGTGCGAACTACTTTGCGGATTATAACTTAAAAAGCGTTAGTGATCTTGTCATTTTTTCTGAGAAGATGAAAGAATTTGAGACTTATGGGGATACCATGGTACATGATCTCATTGGTGAACTAAATAATGCCTTTATCACTCCTATTGAACGCGAAGATATTTTAGCTCTTTCCATCAGCATGGATGATATTTTGGACGGGTTATACCATACAGCTGCTCTATTTGAAATGTACTCTATAATAGAAATAGACGAATATATGCTTACATTTGTGGATGAGATCAAAAATTGTGTAACCGAAATCGATGCAGCTATTGAACTCCTATCAGCAAAGAAAATGCTGCATTTAAGAGAACACACCATCAAAATTAAAGAAATGGAGTCTGATTGCGACCACATTCTGCGTGATGCCATTAGGCAATTGTTTACCACCCAGAAGGACCCGATCCGAATTATTAAACACAAACAAATCTATGAAGGTCTAGAAGAAATCGCTAACAGCTGTAAAGCGGTGGCAAATACGTTGGAAACCATCATTATGAAGAATGCTTAGGATTCCAAAAAAAAGACCCCTTATGGGGGGGATCATAGACCGAAACTTTTCAACTTCGATTTGTCGATTGGCTTTTCCTGTTTCATACCCTTTTCATGTTCTTTACGAATGATACCAACACCTTGTTCCATATCCCGTTGGATCAGACGTTTGATATATGTGGCAAACTGAATATACTGGTTACAATGCTCGAGAAGCTCTCTTTCATAGGGATCATCCAGGTTGAAAGGGACTGACTTGACCTTGCGATTCAGTTCATTCATCAGCAAAGACCACTTTCCCCATAGAGTAATATCCGAAAGCGTTGGCATATTGCGGACTGTATACTTTGGTCCCGTTCGCTCGGTAGAGGACGGGTTTGATTAGCTCGATATTTTTAAAATGCCTTTTAATATACGGGTAAAGATATTCAGCAATTCCTCCGCAAAGATAGGTCGGGTCGAACAAGTCCCATTTGCCTCGAATCTCCGCCAAGATCGCCTCTGCCATTTGCTTTTCTGTTATGTCCATATGTGTTTCAGCCCCGAAAGCAAGGGTCCCGCTTTTTCTGTCAATAAAATAACCATCTTCCACTCTTAAATAGTTAAAGGTACTACTTCCAGCGTCGATAATGTTCGCAATGTCATCCGGCCGATCCTCCATGCTGAAGTACGCCCCCGACCCTTCAGGTGCGACCTTCACATCATCGATGAAAAATGTTTTCCTTACATTATTCACCGTGATCGTGTGTGTCCCTTTCAGCATTTTCTCCATCATTTCCCTGTCCTTATCCACCATGCCGCGGATTGGCTGCCCAATCACGATACAATTCCCTCTAATTCTTCCATATTGATGAACGGCCACCAGTACTCTGATCTTTGTTTCTTCATGCGCTTTCGAAATATCTCTCGGCTCTCTTATGGCATGGCATTCCCGCCAAGCAATATTCCCCAAGAACAACTTCTCGTCTTCATACTCGACGATGTAGTCCCCGGCTTCCATTTGGTTGGCTTCCCCATTCACCAAATGGAGATGGCGGTAAGGTCCTACTGTTGACCTAAACTTAAACACCTGGTCCCTCGTTCTCCCTTTCACCTCGTAGGCGCCTGCATCGATCGCTAAAATCCATTTGTGCTCCATTTTCCCTACCCCTTTGAACAATATTGTGATGATGCCTATATGTGTCATATATCTAACCCAATTTCAAACCTAGTATATGTGCGGAGTACCACATGTGACACACTCGTGTCATACAAACTAATCATGTTATGCTTTTTCCCTTTTGGATTAGGCCATTTCTGCCAATTTTGATATATTCTCAAAATCTGCGTCATAAATTACTGTGATGACAACCTGATTAAGTGAAGGGAGTGTATCTTTTGAAAAATCTCTCTAAATTTATCGACGAACTCCCAATTCCTCCGATTTTAAGACCCCGATGGAAAGGGCCGAACTATACGTATTATGAAGTGAAGATGACGGAATTTAAGCAATCACTCCATCGTGAATTGAATGATACAACCGTTTGGGGCTATGAGGGCAGCTATCCAGGTCCGACGATTGAGGTGGAAAGCGGCGAAAATGTGTATATCAAATGGATCAACGATCTCCCAGATAAGCATCTCCTGCCGATCGACTACACGGTTCACGGCGCCCATAAAGATGTGCCGGATGTCCGCACGGTCGTCCATGTTCACGGAGCTTGCGTGGAATGGGAAAGCGATGGCTACCCGGAGGCTTGGTTTACTAAGGGATTCGAAAAAGTGGGGCCTTATTTTAAAAAGCAAGTCTATCACTATACGAATTGCGATCATGCCTGTACGCTTTGGTATCATGACCATACCCTGGGGATTACGAGGCTTAATGTTTATGCCGGATTGGCCGGATTTTACTTAGTCAGGAGCCAGCGGGAGCGGTCATTGAATTTACCAAGCGGCAAATTTGACGTGCCGCTGCTGATTCAAGACAAGACTTTCCATCACGATGGTTCGCTTTTTTATCCAAAGCAGCCGAAAAAACCCGTCCCGGGAGTAGAAACATCGATCGTTCCTGAATTTTTTGGCGATACCCTTTTGGTGAATGGCAAAGTATCTCCTTTTTTAAACGTAGAGCCCCGTAAATATCGCTTTCGGCTTCTCAACGGCTCTAACAGCCGCTTCTATCGATTGAAGCTGGATTCGGGCCAGCGCATGTATTTGATTGCGGCCGAGCGAGGTTTGATGGAGCAGCCGATGGGGGTCAACGAAATCCTCTTAGCCCCGGCCGAACGGGTCGAGGTGATCATTGATTTCACCAATCTGGAGGGCAGGAAGATTATCATGACTAACGATGCGCCAGCAGCCTTTCCAAGCGGCCATCCAGTCAATGAGCAAACGGGGAGCGTGATGCAGTTTCGAGTAACCCTCCCCTTGTCTAGTGTGGATACAAGTGTGATTCCGGCTTATCTGATGCCCTATCGGTTGATGAATGAACAGGACGCTTCCAAGTCACGATACTTAACTTTGAATGACAGTATGGACCAGTACGGTCGTCCATTGATGTTATTGGATAACAAGACATGGGATGACCCGATTTCTGAAAATCCGAAGCTGGGCTCCACCGAAGTATGGTACCTGATTAACTTATCTCCGGATTCCCACCCGATTCATTTACACTTAGTTGAGTTTCAGGTCTTAGATCGGCGGGGGTTTGATGTTGACAGGTATACCAAGGAGAAAATAATCCATTACACTGGACCAGCGATACCGCCCGAACCCCATGAACGCGGCTGGAAGGATACGGTTCGTGCGGACCCGAATCAGGTCACGCGGATAATGATGAAGTTTGGTCCTTTTACCGGGTTATATGTCTGGCATTGTCATATGCTGGAACATGAGGATTATGAAATGATGCGGCCATTTATTGTGCTCCGCTGAGCTGAGGCAGTGTGTATTTTCCACACTGCTTTTTGCATGCTTGCAAGCAAAATTGATGAATTTTTTAAGGGCATTCCCCCAGTTATTTGCATAAGGATATAGTGAATGGAGTGAAATACATTGAATGCTCAATCAGAAAAGGCAAAGGCAGCCATGGCCAAGGAAAATAGTCAATCTGATAATGAAGAAGTGATTGCACAACTTGAGAAACAAGTTTCCATTGCCGTCTGGATTCAATTTATTGGTCAAATCATGGAGGCATTTTATTTATCTAAGATCATGTTGGTTAGTGAGGAAGTCAGAGAGAATGCCAATGAAAGACAGATTTTACTGGGGGCATGGATTCAAACCGCAGGACAACTTTTTGAAGGTGTGGGTACCACTCAACAGCTGTATACGGATGAAGAAAAATCGCTCACGTTGGAAGCGCAGCGAGTCACCAATTTCGGGGATTGGCTGCAATCGGTAGGAGTCGCTTTGGAAGCAAATGCAGGTACACAAATCATTCTTGAGGAAATAAGGAAAGCGGAAGAAGAGGAGTACATTCCCTAGCCTTAAACTATATTGTAAAAAGGAAATGGTTATGAATGAATTCATTGTTATTTCAAGCAAATGATGTCAGACGGATATTTTTACGGCCTCATCTTTTTGGTTACCATCCTTTCCATTATGGAAGCCCCTTTTTCCTAGGGGGATGGTATGGCAGTCCGTATTCATTTGGTTATGGTTACCCTTATTATGGGTATGTTTATCCATATTATTAGTGGGAGTCTCTAAAAATCCAGGTGTTCTGAACCTGGGTTTTTAGAGGTAAACTGAATCATTTTTTAAAAAGTTTATTTAAAAATCTCTTCGCCAGCAGGAACACCCACGCAATGGCTGCGAAAGCGATGAAAAATACGACGTATCCCCATAATCCAACAATCGCATCTTGGAATTCCATGTTTCCTCTATTGGTGATCGCTTGTTGTATTTCGATCGCAAAAACTAAAACGACCATAAATGTAAACGTATAGAGGAATGATAGAATCGTAATCCCAAACCGCATTTTAGAGACAATTTTTGAAAAAATAAGGACAACCCCAAATACTAAAATGCCGATGATCCCCATAATCCAAAAGTGTAAGTCTTTATCATCTAACCCAAGATTTAAATAATCATTTGTATATAATTGAATAAAATCATGGATATTATTTAATAGCTCTGTAAGCATGAGAATGATGTCTTTCAATGTAACCACTCCTTCCCTCCATTGTAGAACACTATTAATTTCAATGCTAACCCATATTTTTTCCAGGTATAAGAGAATGATAGTTTGGCCATAATGATGATAGATTCAAAATCGAAGGGGGAACGAGGATGAAGGAGAATAAATTACTATTATCAGAGTTTGCCAATGAGGATGGTTTCGAACTTAACCGCTATATAACGCACTTATTTGAATATTTTTCTAGTTTATCCAAAACTGAAGTGGCAAAGATCGAGCCAACCCCGTGATTGTGAGGGGTGGCTCTTTTTTTGGTGATGATTCTTTTTGGATGTCCATTTGGTGTCAGGCACCATGTGAAATTTTCACATGGTGCCTGACACCGATTTTTTGGGTATAATAGTGGAATATGGTTTTTTATTTATAATTGACTGGATTTGGTAAAGGGGGTTGTGGCTTTGGAGTCGACGCCTGCAAGTGAGAAGATTGAGCTTTTTGGGGATCAGGTGCGGGAATTGCTGCACCCAACAGTGACGGAGGATGCCCGGCTGGTTCAGAAGGGTTTGATGTTGTACCGGCAAGGGCTGGTGAAGCAGGTACAGATATGGGAGAAGCAGATTACGGCGATGGTTCAGGATGTGACGCCGTGTTATGTGAAGTTGAATTTTGAGTATTTGTCACAGAGTGAGTGTACGTGTCCAGCGGAGGGCTTTTGCCGGCATCAGATGGCGGTGTTTTTTGGTGCGTATGCCAGGGTTGGTAGTGTGACTGATTGGGTAGCCGAGTGGCGCGAGCCGATGCAGGAGTCGAAGTCATTTTCTGACTGGGGGTTGCAGACGGCGAAGGATTTGATTAAAGCGAATGGGTCATCAAAGCCAGATTATGGGCGCTGGGTTCATTCGTTTGAGGTCAGTTTTGATACGCTGCTGGCAACGAAGAAGTACACGAGTCCATATGTGATTCCGGAGTTGTTTGGGATTTATGAGCGCCGGATTCATGCGAGTGCCCCAGTGGAGCAGGAATGGCGCTTGCTTTATGAGTTGGTCGGGATTGTCGTTTCGTTTCGGAAGTTGGCTCGGCTGAGTGATCAGCTCGATCATGATGATGATACGGTGAAGCGGGCTTATTTGCATTTGTTCCATAATTTGATGGACGATGCCGAGGAGCTATCGATTAAGATTGGCACGCAGTCGCTGCCATTTGATTTTGATGAGTTTGTTGACAAATTGCGGGCGGACACGTTTGAACTGCTGACCTGTACACAGGGGTTGGAGTATGAGCGGATTTTCTTGTACCGGCTGTTGTGGATTCATTTTTTCAAAAAAAAGGCGTGGCGTGAAGAAGAGTTGGTGAAGATTCAGGCACGGCTGAAGGAGCTGCAGGATTGGGAGAGTCCGGCGCCAATGATGCTGGCTGGGATTCATTTGAATTTCTTGCTGGGGGATGATGAGGCGGCCCTGAAGTTGGTCCGGCCATTTAGTGATGCCGAGATTGCTCCCTATCTGGTGTATTGGATTGAGTATTTATCGGGGCAGAAGGCGTGGAAGCGGGTCGGCGCGGTGGTTGAGTTATTTCTGCAAAAAGTGAAGGGATATTTGGAATGGCTTGGCGGTTATCATAGTTGCGCGACGTTTGTGCGGAGTGCGCTGCGGGCGGTGGCGCCATATTGTGCGGAGAGTGACCGGGTGGATTTATATGAACGGGCACTGCTGGCAATGCTTCCCTATAGTTTTGGCGATTATGAGCATGTATTGTTTGAGCGGAAGCAGTATGACCGCTGGGGCGAGCTGCAGGCGTTTATTGGTTTGGATTATTATGAGTTGCCGAAGGACCGGTTGAAGCTGATTGAGAAGGAGCGGCCCGAGGTGCTGCTCGGGATGCTGCATCAGACGGCGCAGAAGGAAATCGATCAGAAGAACCGGGCCAGTTACCGCTTGGCCGTGCGGCACTTGAAGAAACTACGGACGCTTTATAAGAAATTGAAGCGGGTCGATGATTGGGAGTATTTCTTGGAAACGTTACTGGAGCGGACGAAACGGCTGCGGGCGTTTCACGAGGAGTGCAAGCGGAGCAAGTTGATTGAGGGGTAGCGGAAAGAAGGTGCCGATTCCTGCTGGCACCTTTTGTTTTTGGATTAGTTCTTTCGGATTCGCATGATTTGAAAAACCAACCGATATTCCATGAAAAAGGAGACATTTTACAATGGCCACTTCCGAAAAAAGTTTAAGGACTTGCGATCAAGGACACAAATTTTATAAAAGCAGTGACTGTCCGACCTGTCCCACATGTGAGAATGAACGCAAACCTGCAGATGGATTTCTTTCCGTATTCTCCGCACCAGCAAGGCGGGCATTAGAAAACAATGGGATCACTACTTTGCAGCAACTATCAACGTATACCGAAAAAGAGATTTTGCAATTTCACGGTATGGGGCCAGCTTCTTTACCTAAGCTTAGAGCTGCTTTGAAGGAACATGGGTTATCATTCAAGGGGTAGTATCGCAACAGGTGCTGGATTATTGACATATCGCCATGCCTTGATGCATATATGAGCTCGCCGCCAATGTGCTGCGGGCTTTTATTTTGTTTTTATTTACTAGAGCTATGCTTCGGTATCACCTTAAAGTGATCTATTTTAACCCCGCGCCTCCCGCTTGCAAGATAATTCAGGCATCGCCCTCCTCTAACCACACATTTTTGGGTATAATAAAGGAATATGGATTTTTCTGTGAAAATTATTGGTGCCCCCTTTGTGACATTAGTTGGTCATTGTTGGTTTCATTGTTGGCGTCATTGTTGGTGTCATTGTTGGTGTCATTGTTGGTGTCATTGTGGGTGCCTTTGTGGATGTCGTTGTGGGTGTCAGGCACCGGCCGTGGACATTTCTCGTAATTTTGTCCATATGTCACGGACGTTTTCTGGTTTTTATGGATTTTATTTAGGATTATGGATATTGATTTATATATTATTTTTGTTTTGTGCAGTTTCCGTTGGATTTAGTGCAATTTTATTTTAGTTTTGTACGAAATTTAGGGGCTTTTGTGCAACTTTTTATATGTTTTGTACGATTTTTAAGGGGTTTTGTACAATTAGACATTATTTGGAAACCAACAGCTAGTAAAATAGCCTATGATGTTCTCTCCCCCACTAAAAGGAGTTTTGTATCGATGCTTAAAACAAGGTTTATGAAATTGCTGACAACTAAAATCGGGGAAGGGCGTTTTCTTCTTACTGCTGAAGATGAACAAGGTCGTGTGATGAGCCCATTTAGGTGGAAGAATCTCGTTTTCAGCAGTCATGAGGAAAGCTTCTTTGGTACGCTCCTTGAGACGGAGACTATTGATGGTGTCGAAGGTGTCGTTGTGAGCAGTTGGCATTTGGTCTCGCTTTTTGCCAAGGAGTCATTTAATCGATTTATCGAATGGGATTGGAATGAACAATCTGAGATTTGTCTTGCAGCCAGCCTTGCGCTTTATGAAGGGATTCTCGAAAAAGATTGGCTGCCGGACTTTTCGGTTTGGGAGCATGGCGATTTCCGCTGGAAACTTCCTGAGCGCGTCAAGGACGAGTTCGACTCATCGTTTTGGGAGCAAATGATTGAAGAACCCGATATTGATGATGAATCGACCGATCTCAACCTTGGGACGGCCGGTTCCCCTCTTGGAACAACGAAAAACTACATTTCCGATTTGTATAATGATGCCCTTGATGGCTACTTGACGCGGAATGCCGCGATGAAGGAGCTATTTGGACCGAAGCTCGACTTGCTCCGCAAGCAAAATATTTCCGGCAGCGAACTCGCTCGTTATTTTGATGAAGAAAGCTGGCTGGAATGGGTCGGGATTAAGGAAAGCGACACGCCGTTTACTATTGGGCTCCGACTGGATGAGCCACTGGATGGTGAAGGCGCATGGAGCCTGGATTTATTTTTACGAGGAAAGAAAAATGTTGATGATGTTTATGATGTTGAGGGTTCCGCGAAGATCCCAGCGAAGTGGCGGCCATTTTTGGAAAAAGTAGACCGTGAGCGGGAACGCTGGGTCCGCCTAATTCCGTGGTTAGGCGAAGACGGCTTTTTCAAAACGCATCTGAGTGAGGAAGAAGCGTGGATGTTTTTGACGGAGGCGAGTGAGACGCTGGTAGCCTTGGATGTCGAAATTCTCCTCCCTTCTTGGTGGCAGGCGATGAAAAATGCCAACTTGAAGGTGAAAGCATCGCTGAAAGGTACTTCGAGCCACCGGCCATCCTTTGTCGGACTTCAAGCCATGCTTGATTTTAACTGGCGCTTTTCGATGAATGGTGTCGACTTGTCCGAAGATGAGTTTGGGCAACTTGTCGAGGAGAAAAGACGACTTGTCTTTATTCGAGGGCGCTGGGTGAAGCTGGATCCGCAGTTTATTCGACAAATTCAGGATATGATGAAACGGGCCGAAAAGGAAGGCTTGCATGTCCGCGATTTGCTTGAACAGGAATTGATGGAGTCAGAAGCAGTCGAAGATGAGCTCGAGAATCCAAAGGCCTTTGCCAAAATTCAAATTGAGTTGAACCGCCAATGGAAGCAGATGGTCAAACAGTTGTCGGAAGTGAACGAAATTCCACTCGAGGATGTGCCGTCTGGTTTGCAGGGTGAACTCCGTCCATACCAGCAGCTCGGTATGAGTTGGCTCTGGTTCCTGCGCCAGTACGGATTTGGCGCCACCCTAGCGGACGACATGGGACTCGGGAAAACCGTCCAGCTCCTCTCCTATTTATTGAAGGTGAAAGAAGTGGCCGGGGATGAGTTGACGTTGGTGCCTGACACCCAAAAAGAGGTGAAAAAGCGCCGCAAAAAAGAGGAAGATGCCACTGCCGCGCCTGTTACGGCGAAGGTTCCGACCAAAGCGGCGCTGATTATTTGCCCGACTTCTGTGCTTGGAAACTGGCAAAAGGAGATTGAGCGGTTTGCGCCGGAGATGAAGGTGTATCTGCATTACGGGTCGAATCGTCTGAAGGAGGAAGCTTTTGTCGAGAAGGCGAAAGATGCCGATATTGTTTTGACTTCATATGGGCTGAGTCATATCGATTTGGCGGAGTTTGAATCGCTGATTTGGAGTTCGATTGCCATCGACGAGGCACAAAATATTAAGAATGCCCAGACTAAGCAGTCAAAGGCTGTCCGCAAGCTGCGCGGACGCCACCACATTGCTTTGACAGGGACACCGATGGAAAACCGTTTATCTGAGCTGTGGTCGATTTTCGATTTTACCAATCATGGCTACCTTGGCAGTTTGGGGCAGTTTCAGAAAAAGTTCGTGATTCCGATTGAAAAAGATGAGAAGAAGGAAAAAGTGCAGCAGCTGCAATCGTTGATTCGGCCATTCTTATTGCGCCGCACGAAAAAGGATGAGGAAGTTGCGTTGAATCTCCCTGACAAGCTGGAGCAAAAGGAATATTGTCCGCTTACGGCTGAACAGGCGTCGCTATACGAGCAGCTGATCCATGATACGTTTGCAGAAATTGAGAAACTATCTGGCTTTGAGCGTAAGGGGTTAATTTTACAAATGTTAAGCCGGTTGAAGCAGTTGTGCAACCACCCTGCCCTCTATCTGAAGGAAAAGTCGGCTGGACGCGAACTGCTTGAGCGTTCGAATAAGTTGGAAAAGCTTGTCGAACTGATTGACGCGGTTTTAGAACAGGGAGAGAGCTGTTTGATTTTCACCCAGTATATCGAAATGGGTGAAATGATTCGAAGCGCGCTAAAGAAGAAATTTGGCATCGAGGTGCCATTTTTGAACGGTAGTGTACCGAAGGCGAAGCGCGACGAGATGATTGAGCGGTTCCAGAACCAGGAATTCCCGGTCTTCTTGCTGTCACTGAAGGCCGGTGGAACCGGGCTGAATTTGACGGCAGCCAATCATGTCATCCACTATGATCGCTGGTGGAATCCAGCCGTTGAAAATCAAGCCACTGACCGCGCCTACCGGATCGGGCAATCGCGTTTCGTCCACGTGCATAAGATGATTTGTACCGGAACACTTGAGGAAAAGATCGACGCAATGCTCGAGAAAAAGCAATTCCTGAATGACCAGATCATCCAAAGCGAAAACTGGATCACCGAATTATCGACCGATGAACTTAAGGACTTGGTGTATCTGGGGTGATGTTAGTGGTGGTGTCAGGCACCGTTCGTGGACATTCCACCCTTTTGTCCATGCTGGGAGGACAACTTGATGGTGTCAGGCACCATTTGTTTGTTGAGGATAGTGACAATAATGATTTTGGTGTCAGGCACCACTACTATGTTATAAAGAGGATAAGGCCGCAATGGTTTTGTCCTTTTTTTGTTGGTGTTTATGCTTGAAACGGTGGTAAGATATTTACCTAAACTCTCTCATTTTTCTATATAATTTTGCTATTCCGTGTATTTTGTAACCGCTTTTATGTGAATAGATTCACAAGTATAATAGAGACATAAGAATCCAATAACCCAATCTAGGGAGGAAAAAATGATGCTTACGGACTTTTTATTTGAACTCAAAAACTGGTGGTTTGGCGAGTCATTTGATGAAGTTGAGGAATTTGAACGACTTGAGTCGAAGCATACCAGGGTTCACCATGATGAGAATATTTATGAAATCATTCGTGTTCATTAATCCAGCTTAAACGGCAGCGAAGCCCTCTTCCAAATAGAGGGCTTCGTTTTATTTTTCCGAATTTCAGGTGCGAAA
Organism: Neobacillus sp. KR4-4; assembly: GCF_042136325.1. Taxonomy (NCBI): domain Bacteria; kingdom Bacillati; phylum Bacillota; class Bacilli; order Caryophanales; family Bacillaceae; genus Neobacillus; species Neobacillus sp. KR4-4. The sequence goes on from NZ_JBHHJU010000002.1 coordinate 90,945, forward strand.
GTTGAAATTCCACATTTAACTATTTCGCTGAATCTTAAAAAATAATAAATCTACTAAAAAGAAGCAAGAAAAAGCTCCAAGACCAAAAAATAAGAGGTTCGGTGCAGGAGATTTTACAAAAGAATAAACCACTATTGTGCATAATAGGAGAAAAATTGTTGAAATAATTGACTTTATTAAAGCTCTTTTAACGATACTCTTCCTTTGATTCACCAGTTATCACCTATCCTATAAAAATTAAGAGACTAGTAAACCATAATCACTTTTGGATTTTATTCGTGAGTGCTTGATAGAATTTCTGTGGTTCATCGAGACGGAGATGTGCCTTACTTACTTTTTTCTTAAAGCCATAAATGAAGCTTGCTTCGATTGGATGATAAAACTCCACTTCAAACTGGGGTTTTTCCTTGAAAAAATCTGTTAGGACCGCGTCGAAAATAAGTTTTGACTCCTCTTTTGTTATTGTTTCAGGTCCATCATACGGGTGAATTTCTTTAATTTCCTCTAGCGGCACGATTAACTGTTTCATGATACCAACCTGCAGATACAGATGCCGGTCCGTGATCATGATTGGGCAATGCCGAATTGCTTGGATTTCTGCTAGAAAGAATAACAAGGTATACACATTTAATACGAGCGCGATGATGGCAACCAAAGGACTCCACGAATGAAGGAGAAAATGAAAACCAACAGATTCCAAGACCAGTGCATGGATCAGCATGACGTATAACGTAATTGTGCCGGTTTTTTTATGGCAGGTGTACATACGTTCATCAAGTGTGGCTGGTTTTCTATGCCAAGAAACTAGACTGTAATAATACATCTTCACGTCAGAGAAAAAGATTTCTTGGGCCTTGGATGGCTTGAGGTGCTGATCCCATGCTTGTTTCATTCGATACGAGAAAGTAGGAATTTCGCTCTCATACTTACGGTAACTTTTGACGATCGCAGGGATTTTTGCCAGCAATTGAATGACGACGTATAGCTCGAGCAGGAAAAAAGCAGCCTCACCGGCCAATAAAATATATTTTACAAAGGAATACGCCGACAGGAGTTGATGCGGAATGACTAGGACCGCGACGCCGTATCCGGCAATCATCACGGGGAGTATATATTTTAGGGAGTATCGTTTTCTGATGATGAAGAAGTACACGAGTAATGGTATGGTGATGATGAAGTCAAATAAGGAGCCTAAGGCCATTCCTGTTGGGGGTGGTCCTAAACTTTCAAGACGGTAAATCAGGAAGTTGGAACATACGACTAAGGTGAGAATGAAGCTGAACCAAAGCCATTTATTTTTTAGTAGAGTCATCTTTTCTAACCTCCTTTGCTGATTTTGTTTTAACATAAATATCCATTTCCAAAGGTTATTTTGCATCATAAATATCATGAATATCTATGGAGCTCAAAGTAAAAAGGACCTTTTGCTGGCCCCCTCGCGATTACTCTTTTATCCCTACTACCCGAATCCGCTTATAATCCGCGATCCATGCACCGTTATGGTATAAAACTTCTCTTAAATTTTGGGTGGATTCTGTGATGATGCGCTCTTTGGCCTCGGGTGTGAGGCCGTCCAACATACTCGTGGCGAACATCTCGATCCAGTTACGCAACCCGTTTTCTCCGTTTAGTGGAGTTGGGCGATCAAAGTGTTGGGCGTGAGTGACTCGAAATCCAACTTGCTCCATCAGAGATGTGTATTCACCGATACTGGGGTAATACCATGGAAATTGCTCAGATTGATAGCTCGTTCCTAATTGTTGAATTAGTTCGTCGGTGATTTTTTGGACGTTGCCTTTCCCTCCGAATTCTGCGATAAATCTGCCACCCGGTTTTAAGGCTTGGTAAATGGATTGCAGGGCTTGTTTCGGAGTTTTCACCCAATGCAATGTGGCATTAGAAAAAACGGCATCGAATTCGTTCCTGTAATTCAGGGCTACAACGTCCTGCACCCTAAAGGTAAGTCCAGGATACTTATGTTGTGCCTGCTGGACCATGTTTTCGGATTTATCAATCCCAATTATGGCTGCTCCCTGTTGATTCATTTGGTTGGCCAGATCCCCTGTTCCACAGCCAAGATCAAGAATTTTTTCACCAGGCTTTGGTGCAAGCCATTGGAGCAGCGCCCCGCCAAAATGAGAAACAAATCCATGTTCCTGATCATATAAATCAGCATTCCAATTATCTTTCTTTACTCTACTGGACAACCTTCTCCACCCCTTACTTTCAATTTTTTAATAATTATAACAAATCATTGGGAAAAATAACTGTAAATGTGTCCATGCGCGGTGCCTGACACCAGGTTTCGGTAAATGCAGAAGGGCTCAATTTACCGTTAATAAACGATTTTTCCCTTGAACGGGAAATGTAGCAGGGCTCCTTTTACCGCAAGAGACGACTTTTCCCCTAAAAGGTAAATGAGAGAAAAAAACGACCAATTTTCGAATGAAAATTGGCCGAATGGCAATAGTTCTCTATGATTAGAAACCAAAGTTGTCGGGGTCTGGACCGACGCGGTGGTATTGGTTTAGCTCGTTGATCTGCTGCATGTCCTCTTGTGTTAGTTCAAAGTCGAATACTTGTGAGTTTTCGATGATCCGGTGTTCTTTTGTTGATTTCGGAATGGTGACGACGCCGTTCTGCAAGTCCCAACGCAAGATGATTTGGGCAACTGATTTATTGTATTTAGCAGCAATATCCACTAATGCTTCATTGTCCAATAATTGACCTTGCATTAATGGTGACCAAGCTTCCATCTGGATTCCGTTCTCGCGGCAGAATGCTTGGACTTCATTTTGAGTTAAGCGCGGGTGATATTCGACTTGGTTCACCATAGGCTTGATCTCTGCATCCTTCAAAAGGTCTTCCAGGTGGTGGACTTGGAAATTGCTGACCCCAATGGCTCTCACCCGTCCTTCTTTGTAAAGAGTCTCTAACGCTCTCCACGCCTCCTTGTATTTTCCAGCTACCGGCCAGTGGATGAGGTAGAGGTCTAAGTATTCCAAACCTAGCTTATCTAGACTTGTTTGGTACGCTGCCAAGGTTGATTCGTAGCCAAGGTCGGCATTCCAAACCTTTGAAGTGACGAATAAATCTTCTCTAGCGATGCCTGATTCCTTAATCCCTTGTCCTACTCCCTCTTCGTTTTCATAAATGGCCGCCGTGTCAATGCTCCGGTAACCATGTTTGATTGCCATTTTCACCGCGTTCACCAACTCCGGTCCTTCCTCTACCTTAAAGACACCCAGACCAAACCATGGCATTTTTACTCCGTTATTTAAAGTTGTAGTACTTTGTAAATTGTTTAACATTTTTTTATCCTCCAATTGTTTTTAGTTTAATCACACAACCGTCCTTCTCAAGAGGACATTTGTGTTTTTGTGGTGCCTGACACCATTGATTCCATTGATTCCATTGACTCCATTGATTTCATTGATTCCTGGTCTTTCTTTTCGAGCGCTCGGCTCACCCCTGTTAGGATGGCCGCGACTAGGACCATTAATGCACCGATCCAGGTGGTGTGAATGAGTCCGATTGAATCAGTGATGGCGCCTCCTAGGTAGGAACCGATGGCGATTCCTGCATTGAAAGCAGCAATGTTGATGGCGGATGCTACATCGACGGCACTTGGGACGTATCGTTCAGCAAGGATAACCACGTATACTTGAAGTCCTGGCACGTTCATAAAGGCTAGCAGTCCCATAAAAATAATAGTGATTAAGCCCGCGATTTTGAACGGCGCGGTGAACATTAGGACAAGCAGTACAACAGCTTGAACGATAAACATATAGAATAGGGATTTAATCGGGTTGCGGTTCGACAGCTTGCCGCCGACCGTATTTCCAACGGCGATCGCCAATCCGTACACAAGTAAGATAATTGCAATCGAACTCTCGTTAAATCCTGTTATCTCCTGTAGTAATGGTGACAAATAAGTAAAGACAACAAATGTGCCGCCATACCCTAGGGCCGTGATGATGAATAAAAGTACGAGCCGGCCATTGGTCAGGAGCTTGAATTGATCTCGAACGCTGGTCTGGTTCCCTTTTTTCAATAAAGAAGGTATGAGAATCCAGTTGGCGATGAAGCCGATGATTCCAACGATGACGATGAGGATGAAGGCAAGCCTCCAGCCATATTGTTGACCGATGAATGTTCCAAATGGTACGCCGGTGACGGTGGCCACGGTAAGGCCGGAGAACATGATTGAGATAGCGCTCGCGCGGCGGTTGGCCGGGACGAGATCGGCAGCGATGGTGGAACCGATTGACATGAAAACACCATGTGCTAATGCGGAAATCACACGGGCTGCGAGCAGGACGCTGATCGTTGTTGCGCTTGCGGCGATTCCGTTACCGATGATGAAGACAATCATGATCCATAGTAATAGAGTTTTCCGTGACATGCGCGATGTCATTGATGTCAGTACTGGCGCTCCAACCATTACCCCGAGGGCGTATAGGGAGACGGTCAGTCCAGCAGTGGTGACGGGTATATGCAAGTCTTGGGCGATGAGCGGCAGCAGGCCGACGCTGATAAATTCAGTGGTTCCGATTGCGAAGGCGCTGATGGCTAAGGCCAGTAGTGCGAATGTGCTTTGCTGTTTATTTAAAGACATAAATTTTCCTCCTCATTTGTGTAGGTTTATTTAAAAAGGTATGATTATTTTCATCCGGCAAATGTTATTATGGAGGATATACAGAATTATCGGAAGTACGCACTTTAAAGTTATATAGGTACCTAGTAGTGCTATAGGTACTTTTTAGTGCCTATCTCCTGACTGTCAGTTTGTGAAATGAGGAGGAAGATATAGATGGAGAAGAAAAAATATAATATATCGGTTGAGGCGACGCTTGAGGTAATCGGCGGGAAGTGGAAGTGTGTGATTCTCTGCCATTTGACGCATGGGAAAAAGCGGACGAGTGAATTGAAGCGCCTGATGCCGAATATTACGCAGAAGATGTTGACACAGCAATTGCGAGAGCTGGAGGACGATGGTGTGATTAATCGGATTATTTATAATCAGATTCCCCCGAAGGTAGAGTATGAGTTAAGTGAGTACGGCCGGAGTCTGGAGGGAATTCTGAATTCGCTTTGTACATGGGGAGAGCATCATATCGAGAAGGTATACGGAGACAAGTTCTCTGTCCTCGAGGAAAATGTTTTGAATGATCATCTGAAATAGATAGTGGCAATAGTGTTAATGGTGTCATTTTATGGTGTCAGGCACCATTTGCCCACTAACCCCAGTGGCAACAGTGTTTTCGGTGTCAGGCACCATGGACCATTAACTATTGACCACAGCACTCATAAACACGCCAAAGGCCGCATTTCTGCGGCCTTTGGCGTGTGTTTTTTATGCTTGAATATGCGGTCGGTCTTTTAGATGGTCGGTGTGCTCCAGCATGTGCATGTGAAAGAGTTCGTAGCGGACCCAGCGGAGTGGGAATGAAAACGCGACTTCATTTTTCTTGTTGTAGATGAGAACGTGTTTTTTGTTATGTTCTACTTTTTTGATTTCATGCAAGCCGATAGTGTGCTGCTTCGATCCGTTTTCCATCACAAGCTGCTGGCCAACGACTCTGATTTTTCTTTTCTTATTTGCGGTAAGTTCATAAAGACACATCCCAGCGCCGATAATGGTTAATGCTACTAAGAAAAGAATCCCGTCTTTCGGAAATCCTGTTACCGCCTCTTTAATCCAGTGAACCACCGCGAGGCTCAGGAAGAACCAGGCACCTCGACTTAGCGACGGCGAGCTTTCAAAGTAGATACTGGACTCATGTTCTTCCTTTTCCTCTGCTCTCTTTTTGAAAAAAGCTGCTTTATGTTCTTCGATGCTGAGTGAGTCCCATTCAACAAAATCAGTATAGCTGCCATCCCATAGTTCGGCCGTATCGTCTCCATCCTCAAGCGCATAGCCGCCTGCCCAGCCCGCGTATCGGGTCCCGATATGCACGAAACTCAGCAAATAATAGCGTATCGGCTGGCGATATGTGTTTTCGGTTTCGACTGTATCGATGATCTGGATGTCCTCCGGATAGCGGATGACTCCCTCCTCTTCCTCTGGCAGGTTGATAATCGTTGAAAAGAGTCTCGTCTTCGCCAAATGCGGCTGCTTTCCTTCCGTGATGGGATACAGATGCTCTAAATTTCTCGCCCTTAACTCCCAATAAACCATTTCTGCACTCTCAATATGCTCCGCTGCTTCTACGAGTGTGTTCTGTTGATACGGGAGGTTTTTGGCCACACATACCAACAGCGCCTGCGTTTTTATCAACGGATCGCGGAAGTTCATGGCCTGCTCCAGCTCAGCACCGATGTCGGCTGAAAAATAATATTCCATCAAGCTAATAAATAATTTCATTTTTGTTCGAACGGCAAAATAGCTGTCCTTCCAAGCCGTATAAACATATTTGCTTGAAAAATCGTCGTCAAATTTCAGATACTCCAGTTTCTCTATGTGATAATCGTTGAGCAATGACGGGAGGATGACGTCTTTCCTATAACCTTTTTCTATACCGGAGTCGTTCAGCGATAATACTAAATGATAAAACAACCATTTATAATGCTCTGTATGGAGCTTGTCGAGGGTTTTATCAAGGATTCCCTTAATCAGCATTGGATAGGGTTCCAGGTCATTGACGGGAATATGGAATTCTTCGGTCTCGATTAACTCGACGATTTTTTCCTCGAGTACATAAAAAATATCCTCATCTTCTGTTGTGAGCAGCATTTCAATTGCCCGCTCTTTGGCCTGCAAGTCAAGGCCGTCAAAATGCTTGATGAGCGCTTCCACCACTTCCGGCATTGGAAAATCACAGACAAAGTCAATAAGATAAAAGGAGGGGTTGTCCCAGCGGTCGACAGGCTCTGGGAATCCGGATGCTGCCGTTTTGATTATATCCTTTAACACATCAATTTGAATCTCGAGTCCCTCGTCCTGCTTATATTGAAAAAGCTGGTCAAGCGCTTCAAATCTCTTTTGCGGAATTTCACTTTTTACCTGCTTTAAAATCGAACGCAGTTTTAATTCAATCACTAAACCGATCCCTCTCTCATACTACCAATTTGTAACAATATGAATTTATTTTATTTCATAAACACAAAATCATCAACGTGTCAGAGGAAGAAATTTGGGGTGTTGGCACCATTGGTGGTTGTATAAATCCTGTAGCTATAGTGCTTTGGGTGTCAGGCACCATTTGCTGTATAAATCCAGTAGCTATAATGCTTTCGGTGTCAGGCACCATTTGCTGTATAAATTCAATAGCTATAGTGCTTTCGGTGTCAGGCACCATTTTCCATATAATTCCAGAGGCTATAGTGCTTTCGATGTCAGGCACCATTTGATTAGCCCACTGACAATATTGCTATAGTCGCACCCGCACTGCACCGAACCACAACACACCGCACCGAACCCGACAAAAAAAAGACCTAACAGTTTCCTGTTAGGTCTTGAGAATTAGTCTAATACGATGATTTTTACGGTTTTTCTGCCCCACTGGATGCATTTGGATGTGGTTGGCATTAATACGTCGATTTTATGGCCTTTGATTGCGCCGCCTGTATCGCCTGCGATGGCTACGCCGTATCCTTCAACCCAGACCTTTTTTCCAAGCGGAATGACTCTTGGGTCGACGGCAATCAATTTCATATTTGGATGCTTCCCAATATTGTAGCCTGCTGCCGTGATATTCCCTGACTCTTCCGGGCTGTATGCTGTCGCGGTCACATACATTTCCTTCCCTTTGACGGCACCAGTTGTTTCGTTATTTGAAGATGGCGCCGGCGCCGGTTTTGCTTTTGAAGCTATAGGACGCGGCTTCGCGGACTTCGCCTCTTCTTGTTCACTTTTCATTTTCGCTTGAATAGCATTCAATTGTGATTGGATGCCTGCCTTTTCCTGTTCAGCAAGCTCCATTTGTTTAAGAATTTGACTATATTTTTGTTGCATTACGGTTAAGGTTTGTTGACTTTTTTGTCTGTTTTGATCAAGTGTTTGCTGTTGTTTCGCAAGTTCACTTTGATCTCCTAATAAAATTTGTTCTTGTCTATCAATCTCTTTTTTATCTTCTTCAATCTGCAGCAGATCTGCCTTTTGGGACGTCAAAATATCTTTATCCGCATCCATAATGGTTGAAACCGCACTTGCGCGTTGAATAAACTCTGAGATACTATCAGACTCGAAGAAAAGATTGACGATTACATTGATGTTGTCATTTTGTTGAAGTGAGACAGCTCTCTGCTTCATAATTCCTTTGCGGGCAAGAATTTTGTCTTCTAGGACGACTATTTCTTGCTTCTTTTTTTCAATGAGTTGGTTCGTAGCATCTATTTTTTGTTGCGTTTTGGCCATTTCTTCTTTGTTTTTTGAAATATTACTGTTCAGGGCATTCAATTCTTGTTGAATTTTTGCAATTTCTTGATTAACATTTTGCTTTTCTTGCGCCTTTTGCTCTACTAAACTTTGTTTTTCAGCTAGTTCTTCTTTAGCATTATGTAGGGCTTCCGTGCTTGTTTGTGCATATGTAACCATAGAACCTGATACCGATAATACGATTGTAAGTAACATGAGAATGATACGCTTTCTTGTCGTTTGCATACACTTTCTCCTTTCCTTAGTACTCTATTTATACCAGAAGAATGTGCCAGTAATGTTACAAAAAGATTAAAAGTACATCACTTTTTGTCATATTACACATATTAGTGTCAATTCTGTGGCATAACAGCGTCAATTTTTTTGGGGTGGAACGTCACATTTCTCCTCCATTTTCTTACTTTCTGCCAGCGTACCGCTTGGTTTGGACTTTGCTCGTCTTTTTTTGCCATTCGGAAAGTCCGCTAAAAAAGACACCCTGTTCCCTTCTTTAATGGCAAAGCGGGTGAGAATCTCAAAGACTTCTTTCTCGGTTAGATCATTGTTTTCTTTATAGATTTGTAAAGAATGCTTCTCGTACATAATATGAATGTCAGAATTAAAACTAAGGATAGGAATAATTGCTTTTTTATGAAATGGAATCGATTGATAAGGCGTAACTTCATATGTTTGGAGTGACCGAGTTGAGAGCTGTACTGCATCAAAAAAACTTGGTTTGTAGTTGAACCTCTTTTTCCTCCTGCTTGATGGATTGACAATGAATATTATTGAGTTTTCCTCCACAAAGATACAAACCTCCATAAAATACAATAATTTACATACTCTAACATTATTCGACGATAATCTACAATTTCCTTTAATGTTATTTTATGCCACCCTAACTTTTTTTTGGGACGTTCACTATTTTTTCATAAATGATTATTTCACTTATAAATCAAAGAAGCCGCTGATGAGTTCAGCGGCTTCTTTTAAAAAAAACAGGGGGGTTTTTCTATTAGTTTACCCCGGTGGAATATTTTTATACGTGTCAATCAAAAAAAATTCCGGCAAGTAACTGCCGGATAAACGGAGATCAATTCGGAGATGGCATTGATTTTTTATCATAAAGGCAGTTGCGGGGATAAATTTTTGAAAACCTATAAACGAAATGGAGTAATTGATGAAGGTTCTTGTGAATGGGAGGAGTAAATTCTGATGAGGTCGTCTCTTTCCTTGATTTCATGCTGCTGTTCCTTAATGATCCATTCCAACTGGCTGACACGTTTTTGGAGGCCGTCAAGATTTTTATTTGAATTTCCAACCATTTTGATTAAACTTTCCAGTAATTGCTCGAGGTTTCTAGTCATTTCATTGTTAGACACCAATCGTCACTTCCTCCTTTTTTAGAGGAGTTTCCACTTCATGCGGCTGCGGTTTGGAGCTTAGGAACTGGACCGTTTCCGCGACTACCTCTGTGACATATACCTTTTTTCCTTCTTTGTTCTCATAGTTCCGCGTCTGCAAACGCCCCGTGATTCCGATGACTGCACCTTTCCGGCAGTATTGACACGTATTTTCAGCTGCTTTCCGCCAAAGGGTACATTGGATAAAGTCAGCCTCTATTTCGCCGTTTTGGTTCCGAAAGTGACGCGACACAGCCAGGGTAACTTGGGTTACAAACGTCCCTTCTGTCGTCTGTTTTAATTCCGGATCCCTTGTTAACCTGCCAACCAGTGTGACTTGATTGATCATACCTTCATCTCCTTCTTTGTTTGACGGTATTAGCATAGCCTTACGGTGTCCTCGTTGTAAAACAGGGAAACAACCATTATTCGTCTGCTTTTTAGGAGATAAACGGTTTTTCAAAGGCATTTTTGTCAAAAAAGGCGTGTAGATTTTCGGAAAAAACTTATCTTCTAAATTTCGACAAAAACTTTTCGACATTTGCTTTACGTGCACATATGTTATAATTTTGAAAAAGGAAATCAGGAGGTTATGATGAAATCTTTTAAGTTGTACTCATTAGATGTAGTGGAAGATGATGCTTCGATTGAAGTTCCGTTAGTAGATGGCTTAATTCTCAATAAGGAAGACGAGCGCTCCACATGGCTGCTTGAGGCGTATACAGATTTATCCCTCTATGATTATTTCAAAGCAATCTCTGAGCAAAATCGCGACATTATTGTTGAGGCTGTGATTACCAAGAAGGAAAACGCACCTGCTTATTTTCAAACCAAAATTGTCTCGTTAACTAAATTTGAAAAGCATATTAGCGTTTTGTTCGAGGGAAAAATCCGCCGGAATAAAAGCGACTATTCTGAGCTTTTGCTCGAAAGTCTGCTTCAAAAAGGATTAGAAGGCTCCGCGCTGCTCAACGAATTTAGAGAAAAGATCCAAAGCAAACCGAAGTTAAAAGTGAAGTCGAACAAATAAATCATGCGTAAAGGGACAGGCTAACGGCCCGTCCCTTTTTTATTGCTGTGCATTACTCGTCTTTATTATCCGCGTCTTTTCTGTCAATATCATCTTCAATTATCTCTTCTTTTTTGGTATTGCTATCCTTCATTGGGTCTTTGTCGGTATCCGTATTTTTGTCCTCTGTGTTTGGATAATGATTGTTTCTGTTGTCTAAATCAAGGTTGTCATTATCATACTTGTTTAAATCGTTACGGTTTAAATCGTTGTCATTTAAATCATTATCATTTACATTGTTATCGACGGCTGGCGGCGGCGGATTTTGGTCATCGTTATCATTATTACATGCTGTTAACATTCCCGCGGATAAAATCGATCCTGCGAGCATAAGAAATAACTTTTTCTTCAAGATGATAAACCCCTTCCAAAACAAATTTTGACCTACCTATGGGTCTAATTTTAGGATGTCCAATGTGTATCGAATGATGGCTAGCATTTTTTTACATAAAAAAACGACCAGAAATTCCTTCCGGCCGTTTCGTTTCGTTTATTCTTTTTTCTCGCCTAAGGCAAAGGTGATTTCAGCTTCACAGGCCACTTCGCCGTCAACGGTTGCAACGGCTTTTCCTTTGCCAACTGGTCCGCGCAGACGGATGATTTCTACTTCCAGACGAAGCTGGTCACCTGGTTTGACCTGCTTTTTAAAACGGCAGCCATCAATTCCAGCAAAAAAGGCTAAGCGGCCGCGATTTTCTTCTTTTTTCAACATGGCGACAGCCCCAACCTGTGCGAGAGCTTCGACGATTAATACACCAGGCATGACTGGGTAATCAGGAAAATGGCCATTAAAGAACTCTTCATTGGCACTAACGTTTTTAATCCCAACTGCGCTCTTTCCTTCTTCTACTTCTAAAATTCGATCCACCAAAAGGAATGGGTACCGATGTGGGATGATTTCTTTAATTTGTTCGATATCTAACATGGATTAGTACCTCCTACTAGTAACAAGTATTTATTTCTTATTTTACTACTTAAGGTATACAAAAAGGAAGGGATTTACCTCCCTTCCTCCACTTTTCTTTTTCCTTTTTCAACTAAATCAACAATATGTGTCCATGTGGATTCCTTGAAAACATCTTTAACGTTCCCGCCGCCAAGGACCCCATATCCAATCATAGCGCCTAGCGATATGCTTATGAAAGCAAAGATCACTAAAAGAATCAGGCGCAGCCAAATGGGAATGAGGCGAATTCTGACTCGTTGATGTTTTTCAGAGACATTCTTTTCTTTGTCTCTCTTGGTGGCATTTTTCGTTTTTTTTGCCTCACGGCTTTGGTTCTTCACCTTGGATTTCTCCTGTTTTTCACGTTTATCGGCTTTCGCTTGTTTGGCAGCATCCCTTGTACCTTTTACGGCTGCTTTTGCTGGTTTCGCTGCGGTCTTCGTGACTGCTGATACTGCTTTTACCGCACCCTTTGCGATGGCTACCGCAGGTTTTGCCGTGTTTTTTGTTCCTTTAACAACTTCCTTGGCTTGGATCACAGGAGCATCCTTTATTTGCCGTCCCTCTCTGTTGGCCGTGCCCTGTGTTCTGTGTGCTTCGTCCCCGGAATGGTTCGCTGCGTCCTGTGCTCTGTGAGATGCGTTATGGGATTGTGTCGGAGCGTCCTGGGATTGTTTCTGCATCTCGGCCGCCTTGGCCCGTTTGTATTCTTCTCTTGTTCTATATTCTTGGTTTGGATTATTTACAGACATTTGTTAATTCCCCTTTTACTGACGTCCGCCCATTTATGTTTATCTGCATGGGAGACCCCGGACTCAGTGAATTATACATATTATATCCAATTTTTCTGTTCAACTCTTATAACTGGATATTTGGATTTATTTTTACAATACGTCATTCATTATTCTATTATAAAAAATAAATTCAAAATACTCATCAATTTTAACAGGAAATAGTACTAAAAGGTAGAATTTACTATATCCTAAAGCTTTTTAGGAATTGTAGTCCAAAGAAAAAAGCCCAATGACTGAGGCTTGTCCCGCCTGCTTCATTAGACTTTTTGTATCCTGCTCTTTTAAGGTATGATGTCTTACAACACTAGACCTAAAAGGGCCGCTCAGATTCTTTGTCAACTTCATTCCACTAGCAGGGACAATTTTTCAGAAAGGATCATCCAAACTTCCGACTTGGAATCTTGTCGATATTGTCAAGCATGATTCCTGTTCCAATTGCGACACAATCCATTGGATTTTCGGCCACTAGGACGGGAACTTTTAATTCGTCCGCGAGCAGCATGTCGATGCCGTGCAGTAATGCACCGCCTCCTGTTAAAATAACGCCGCGGTCAATAATGTCAGCTGATAGTTCTGGAGGAGTACGTTCCAGCACGCTTTTTGCAGCCTGAACGATCACCGCAACTGATTCACGTAATGAACCTTCGATTTCTTCCGAACGAACTGTAATGGTGCGCGGCAGACCGCTTACCATGTCACGTCCGCGGATTTCCATTTCTTCCGAGCGTGAACCTGGGAATACAGTCCCGATGTTGATTTTAATATTTTCTGCTGTACGCTCACCGATTAAGAGCTTGTATTCGCGCTTAATGTAGTTGAGAATTTCCATGTCGAACTTGTCACCGGCCATTTTGATGGAGGAAGAAGTCACGATATCGCCCATTGAAAGAACTGCTACATCCGTCGTTCCCCCTCCGATGTCCACTACCATGTTTCCACTCGGTTGGAATATGTCCATTCCCGCACCAATCGCTGCCACCTTTGGTTCTTCTTCTAAGTAAATCTTTTTCCCGCCGCTCTTTTCAGCTGCTTCTTTGATTGCCTTCTGCTCCACACTTGTAATATTCGTTGGGCAGCAAATCAGAATGCGCGGCTTCGATAAAAACCCTTTAACATTTAACTTATTAATAAAATGCTTTAACATTGCTTCGGTTACATCAAAGTCAGCGATCACGCCATCTTTTAGCGGGCGGATCGCGACGATGTTCCCAGGTGTCCGACCAACCATACGGCGAGCTTCTTCACCAACAGCAAGTACGCGATTTGTATTTTTGTCAATTGCCACTACGGACGGCTCATTTAATACGATTCCACGGCCTTTTACGTGAATTAGCACGTTAGCCGTTCCTAAGTCTATCCCAATATCTCTTGCAAACATTCTCTTTTCTTTCCTCCTTAAAACGGAATCCACATACTTTTCCTAATTGTATATTGTACCACACTCATTAAGATTTCCATACTTTTAGCATAGAAAAGTTGTAAAATCTTGCAGATGGATGTCGGATAGGAGGATTTCCAGAGAATGCCTTGATGCCTATTCTTTTTTCAGTCGATTCATGGATGTTTATTTTACAGTTTCACCTTCCTTCTCTTCTTTCTGATATTTCATTTTTGTTGCCTCTCCCCCTCGGAGATGACGGATTGATTTATGATAGTCTAAAATACCTTTAACCTCGTTTGCCAGCTCTGGATTAATCTCAGGAAGTCTCTCTGTAAGATCCTTATGGACTGTACTTTTGGATACGCCAAACTCCTTCGCAATTACGCGAACCGTTTTCCTCGTCTCCACGATATACTTTCCAATCTTGATAGTTCTCTCTTTGATGTAATCGTGCACACTCTCGCCCTCCCTAAATTGGATGTGAGAAGTGTGAAATGAGACCCGCTTATCACTTCGACGAATTCTGCTTCCGTTTTGGTGTCTGTTTTGGGCTGCTTTGGTGTCAGGCACCACTAAAAGACATTTGTCCATTAGTGGAGGACACTTTCCTTGATGGTGTTAGGCACCAAACGGCAGAAAGTAAGTTACCTTCTGTCTATACGATGAATAATCATGTCCCCGACTGAATGTCCGCTAACTTCAAACGACTCTTCACCTCAAACACTCTCTTTGTAAAGGTTTGTAACCATTTTATTAGCTTGGATACGGGAATATGCTAGAAATACTCAATCGGGACAAGGTGTTAGTCAAAGTTTTTTGATAATTGGACTTCTTACTTTTTTTCGACAGACGCGCGATCGGTCCAGAATCCCTTCGTTATGCGGTTTTGAATTGGAAATATCCGGAGCTTGATTTTATTTCCCAAGAAATTTGTCGATAAAAAAATTATTCAAAAATGGCGATTATGATTGGAATGGAGGTTAAAAAGTGGTTTGGAAGCCAGTACTTTGCATCATTTGGGACAGTTTTTTCTAAAAGTATTGTTAAAATTATTATATCTTTGATACCTTTTTGATATGTGTTTTTTGAAAGGAAGGTACCTATGACACCTTTTACTGAAAATGTGGTGGAAATTATTCGCAGCATCCCCGAAGGTAAGGTGGCGACGTATGGTCAAATCGCTCGGCTTGCTGGAAGCCCGCGTGCGGCCCGCCAAGTCGTCCGCGCCCTACACTCTATGAGCAAGAAGTACCACCTCCCTTGGCACCGCGTCATCAATGCTAAGGGGCAAATTGCCCTTCAGGATGACGAATCGTATCAGGAGCAACGGTTGTCGTTGGAAGCGGAAGGCGTGGAGATCGGCTTGAATGGAGTAATTGATTTGGAGAGGTATCAGTGGAAGCCTGCCCCAACCTCCACCTGAAGAAGAACAAAAGAAAAAAGGGGCGATCCGCCCCTTTCCCACTTTTATAAAGTTTAATACACTTTTATCGTTCGGATAGCACTAATGAATCCTTTAGCATTCTTTGCCGTTACCGACACCTTCGTTCCTCGTTTTTGCCTCGGGATCCTTACTTTAAAACTCCCATAACTATTTGCCTTCGCCGAATAGGTTTTCGTTCCAATCTTCACCTTCACGACGGCCAGCTTTTCTGTTTTTCCAGTAACAGAGGTTGCGGTATATTTGACCGCATTCACAACAGGAAGATTAGGGGCCACACGTGCGACCGTGAGTGATTTTGCATTGCTTACCTTCCCAGCTGTATCTTTTGCTGTAATTTTGAGCGCTGTCCCGCTGTTTTGAATCGGTATCGCCACCTTGAAATTACCGGCGCTATCGGCCTTTCCACTATAAATCTTACTACCAATTTGAACAGCAATACGCGCATACTTTTCCGACTTGCCAGTTACCACCGCTGATTTGTTATTAACGGCATTGACCACTGGGATGTTAGGAGCCACTCTCGTCACCTGTATTGTCTTTGGTGCGCTCGTTCCCCCTGCATCCGTCGCAGTCACGCTTAAGACCGTTCCGCTGTTTTGGGCAGGAATTGTCACCGTAAACTTTCCATTCGCATCGGCATTACTTTTATAGGTGGTTGCTCCTGCTTTTACCGAAATCACAGCGGATTTTACCGTTACACCTGTCACGGTAGTAGCTTTATTACTAACAGGATTCACCGTCGGGCTATTGGGCGGTACTTTTCCGACCACGAACTTTTGTAAACTTCGATTTGACGCGCCATCTACGATCGTCACGTAAAAAGTGGAACCTGGTGTTGGCGGTGTAATCTGAAAGGAAAATTTCCCGTCAGGACCCGCATAACCGAAATAAGTATGGCCAACCATAGCAATCGTCACAGAGGCGCCGGCTTCGGTTACACCAGTAATTTGGGTAGTTCGATT
Organism: Neobacillus sp. KR4-4; assembly: GCF_042136325.1. Taxonomy (NCBI): domain Bacteria; kingdom Bacillati; phylum Bacillota; class Bacilli; order Caryophanales; family Bacillaceae; genus Neobacillus; species Neobacillus sp. KR4-4. The sequence continues at coordinate 107,303 of NZ_JBHHJU010000002.1, forward strand.
TGTCACTGTATTTATCTTAATTGGCGGCGGGGTTATGTCAATGAATTGAACCTCTACAGGTGCGCTGAGATTATTCGCAGCATCCGAAGCGATCACACGCAGATAAGTGCCTGACACCTGCTTGCCTATCGGAATCGTAAATTGGCCATCCACTGAGCTGGCATCGCCCTCGGCAATCAAGACGCTCCCATTAAAAATAGAAATATGAGCACCTGCTTCTGCCACGCCGGTTATTTCTTCCTTTGTCACCTGATTTGGCGTGTCCAGTAAGAGTTTCAGCGATGGAGGGGTTACATCTTGTACCGTAAAGAAAATCGATTCCCCTTGATTCTTGGAGGCATCTTCTATCCTAACTTCGATTTTCGTTCCTGCAGGCTGCTTCTCAAAAATAATCCAAAAATAATCGGAAGACACATAGCATGAACCGAGGATGGTTTGTCCTGACATCACGCGAATGAGTGCCCCTTTTTCTGCGTATCCACTTATAGAATCCGTCTGGTCCGTGATCGAATCTTGATTTAACTGCGGTGCGGCGGGCGCTGTTGTGTCCGCCACTATGACTGTCGCAGCTGGACTAATGTTTCCTGCTACATCCGTAGCGGTGATTTGAATCATCGTTCCTGCAGTCTGTTTTTCAATTCCGATTGAAAAATGGCCCTGTTCATCTGCCGTGATTTTTCCAAGGGAAACGGCTGTTTTGGCCTCAACCGTGGAAAATGGTTCGGCAATACCGGTGATGACTTCCGAATGCTCGGTCACTGCATCGACAACAGGCACTTCAGGCGGGATTTCATCCACAACCGTGACAACGGTCTCTGGACTGATCCGGCTGTAGCTATCCGTTGCCTTGATTGTCAGCTCCACTCCACTTTTTTGCGGAGGAATTGGAATCTGGAATCTTCCTGTTTCGCTCGATGCGCCTTCACAAATTTTCTCGGCTCCCCGGTATACCTCCACCTGACTATCCCGGTCGGTAATCCCACTCACCGTTGTATCCCGGTCACTTATTTTTTCAACCAACGGCTTTTCTAGCGTTCCAAGTGGATAACTGTTTTCAAACGGTTTATAGGCCACTGTACCAATGTCTAACTTCCCCAAGGAGTTACTGTAATCGTTCCCGTCCGTAATTCCACGCTCGATTCGAAGGGGGTCGGTTACACCCCAATAATTATCATTCGCATCGAAGAGCAAGCGATTATATCCTGAGACCTGCACCATCACTTTCGTGTGCGGCCATCCAAAGAAGTTATTCTGATTAATGTGGATATTGGGAATCCCGCCATCCCCATAGTCACCTCTTACGGTCAGATCATAATAAGAGTCGATTGGATTCATAAAGGTATTCTTTTTGATAAAAATTTCCCCTGGTCCATTCGCAACACTTAAGTCCGCTTTTTCACTAAAAAAGTTATGTTCAATAGTTGTCTCCAATGGCGATGAGGAGATAGAAATTGAGCCATTTTTGTATTGGTTATGGCGGAGGATGGCATTTTTGCCCATGGTCGTCACAAGAAACCCGCCATTGGACTTTGGTTGACGATAATGGTCCGCATATTCAATTTGAATCAAACTTCCATTAAATGTCGTTCCTTGTACATACACATCCTGCAAACGGATGCGTTCTTGCTCGGTCCCAACCGCCTTCAATTGGCCTCGCACCGTAATCCATGATCCATTTTGCCCAATCAACTCTACTCCCGGCTCAATCGTAAGGGTGACGCCTGAATTGATTTCGATCATACCCGTTTGATAATAGGGGGAGTCTTCTTTGGTTAACACTCTATCTTCACTAATTACGCCTGATATCGTGCTGCCGCTGCTAGTAGATTCCGCGTGGTTCTTCATCGGGAATAAGGTAAGCAATAAAAGGGTAGATAGGAAGATTTGCAGAAATTTCTTGTAAAATATCATCCGATTGGTCTCCATTAATAGTTTTATACTAATCATTATCATGGGCAGTATCCGAAATTACAATATCCTTTTTCTACTTTCTTTATAGTAAAATCAACAAAAAAAGACCACAAAACAAAAAAACACACCAAGCCCCTTGGTGTTAACTCCCAACTATTTATTGTGGTGCCTTTATTGTGGTGCCTGACACCAACCCCGGTGCCTGACACCACACAGTACTCATCTACCGTACCAACTCAAAAACCTTTTTCACTTTCTTAACCGGGATCTGCGACCCGCCCCGCTTCTGGACATTCTCGACCATCATGGCAACCATTAGACTCGGTGAATTTGTGTTATATCCAATGAACCAGCCATTTTCCGTGCCGGTTTCACCTTGCTTTTGTTTAATCTCCGCTGTTCCCGTCTTGCCCGCCAGCGGGTTCTCCTTCATATCGGCAGCATGTGCGGTTCCGGCGGCATCGCTAACCACCTTCCGTAAATCCGCCGCAATCACTCCGGCATGTTCCGCGGAGACCACGGACTCCTTCCACACCTGTCCTTGCTGTTCATCCGTTAAGAGGATTGGCTTAATCATATTGCCATTATTGATAAATGGTGTGTATGCTGACAGCAAATGCACGATGCTCATTTGAATCTGCCCTTGACCATACCCCGTATCGGCAAGCGATATATCTCGGTCCAGCGCGCCAATCGTGGATTTCTCGAGCGGGAAAGGAAACGCCAGCTCTTCTTCAAAGCCAAATTTCTTCAGCCCATCCGCGAACGCGGCTTTCCCCGTTTTTAACGCCGCTTGGGCAAAATAAATATTATCACTAAATACGAATGCCTTTTCCAGATTAACCGGAGCTGAACCGGCGTGGACTCGCGTTACAAAATAACCGCCCCACGACTTATCCTTTTGCCACTTCTTCCCTACTATCGGTACCGCCTGCTCCGGCGTGATCGCTCCGTTTTCCAATGCTATCCCTGCCGTGATTGCCTTCATGACAGATCCCGGTGCAAAGGTTTGTTTAAACCGCGTTGAGAGGGGCTTTTTCTTGCTTTCCTGCAGTGCCTTCCATTCAGCCGCCGAGAAGCCGAGCATCGCTTGATTCGGGTCAAATGAAGGCGTGCTGACAAGCGCCAGCGTTTCCCCCGTCACCGGGTTCATAGCGGCTCCCGTGCCCGCTTCCTTGCCAAGTTGGTCATAGATTGCTGTCTGAACATCCACATCAATCGTCAGCTTCACTGCTTTTCCATCCTCCACTGGCTTTTCAGCGAGCACCTCCTTGCCGCCATTCTTCTTGTTAATGGTAATTGTTACCCCAGGCTTGCCCCTTAACTGCTCGTCATACACTTGTTCAAGTCCTCTTTTGCCAATCATATCACTGCTTGTGTATCCCTTATATTTGAGTTTCTCCAACTCATCTGCCGTGATCGCCCCAACATATCCAATAAGCTGTGCCGCGGCTTTGCCATACGGATAGATACGTGCTTCCACCTTTCGCGTTTGCACCGGCTCGAGGGCAATCAACTGGGCAATCCGGGCCTCATCCTCCATCGACACCCGCTTCAACGGCACGAACAGCTCCGGCTTTACCCAACTTGCACTTATTGCCTTCTTAATCTGATCAGGGCTCATTTTTAATAGCGAGGACAGTGGCTCTAGCATCTGGTCCGTCACCTTCCCTGCCACCACACCGACCTCGTACACTTGGCCGTTCACAGCCAGCCCAATCTCATTGCGATCGAAGATCTCTCCTCTTTTTGGGGCAGTCGTATTAATGCCAATTTTATCTCCTTCTTGCAATTTCGGAAAAATGTACCCTGTATTCCAGTCTATATACCAATTCTTCTTGTCGGCTCGCTCTTCTTTCTTTAAGTTAGCTTTGTGGGTGAATTGAATCGGACCCGCCACGCTATTCATGCTTGCCTTAAATGAATATTGGGCTTGTTCCTTTTCCCCCTGTTTATCTTCTTTTGGTTTTTTAAAGTCAATCTTGAGGTCTGTTATCTGAAGATCTTTGTAGATTTTTTGATAGCGGCTTGTAAATTCCTCTTTGGTGATTTTCTTCTTCGCATTAGTAGAAAGATAATCATACATCTGATCAAACTTCTGCCCATTCCATAACGCTATGTACTTCGCCAAACGATCCTGCGGCGTCGGCTCCTTACTACAGCCAGCCAGAACCGCCATCATCAGCAGCACCACCAGCATGGCCCCTACTAACTTCCTCAACAAAATCCCTCCCTTAAAAAGTTTGGTTTACGGTGTCAGGCACCACCCAAAGACACTTTCTCCATTTTGTACACCAGTGGCGGACACCACTATTAATTACTTTTGGTGTCAGGCACCAATAACCAATATTTATTATTATACCTTGAATATACAGAAAATGGTGTTGTGCCCATTTATTATGAGTAGAATAAAGTGTGAATTAGTTCGAGCTTGTGCGAATTAATGTGAAATGAGTGCAAAAAAAAGAGGAAAGAATTCCCCTTCCCCTTTGTAACGTTATAATTATGAGTTTGTTTTTTCTGTTGAGTTAGTAGAATTGTCATCCGCATTTTTATCTTCGTCGGAAGATTTTTCTTGATCAAGGGAATTGTCTGGATCCTCAATCATTTGCTCTTTTTCTTTCATTTGTGGAGTTTCTACTGATTCGCTTGCATTTTCATTCGATAGTTTTGCTTCCTGTAAAGTGCTTAACGATTTGTTAAAATAGTCACTAGGGTTTACAGCAATACCATCTTTACGAATTTCAAAATGTACATGTGTTCCAGCTTTTTCATTGAACAAGCTTTGTCCAGCCTTGGCAATCACTTGTCCCTGTTTTACCTCGTCGCCAACCTTGATCTTTATGTCTTTAACGGATTGATATTGTGTTACAATACCTTTGTCGTGTTCCACTTCAATGACGTTCCCAAGGACTGCATCTTCTTCAACACGTGTAACAGTACCGCTTAGTGATGCAACAACATCAAACGATTCGCCGTCTTTCACGGTCACATCGATACCAGTATTTGGTTGGTAAGTATTGTTGTAGAATACCAAAGCCGCTTCCTGGTCTTCTGTTTTTCCATTGAAATCATAGAATTTCGTTTTTACAACAGCTGCATCCGCATTTTCCACTGGCATTTTGAAGTCTTCAAATGTTTTGCTTACTTCAACAGCTGGTTCTTGACCCTTTTTACCAGCAATATCCGTGGATTTGTAATCGTACTTGTCTGTTGCGTTGTTGCTTGTTTGATACCATAGTACCGCGGTCAAAATGATTGCTGCACTTGCAATATAGATGGCTGGAAATACCCAACGCTTTTTGAAAAAGCGTTTTACGCTGGAACTTTGAGAAGATCGTTTGTTTTCTTCCTCTCTCATTTTCATCACCTCAGCAATCATTCTGAACAGATAAGTAGAATTATATACACTAGTGAAAAAAATTTTTTTGAACTTATTTTTCAACAATGATTTAATTTTTATGCATGAAGTTGGAAAAAATTTTTTCGAGCATATTGGGAGGAATTTATATGAAAATTTTTAAATGGGTATTGCGGGTGCTCCCGTTTGCCTATATGGCGGCCATTTTTATTATGTCGAGCTTGCCTGCGGACCATTTTGTGAAACTGCCTGATTCCAAAATCGACCACACCATTAAGGAATCGTTACATTTAATAGAGTTTGCCATTTTGTATGTATTGCTCGTGCTAGCGATGTTAACCCGCCGAGGGGCGTTCACGCCTGCCTTAAACATAACCTGCGCTGTTATCGCTGGCCTCTATGGAATCAGCGACGAAATCCATCAGTCCTTCTACGCCTACCGCTCGGCGTCCTGGTTCGACTTAGTCAAAGACTTCACCGGGATCTTGGTTTGTTTTTACTTTATCCGAGGGGCATTGTTTAAGGGGAAATTTAAGGGACTTGGGAAGGTACTAGGCCGTGTATAGTTTTAGGAAAATAAATTCTTCCCGTAAAGGTTAAGTTCATAGATTTAAGAATTTGATTGGCACTTTTAGGGGATTCAATCCCCTGATAACGTCTCAATTCTGAGTTTGTAATCGAGGGCTTGATTACAAGAAAATATCGTGATAGCTTGGATATGGGCTGTTTTTGATTTGCACTCGCAATTCGGGCACACCCATGTTCCGTACATATTTCATGCCGCTAAACAGTTACATGCTGGACAAGGCACAACTGGGAGGAGATCATTATTGTATCCTCCCAAAATACAAAAAAACCAGGCATCTCAGCCTGGTCCATTCATAACTACTATTTCTTCGCCGTAACCGTATCAAGCATATGATCCGCCGCTGTAATCTTCACGCCCTTGTAGTAATGCTTCACGATCTCCTGATAGTTCTTTCCTTCTTTAGCCATCCCATTCGCCCCATATTGGCTCATTCCGACGCCATGGCCAAATCCCTTCGTCGTAATCACAATATTGTCGCCCTTGCGCTTCCACGAGAAATCAGACGAGCGCAGTTCCAGTTTTTCACGAATTTGTATCCCTGATAGGACTTTCCCGTTGAAATCGACCTTACCCACACGCTTACCAGCCGTTCGGTCCACTATCTTGCCAATTGTTGATCCGGAGCCAAGGTTCACACCAAGCCGTCTTTCAAACTCATGAACAGACATCACTTTTTGACTGTTATATTTCGGGGACTTTTTATCCCACGGACTGGATACACTTCTTAAATAAGGAAATTTTCCTTCCCAGACATCTTCCGAATTTTCCGTATAGCCATTCCCTGTGGAGAAGAACAAAGCATCGATTGGCTTGCCGTCATAGGTCAATATTTGACCCGCAGTAGCCCGAACAGCATCTACGATCTTCTTCTTTTTCCATTCATAATTTGCGCCCCAATCCCGCCTCTGCTCTGCATCATTCATATAAACTTGGTGGATAACGGTGTCCGTCACCTGAGCACCTTTGGGAACGCCCAGTGTATCTTTATTAATTAATCGGTTAACGATATACGTTCTCGCTGTTAATGCCTGGGCCTTGAGTGCTTCCTCTTTGAAATCAACGGGCATTTCAGCTGCCACCACGCCAACGAGGTAATCTTCTAATTGGACACTTTCAATGGTTGATCTTGCAGTCCGGAAGACGGCGACATCCACATCAGGGTCAGAAGAAGCCGGCACCACTTTTGCTTCTTTTGCGGGGGTCTTTGTTAAATCCTCCCCTAACTTTCCGCTCGCTTGATGTTCATCAGAAAACGGTAAAACAAGGACTGCGGGAATAATCAGTGTCAAGGCAATAAGGACTGCTGCTGCTACGACGAATGGTTTGATTTTTATCATGATAGTGCCTCCAGTTTGCAAATTCACAGCCACACCAAAACATACAAAGGCGGGATGCGTCTCAATTAATACATATGGAGGCGGACAAGCATTTATTACGGATTTTTGCAGAAAACTGAACAGGGTAGTAAACGTGGTGTCAGGCACCGCCCGTGGACAAATCATGGTTAAATGTCTTTTTGTGGTGCCTGACACCATCCGTGACACCATCCGTGGACAAATCATGGATAAATGTCTTTTTCTGGTGCCTGACACCACCAATCCATAGACAAATGTCTTTTACTAGTGCCTGACACCATCAAAACTACACACCAGTCACCACAAAAAAAAGCCACTAAACGCAAAAAAAGGCCCAATTCTACATCAGGGCCCGTTGTTTTGCGATTGCACGTTGTTACGTGGATTTCAGACTTTCCTGATTGGAAAATCAATCAGATCTGAAATCATTTACGCATTCATATCCGATACAAGGTTCTGAACTTCTGTGAACGTTTCGTCAGCTTCGTTGATTCGTTCGATGTCAGCGCCTAGTCTTGCTAGTTTGCCGTGGAAGTCTACATAGCCGCGGTCTAAGTGTTTCAACTCAGTCACGCGAGTCATGCCTTCAGAAACTAAACCAGTTAAAATTAATGCAGCGGCGGCACGAAGATCTGTTGCTGATACTTCTGCACCTTGTAAGTTTGAAGAACCATTTAAAATAACAGAACGGCCTTCAATCTTGATGTCTGCGTTCATACGGCGGAATTCCTCGACATGCATAAAACGGTTTTCGAAGACCGTTTCAGTTATCATCGAAGTACCATTGGCACGAAGCAGCAATGCCATCATTTGTGATTGCATATCTGTAGGGAAACCAGGGTGCGGCATCGTCTTGATGTCAACAGCCTTCATACGATCGGTTCCAATGACACGGACGCCATCTTCTTCCTCACGAATCGTGATACCCATTTCTACCATTTTTGCAATCAAAGATGATAAATGTTCAGGAACAGCGCCTTTTACCAATACATTACCACCCGTAATCGCTGCAGCTACCATAAAGGTACCAGCTTCGATTCGGTCAGGAATAATATTGTGGTCTGCACCAAATAACACGTCTACCCCTTCAATACGAAGAGTTCCAGTGCCGGCGCCGCGAACTTTAGCGCCCATTTTGTTCAAGAAATTGGCAAGGTCAACGATTTCCGGTTCTTTTGCCACATTCTCAATAATTGTCGTACCTTCCGCAAGAGTGGCAGCCATCATGATATTCTCAGTGGCCCCAACACTTGGGAAGTCTAAATAAATCTTTGCACCTTGTAAGCGGCCGTTTACTTCCGCTTCAATAAAACCGTTTCCTACCTTAACCGTTGCTCCCATGGCTTCAAAGCCCTTGAGATGCTGATCGATAGGACGGGATCCAATGGCACAGCCACCCGGTAAGGCCACACGAGCACGGCCATTACGAGCGAGTAATGATCCCATGACAAGCACAGACGCGCGCATTTTTCGAACGTATTCGAATGGCGCCTCATCTTTTAACGCTTTGGATGCATCTACTTCGACTGTATTGTTTTCAAACGACACTTCAGCATTTAGGTTGCGTAAAACTTCATTAATTGTGTATACATCGGAGAGTGTAGGTACATCACGTAATACACTTTTTCCGTCACTTGCTAATAATGTTGCAGCGAGTACAGGCAGAACGGCATTTTTTGCGCCTTCAACTTTAACCGTTCCATCAAGCCTTTTTCCGCCGCGGACGATGATCTTTTCCAAGAGTATTCCCCTCCGCGTCCATTTTCTCTATATTAATATTCAATCGTAATGATTGGTGTGCCAACTACGATGGTAGTTTTAGCGCCCAATCCTTCGGAGCGTATGCCAATTTGTAAATTCATGTTCTCTCGTTGATTCTCTATGGAGCCTGTAAACATCGGCGAATTCGCCGAAACAGACATGAAAGTCTCCTCTTTTAACGCTTCGATTTCTTTTGCTTTAAATCTTGACATCATTTGATTCATTGTCTTAGGTAAAGACTTATCAATCTTATCACCGACTGTACCTTTCATACAAGAGAAAACTGTTGGATTTCCTCGAAATATGTCAGTTAGCCTAGTTTTAAATTGACTAGTAGTGAAAAAGGCCTTTGTCGCCGAATTCCACTCCTTACCAGAGATACTATATACTATATACGCATTAACAGGTTGTTTTGTGTGGGTTGCCATAATTTGAAGCATTTCGTTGTGGTGTTTAGATGTTGGAGATACTGCTGTTAATTCCCATTTTTGGCTGGTATTTTTAACAGACCATTCCCAATCAGGAAACTTAGCTTGAAGCTCTTTAGCGTAGTCCTTTACTTCCTGCAAACTTTCCATGCCATCCAAATGCTCTCTTGCATAAAAAGTCCATTCATCGAGCAAAATATTTTCGGCTTGTAACATCGAGCCGATTTTAATTAAGTCCATTTCTTTTTCAAAAAAGGAACTAGTTCCGCCGCTATTTGCTTCACTTGTTTGGTTCCCCATAACAACCAAAATTACACTAAGTATGATAACTACGCTCAAAAGGATTTGACTCTTTCTCTTCATCTCTACTCCCCCTTACTACCATTGTTACCAGGTAGAGGAGTAGCATACTTGGGAAATGTCGTCACTTTTAGACAAAGTTCCATGCTTTATTGATGTTATTTTTTCCACACAAAGACGATTGTACTCAATTTCTAGACAAATAGGAACATGTACGAAGAACTAAAATTTTTCCAATTAACTATTTTGCATGATCAAAGGCAGTTGTCTAGACCATTGGAGATAATCAAGGAAAAAGTTACTAACAGATGAACCAATGATGATGGCTAATAATATGTAAAGTAACCGCGCCTGAAAAACATGACCCGCTTTCAGCAATTGATCCAACCGAATCGCTTGCAGGGCCCACCAGGAAATCGCTATAAAAATTAAATGTGACACAATACTTAACAATGCCATTTGACCAAAATCATTTATCACCCTACACCCTCCTTTTTTCACACAATGTTTATTCTATCACAAACTTCACCTTAATAGTTTCCTTTTCTATCCATTTTTCAAAAAATACTTTTTAATAAAAAATTCGCCTTCCACTGCACTATTAGAAGGCGAATTTTAGGCTGACACGACCCACATATTTAACTAATTAACCTGATTCCAAACCCTGCCGATATTTAATGGGACATATACCTTGTCGCCGTGTATTTGCTTGTGCACGATTGGATTTTCAAAGTTGGTATCAGGACATTGTTCCTTTCGCACTTTGCGGCGTGCTCGAACGTTCCCTCCAAAAAAATCAGCCAAGTTCACTTTTGAAATTTTCATCACCTTAACTCCTTTCCATTTGTTGTATGTAAGAGAAACAAAAGGAGATCCTTTTGTCCCCCGCCTGAAGCTTGAATTTTATTTGGCTGCTACAACCACGACTCGACCTTTGTCTAATTCCTTTTCAAATTGCTGCGCTTCTGTATCGGATAATCCTAATGATTCCATTTTTGAACGAAGCTCGTCCCCGCGGGAACGAAACACATTTGCGATGGAATCCAAGAATCCTTGTTCGCTTACCCCGATCTCATTGGTTTCCAGCGCCTCCGACAAATCCTCGGAACGTTCTTTGCTGTGAGCCAACAAGTAAACTTCATCTTTACTGAACCCTTGATTTAATAATTGTTCAATTTCCTGTTTGGCTTGAAGACCATTTTCCACTAGTTTGACCTGTCTCATTCTAACTACCTCCTAAATAAATTTCGTTAGTAAGTTGAAATGCTGCTTGATGTTAACTGGGTGTATAACCCTTTTTTAAAAATTGAAACCTTTATGCTGAAAAAATGATTTTTTTATCAAAAAATGTTTGGCCATTGCAGGAGCGGGTATTACATGATTAAGTTCCACATTACTTATTAGAAAGGGATGAGTTTTCATGGGATTTATTTGGTCTTTAATTATCGGAGGAATTATCGGGTGGTTAGGAGGTCTCGTCATCGGACGTGATATTCCAGGAGGTGTCATTGGAAATATCATCGCTGGATTTATTGGAGCTTTTCTCGGATCCTTGATATTAGGAGATTGGGGTCCGGAAGTCGGAGGATTTTATCTGATTCCAGCCATCTTGGGCGCGATTCTACTCACATTAATCGTCGGCTTCCTTATGAAAGGCATGAGACGGGAAGCTTAAATAATTGGTTCACTCAGGGAGACTGCCGCCACGCAGTCTCTTTTTATGTTTTTCCCAAAAGAAAAACACCTCAAAAAAACAAGGTGCCTCCGGTCCGACTTTATTTTAAAATAGCTACTCTTCCGGTTGTGCCCACACTGACACGCTGCCGCCGTTAACAAGGAACGTCGCAAATCCATCTTCTTCTATTTGAATAGGCTCGTCGCGTGATCCGGTGAGATCCACCCACACTTCCCCTGCCCGGTCTTCACCGACGAACATTCTCTTTTCACCATCATCCTGATTTGAAATGAGGACCGCGCAGCCTGAACGCTCCAGTTCCGCCTGGCCGCGACGGACCCAGCCAATCAAATTGGCGTCGTCGAAATAATCTTCTTGTTCGCCATAAGCTTTATGAAAACGAGCATATAGCAGCGGATCGATCGCCACCCTCTTTCCTTCAATAGGCTCTTCTCCCCCAATGCCAAAATAATCTCCGTAAAAAATACATGGATGGCCATCTTTGCGGAGCAGAATCAGCGCATATGCAGACTGCTTAAACCAATCCTCCACCCAGGATTCCAGAGCCTCGTTTGGCTGGGTGTCATGATTATCCACAAAAGTGACTGCATGTTCCGGATTCGTTTGAACCAACGTATCATCGAAAATGGTCGTCAAATCAAAATCAGCCCCGGCCATTGCTGCTTCATGAAATTTATAATGAAGGGGAACGTCAAATAACTGGAGCTTGTGCTCAACATTTTTCAAAAACGTTTGGCAGGCAGAAAGCTCCGCGACCCAAAATTCGCCTAGAAAATAAAAGTCTTCTCCTTGCTGCTTCCGAACAGCATCGATAAATTTTTTAATAAAACGAGAATCAATATGTTTAATTGCGTCTAAGCGGTAACCGCTGCATTGTAAAGTATCGGCAAGCCAGATTCCCCACTGGATCATTTCTGCCTGTACATCTGGTTGATGGTAATCAATATTGGCATACATTAAATAGTCGTAATTACCAAATTCCTTATCGACATGGTCATTCCACTTTTTATCCTCGCCGACCATCCGAAAAATTCCGGTTTTCTTCGATTTTGCATCATAGTCGATACCATTAAAATGTTCAACTCCCCATTTGAACGCTGAATACTTTTCCTTCCGATTCGGGAAGGTGAATTTGGTATACCCCTCTATTTCAAACGGCTCAGAAATCTCTTCGGTTCGGTCCTCCTTGCTCACTTCAACGACTTGAAATCTCTCGGTCTTATCCGCCCCGCCTTTATGATTCATGACCACATCTGCATAGACATGAATCCCATGCGCAGACAATGCGGCAATCGCGGCTAGTAATTCTTGCTTCGTTCCATATTTCGTCCGAACTGTCCCTTTTTGATCGAATTCACCCAAATCATAAAGATCGTATACCCCATAGCCCGTATCTTCTGCCGATTGACCTTTCGTTACGGGTGGAATCCACACCGAATCGATTCCTATCCTCTTTAGCTCAGGAGCGATCTTTTTCAGGCGTTTCCAATGGGTACCATCGGCTTCAATATGCCACTCAAAGAATTGCATCATCGTCTGGTTTCGTTTCATGGTTTTTCCCCCTTTATCTTGGCTATTTTATAAAACACCGGAAAATAGGCGGGCAAAGGATTCCTTTACCCTTTCAGTCAGTCCTCTTTTGTAAAATTCCACTGGGCGGATTCTCAGACACTCCTTCAAGTCTTCTTCATAATGCGCCACTAGGTCTTGGATGGATTTCGCCCCGATTAAAAATAAATTCACCTCAAAGTTGAGACGAAAGCTGCGCATATCCATATTGGCTGTGCCAATCGTGGCAAGATCGCCATCCACAATCATCACCTTCTTATGAAGGAATCCCTTTTGGTACGCATAAACCTCGACGCCGGCACGCAACAATTCCGGCAAATAAGAACGCGTTGCATATTGGGTGAGAAAACCATCATTGGTGTCAGGCACCATGATTCGTATTTGAATCCCTTTATGTGCGGCAATCCGCAATGCGGTTCGAATGGCTGGATTGGGGACGAAGTACGGCGACGCTATCCAAATGGATTTTGTGGCGCAGGAGATCATCGCATAATAATGGTCACTCATCCGTTTTGTTTCTGGGCCGGTCGCGACGACATGGACGAGACCATCGCTGGGGGCAGGGTTTGGTTTCATATAGCGTTCATCCGTCACCAGCATCTCCCCGCTCACATACCGCCAATCTACTAAAAACACGGCATGCAAGGTTTGGACTGCTTCCCCTTCAAGAAGGACATGGGTATCACACCAGAATCCAATATTCTCGTCTTCCCCTAGATATTCGACTCCAACGTTCAGTCCACCGACAAATCCGACTTTCCCGTCAATGACAATGATTTTACGATGATTCCGAAAGTTAAACTTTTGATTAATCAGACCGCTTTTCAACGGCAAAAAAGGCTGGACCTTGATTCCTGCATCCTTCATTCTATTTATTGCTCCGCTTGAAAGTGTGATACTTCCCACCGCATCGTACATCAAACGCACTTCTACCCCTTCTTGTGCTTTATCCGTTAAGATGTCGATGATCTCATTCCCTAGCCGGTCATCTCGGAAGATGTAATATTCGAGGTGGATAAAGTCCTTAGCTTCGATTAGTGCGTTTTTGATTTCACGGAACGTTTCCTCACCATTTTTTAAAATTTTGGTTTGAGTATGGGAATTCGTAGGTGTGGAAGTCGCCCGATCCAAATAGTGTGTAAAATGGTGCTGGTGATAATTTAACTGGGAAAAATCGATCTTCTTGTGTTTTTGACTCATTCTTTCAAACACTTCACGATCCTTGATTCGCTTACTTTTAAAAAGATAGCCTTTTAATAATAATTGTCCTGAATAGACATAAATGATATAGCCAAGGATGGGCAGGAACACTAAAATATAAATCCATAAAAGCGTGTTTTGTGCGGTCCGATTTTCAAGCATTAATGAAAATACAGTAATCAAGATCATTCCTCCGTAGAGCGCGATGGAAATCACTTTCGACAGGAACGGAACGTCGGTAAAAAACACTATATAGGCTAGCCCAACCATAAAAATGATAAAAACCCATTCCATTCTCCGTTTTTTCATCACATCGTTCTCCCCCCAAATTTATCTAGATCCCCATATGGGGTAATACCCGATTTATCCGGATATTAATCATACTGATATTAAAAAAAAAGGTGCCTGACACCCAATGTGGGTGTCGGCACCTATGCTTTTCTGTATATTCGTTCATGTGGATTAAATTCTTGGTATTGCTTGCCCTTTGGCATAAACAGGATGGATTCTTTACTGCCAAGGCCGATGAATCCACCTTCAGCAAGACTGTCGTAAAATAGGCCATGGACTTTCTGCTGCAAATCATTGTCAAAATAGATCATGACATTACGGCATAAAATCACATGAAACTCATTAAACGAACGGTCGGCCACCAAATTATGCTGAGCAAAGATAAGGTTCTCTTCTAATTTAGGAGAAAAATAAGCAAACTGGTGATCCGTCGTATAGTACTCGGAAAAGGCCTTTTTTCCACCTGACTTTAAATAGTTCTTCGTATATTGCTGCATCTTCTTGAGAGGAAACGCTCCTTTTTGAGCAGCAGAAAGGGCTTTTTCATTAATATCAGTTGCGTAGATGGTTGTTTTTTTCGCGAGCCCTTCTTCCAGCATCAAAATGGCCATCGAATAGACCTCTTCCCCCGTCGCGCACCCAGCATGCCAAATCCGAATCTCTGGAAGCTCGCGCAATAATGGAACGACCTGGTTACGAAAGGCAGCGAAAAAAGTAGGATCTCGGTACATTTCCGTCATCCGAATCGAGAGATCATTCAATAATCGCTCCAAATACGCTTGATCGTGAAGGACTTGTTCCAATAAAGCCGTGATCGACGGAAGCCGCTCTGCTTTCATCCGATTCAAGACCCTTCTCGTTAAAGAGGCACGGACATACCCCCTGAAGTCATATCCGTACATTTGATATAAACCCTCAAGCAGCAAATTGATTTCGATATTCTGCAACTCCGTTGGCACTATTGTTTCTGTGAGTACATTGGAATCTTGCGGGTTTACCGGGTTTACCGGGTTTACTGGGTTAACTGGGTTTACTGGATTCACTGGGTTCACTTGGTTTACCGGGGGCACCGGTTGTATCGGGCTGGTCGGGTTCATCGGGTTTACCGGATTTACCGGGTTTACCGATTTTTTCATGCTCGTCAATCCTGATCCACCTGCTCTGTCAACCACACCCGCATCAATGAGAATAGCTGGTCGATTTTTAATGGCTTCATAATATAATCAGACGCACCTGCCTCCATACACTTATCACGTTCTCCTTTCATGGCTTTAGCGGTCAGCGCAATAATGGGCAGACTTTCCATCTGCAGGTCATGACGTATCGCCTTCATGGCCTCATACCCTCCCATCACCGGCATCATGATATCCATGAACACCAAGTCAAAGTCGGCTTGTTCTTGTAAAATTTCAATGGCGCGCTTTCCGTTCTCAGCCACTTGGACCACCACTCCTTTTTTCTCAAGCGTTGTCACAAGCGCATATACATTCCGTCCATCATCCTCAACAAGAAGTACCTTTTTCCCTTTAAACAAGCGTTCATCCGAAGTTTCAGCCTCCGTTCGATCAACGCGCGGCGGTTCTGATTCTTCTATAAATTCCTGTTCCTCGGTCAGCTCACTGGCACTTGCCGCCACTTCCTCCAACGCCAAGACTTCGAACAAATTATGGCTGACAGGCGCAAGACGGCTCGGTATATATAAGGTGAACGTACTTCCCTTATCTTGCTCGCTTTCGACTTCAAGCAGCCCGCCAAGCAAACGGGTAAATTCCCGGCAAATCGATAACCCCAGTCCCGTTCCGCCATATTGCCTGTTTGTGGTCCCGTCGACCTGTTGGAAGGCATCGAATATAATTTGCTGTTTATCTAATGGAATGCCAATTCCTGTATCAGTGATAGCGATGGCCAGCACGACAGCATCCTCTTGCAGGTCAGGCAATTCCGCGACTTTTTCAAGCGGAGCAAATTCAATTCGTACCGTAACGCCGCCCTGTTCCGTAAATTTAAAGGCATTGGATAATAAATTTTTCAAAATTTGCTGCAATCTTTGTCCATCCGTCGAAATGACCGGAGGCACATCTGGATGTGTGATCACATCAAAGGTCAAATTCTTTTTTCGCGCCACTGGCTCGAACAGATTTTTGAGCGTCTGTGGAATTTCTGTTACGTTGACTTCGTCCGTCAAAATTTCAATTTTTCCTGCTTCAATTTTTGATAAATCGAGAATATCATCAATCAGCCGCAGCAAATCTCCGCCAGCCGTATGGACTACACCCGCGTATTCTTCTACTTCTGACATGGTTAACTCATCATTATTCTCCATCAGCATTTGCGACAGAATCAGAATGCTATTCAATGGCGTGCGCAGCTCATGAGACATATTTGCAAGAAAATCCGTCTTGTATTGTGAACTCATCTGGAGCTTTCGAGAATAGTCTTCCAATTCATCCTTCGCCTTTTTGAGTTCCAGCGCTCGTTGCTCGGCATATTGCTTCTCCTGTTCCAAATACCCATTGGCCATTTGGAGCTGATCTTGCTGCATTTGCAATTCTTCCGATTGCGCTTGGAGTTCTTCCGATTGCGCCTGAAGTTCTTCTGTTAAAACCTGCGATTCTCCTAGCAGCCTTTCGACTTCCATTCTTCCTGTCACATTGGTAATCGCCGAACCGAACTTGTCTTGGAGCAGGTCGACTAAGGTAAGGTGCTGTGAGAGGAACGGCTGAAGCGCAGCAAGCTCAATCACAGCCTCTACCTTGCCATCTACTAAAATTGGAGCAATTAATAGATTCCTTGGGGAAGAAGCACCTAAGCCAGAGGTGACTTTGATATGTTCCTTGGGCAGTTGGTCAATCAGAAAGATCCGTTTATCGACAGCAGCTTGCCCAATCAGCCCTTCCCCCAATCGGAAACTCGCCCGGGCAGCTCCCTCATCGGCAACCGCGGCATAACCTGCCGCTTTGACGTAATAGACTTCGCCCCCTTCATTTTTGCGAAGATATACCACACCAAAAGAAGCTTGAAGTAATGGAGCCAATCTAGAAATAAACGATTGCGTCAATTCGCTAATATCCGTAATCCCTTGATACAATGTTGAGATATCCGCCATACTTTTCTGAATCCAACTCTGTTTCTCCAGACTGCTGAGGAGACTGTTCATGGCCTCCGCAAGCTCCCGGGTTTCGTCACGCGTATTCACTTTCATCCGTGTCGTCAGGTCGACATCTGAATCAGAATCGGTAATTCCTTTAATCGTTTTTACCACTTGATTGATGGTTCGAACGATGGAATTAGACTGTAACAGCGCCGCCGCGATGGTAATGAGTGTTACCAAACCAATCAGCGCGTACAACGTCACTTTTAAATTTTGATTGTTTTGCTTGAGTTGACTGATCCGTCCTGCCATCAGTTTCTTTTCACTGGCCAGAAATGAATCAAACTGGGTGCGGAGCTGGTCGGTTAATCTTTTTCCTGTACTTTTCTTAAAATGCTGGTCTAAGGCCGATTGATTATTGGCTTTTTTAGCATTGATGACATATTCCCCGGAATTAGTCATCCAACTCCTAATCAGCGGTTTTATTTCTTCTAAACTGCGCTGCTGCCTGTTGTTATCCTCTAACAAGGAATGAAGTTTATTGTAGTTATCCAGCCAGTTCCTGCTCCCTAGATTATAAGGCTCCAGGTATTCCTCATCTCCAGTGAGCGCATACCCTCTCATTCCGGTTTCCATGTCGAGAACATTTTTTTGAATTTGGTTCGTCAGATCGTGTACCTCAATATCATGTCCCGATATGAAGTCCACCTCGTTCTGTAAATCGGCCATTCGATTAATCACGATGAGCAAGGAAATCACCAAGCAAATCAAGATGGAGAAGTATCCGGTAATAATTTTCGCACGAATGTTGTAGTTAAAGCCTTTTATTGTAATCCCCTCCTGGCAAAAGTGGTCTATTAAAATATCCTTATTCTACCATAGCACTATATTTATTTGAGATTGAAAATTTCTACCTAAATACTTTTTATTACCCGAATCTATTATTCTTGAAACCTCTTTGGAAAAAAATTTTTTTCAAGGTTTCAACCGATAAAGTCCAGGGTAATGAATAAATATCAACACTATTCCAACAAACGGAGGTAATAAACATGGCAAAAGTAAAAGAGAAGAACAACTTAGTAACAGAGACTCTTAACACACAGGTCGCTAATTTTTCCGTGCTTTATATGAAACTGCACCACTACCACTGGTATGTTAAAGGAGAGAATTTCTTCACGCTGCACCCAAAATTTGAAGAATTGTATAAGGAAGCGGCGCTGCATCTTGATACCATCGCGGAACGAATGTTGTCGCTTGGAGCATTGCCAACGGCAACATTGAAGGAGCAATTACAAATCTCTTCCATCAAGGAAGGCGAGGGCGACGAAAATGCGGAGGGAATGATCAAGACACTCGCTGAGGATTTTAACACCGTCTGCACCGAACTGACGGAAGGAATCAGCCTAGCCGAGGACAACGAAGACCAACCGACAGCAGATCTGTTCATCGCCGTTCGCACATCCTTGGAAAAGCATAGATGGATGCTCGAAGCATATTTGGCGGAGTAGAATTTGACGGGGGGACGGGGAATTGTTCCCGTCCTCTTTTAAAAAGCGGGTTGGATGGGCAGCACAATTAATGGCTAATAGTTCCCTTCTCCTTCTATAAGGGAGGCGGATGGGCACGATTAGCACCTATTTGTTCCCATCTCCTCCTAAAAAACAGGCTCGCGGGCACGATTAGAACGCCCCCTTCACAACCAGCACGCTGCCTTTTCCTCAGCAACCATTTTTCCAGCAAAACCCGACCCACCAATTAGTAAACAGGGTGCCAGCTCTTCCGCTGACACCCTTTTATTTGTTAGCCATTCGTCGAAATCATCACCAAGCAAAGGTCGTCCTTCGGGGCATTGTGCGGCTCCAGACTTGGCTGCAGCTGGTGAAGAAATGCATCAGGAGTGTCGATGTCTTTCGCTTGTAAGGTGCTGATGAGTTTCGCGATCGCATCCTTATAATCCTCCTCCAGCCATTCCGACAGGCCATCGGTAAAGAGCAGCGTCCGCGCACCACGCTTGTAAGGAATGACGCCTTTGGTTACATCGATTTCTTCAAAAAAACCAAGAGCACAGCACCCGTCCGTTAATAGTTTCACCTCATCATCCACGATGGCGATTCCCGCTGGATGACCGGCATTGACGTACTCGATCGTTTGCGTTTCAGTGTCGAGCACTAGGTAAATCGCGGTGAAATAATAGTTAATCAAATGATCAGGCATCTTCAGCTGATACATGCGCCGATTCAGTTCTCTCATGACCCGCTCTGGATCACACATCCCCGTAATCGTATCCTTCAATGCCGAATATATGTACATACATACGAGTGAGGATGAAATTCCATGCCCCATCATATCAAGCAAAATCACGCCATACCGATGTTCGCTGATTGGATACCAGGCATACAAGTCTCCAGCCAGCTCAAAGGAAGGCTTATAGATAGCCGAAATCGTTACATCCTCTTCTTCGATCGGATCACTTAGAATGCTTCCTTGCACCTGCTTCGCCAGGTCCAACTCATATTGGAGCCGTTTATCCCGTTCCTTCCGTAAGTCCTTCTCTTGCTTTAATCGAAGGACGGAACGCATCCGCGCCAGCAGCTCCACTTTATTAATGGGTTTCAGGACATAATCAAGGGCACCTGCATCCATCGCCTCGGCCATTTTGTTGGAATCTCCCATAGCTGTAACGAAGATGATCGGCAGGTCCGCATACCGCTCATCCGCAAGAACCTTTCTGCATGCTTCCATTCCGTCTATTTCCGGCATCATCAAGTCCATTAGAATTAAATCGAACGGAACCTCCTCGGCATCTTCCGCATCCAGCTGCAAACATTGATATAACTCCTTGGCAGATGTCAGCAGAACCAACCGATTATAACCAGCCTTCCGCAGAATTTTCTCGATAATCATCAGATTAGTTTGATTATCGTCAACCACCGCAATTTTCATGGCCATAGCGATTCCCCCTTTCCCAAGCGTCAGTTCATTTACCTGGTGCCTGACACCAGGTATCTACTTTGCGGTGTCAGGCACCAGGTATCCTATCAAGCATCGTTGACTCCTTGATAGGCGTCACACAAGAGTGCCTTTCGTAACTTCTCGATCGCCTTTTTTTGTAGACGGGACACGTGCATCTGCGAAATCCCCAAAAGCTCTCCGGTTTCCCTCTGACTTTTATTCGCGACAAACGTGAATTGGATAATTTCCTTTTCTCGCTCTGAAAGAACATGCATCGCACTCTCGAGCAGGAGCTTTTGGTCGACCTTTTCGAAGCCCTCATCGTCGGATCCGATAATGTCCAGGGTCGTCGACGTGCTTCCATCTGAACCCGTTTCAATCGTTTGATCGACAGACGCTGTTTGATAACTTTTCCCCATCTCCATCGCTTCCAATACTTCCTCTTCGGAGATCTCTAAATAATCCGCGATTTCCTCGACCTTCGGTGAACGCTGATATTGATTGGTCAGCTCGTCCGCTACCGTTTTAATCTTTGGCCATAAATCTTTGATCCGTCTCGGCACATGGACACTCCAGGTTTTATCCCTGAGAAACCGCTTAATTTCGCCAATAACGGTTGGAATTAAATACGACTCGAAAGGTTTGCCCATGTCTGGGTCAAATCTTCTGATTGCTGCCAATAACCCAATCATCCCTACTTGCACAAGGTCCTCATGGAACGATTTCCCCTTTGAATATTTTCGTGCAAGACTCCCGATCAGGGCCGAGTAATGTTCGACTAAAATGGTTTGCGAAAGCGGGCATTCGTTCTGCTGAAACTCGACGATCAGGGCATCAATTTCATCTCTAGTTCGTTTCTTGGGTTGAGATGGTTGTGTCATGATTTTCACGCTCCCCACTTAGATACTTCACCATGAAGACCGTTACCCCGGAATGATTCGCCACACTCACTTCATCCATAAGCGTTTCGATTAAATATAGCCCTAACCCTCCCTCTGCCAGCTGCTCCACTGTACTTGCTTCCGTGTAGGGGCCTAATTCATTTTTCTTCTGGGTAAAATTAAAGCTCTTTCCACTATCAGATACCATCGTTTCTAACTTGTCCTCATAAATGCCAAACCCGATAATCACCTCTCCGCCTTCGTCCTTGGGATAGGCGTGATGGACAGCATTCGTACAAGCTTCACTTACCGCAATCTTAAGATCTTCAATTTCCTCATATGTAAAACCCATCCGGCTGGCAATTCCCGATAATGTCAATCGAATCACGCCCACATACTCCGGCTTGGCAGGAATTTTCATCTCGATATAATCCATCACTTGGCTCATCATCTTCCCTCCTCAGTCGTAGCAGAAATGTTCATGACCTTACTTAGGCCAGTAATTTCAAACAGCCGCTTTAGTCGATCCGATAATTGAATCAGCTTTAATTCGCCGCCCTTTTCCTTTAGCTGTTTGAATAAACCTACAAACACCCCCAGACCGGTACTATCTAAATAGGACACATCCTGTAGATTAACGGTAATCGACTTATTTCCCTCTTCTGCCAGCGCCAATAATTCCTCTCTAAGTTTTGGTGCCGTGTACGCATCAATTTCTCCCGCCACAAGCACTACGATTTCCTCATCACGTTGTTGTTTATCTATGGTTATATTCATTCTCATCATCACCCCTGAAAGATTTATAGTGTATATACCCCTATTTTCAAAGTCTAAACCTTTCTTTATAAAAAATTCTATTAAACTAGGCTGTTTGTGGTGGTGTCAGGCACCATGTGAAGAATTCACATGGTGCCTGACACCAGTTCTAGTCCCAATATTATACCAAAATATTCAAATTAGACGAATCGACCTATCTACCTGTTAGGTTTCATTTTTTAAATAACGGGGTATGACAGGATTACAAAGGAGAGGTGTTCACATGGAGACTAAAAAAAGAGATTTAAAGGAGAAAGTTGAGAAATCCAACAATAGTTCGATGGCACAGAACCTAGAGGAAATAAAGAAGCTCGGCAAGGAAATGGAGGAGGAGAAAACCGGTACGGAGCTGAAGAAGGAAGAAAAGCAAACTCCCGATCCGTAGCAATAGCAGCCGATAAGACGTAACGGCCCTTTCACAGGGTCGTTATTTTTATGAAAAAAACCGGCTGCCCTTGGACAAGCCGAATCATTACTTAAAATAGGAATCTTTCTTTTTTCCTTTTAACAGATCGCCTGTCCAGCCTTTAAACTTTAAATAGCCATAGAGCAGGAGTGTCGAGATCACGATAAAAATGGCCGAAAGAAGATAGCCGTACCGCCATTCGAGTTCAGGCATCTGCTTGAAATTCATTCCCCATAAAGCCCCAAATGCCATAATCGGGGTAAACAGGATCGTGATCACCGTTAAGGTTTTCATAATTTCATTGCCGCGATGGGAAGAAATGACCTCTTCTAAATTAATAATCGAATCCAGTTCATGCTCGTACTCATTGAGCAGGCCGGTCATTCGTTCAATCCGTTTAACAAGAAACGTAAAAATCTCCTCTCTGCTGACTTCATTCAGTTTCACTTCCTCAATCCCTATTTTTAACTCGTTAATCGGAATCAATAGACTCTTCCAAACCAGCAGCTCATGCCTGCGCATATAAATTTCTTCAAGAATGCTCGTTCCATTCCGCTTTCGGATACTCCAGATCAGTGTTTTCAGCGCTTCTTCAAATTGATCGATTTCAACTAACATTTCATGCATCAGTTCGCCTAGAAGCATAAAAAATCCATCCACCGCGTTTTCAGCTTTCTTTATTTGCTTAAAAAGCGGCTCAGGACGGATATGTTTTAAGTTGGAAAAATTAAGATCGACCGTAATCAGCTGCTCCTCTGTTACATAATAATGGAAAATTTTGTAGTCCCCTTCCTCTTCAAAATTTTGCTTATAAATAAGCGAACCCGTCACCACTTTTTCCCCTGAATCAAGAAGCTTTATCCTTAAGGAATTGGTTTTATTTTTGCGCACTTTATTCAGCCATTCGTTACATCTAGAACGATTTTGTTCGAAAATTGGTTGGATACGCTCATCCTCATCTTTCTTAACTTGATACCATTTCCAATCGATAGCCATCGGATCTCCTTTCACAAAAGGTTTTCTACCTATATCCCCCAATCCGGAACTAATGAAACTTCGGAAATATGGTTTGAGAGAAACGGAAGCGGGTATTACAACTAGAAATAGAACTTTTTTAAAAGTGCTATTTTAAGAGAATCTAATAGGAGGTTTTAATATGAAACGTATGGTACCTGTTACATCGATTATTGTCGCCGCTGGAATGGGAGCTTCGGCTGCGATGTGGCTATCATCTAAACCGAATCGATTAAAAGCGGAAAGTGTACTGAGAGACTGGAAACGAAAGATTAAACCTACCCCTTTCCATAAAAGTGAAGAATTGCCGATAGAAAAAGGAGGGCATCCACACCCGCGTGATCTAGAGGATAATAACATGGTCAGTGAAGGGGCCATGTATTCCGTTCAATTTTATAATGAGAAGATGCAGTAATAAAGCAGTTGGGGCAGGTGACTACCCCAACTAATTTTTTGAGGTGGCTGGTTGGATGAATTTACTTTTTTTACTCGTCTATTTCATCATCATTACAGCGGTTATCGAAATTTACGTTGTTTTATTTCGATTAACGGGGCTCAATTTAAAGGTGTCAAGGTTTCAGGTCATTTCGTTGATGACCGGCACGGGCTTTACAACGGAGGAATCGGAACTTATTTTAGGCCACCCGATTCGCCGGAAACTCGCTACATTCCTGATCCTATTTGGGGCCTTCTCCCTTGCCGTCATTATTTCAACAATCAGTAATTTCCTTTCCGACGATCTGCGGATGATTCATATTTTTTACATTGCAGGCGGCGTCATGCTTGTTTTTGGCGTATTAAAACTCGCCTGCATTCAAAACCTGTTATCAAAATTATTTCATAGAGAGATGAAGCAGCAGATGGAACTCGGCGATTTGCCGATTCGGGACGTGTTTTTAACGGAAAAGAACGATTTTCTGCTCAATCTGCATATCTATACCGACTCTTTGCTTGTCTATAAAACAATTAACCAGCTGTTTAATGACCAAGAGCGGCCAGAGTTTATCGTGCTTTTTATTAAAAGAGGTCAATCGAAAATACGGTGCAATATCTACAACGAAAAAATACAGGAAGGGGATCAGCTGCTATTATATGGAGATAAAGAGGTTATAACCAAGCTCTTCCAGCATGATATTCTGATCATGAAGAAAAAGCTGAAGAATCAGCATCCGACAGCGGCTGTTACTGGCGGATGATGGTCAGTTACTGGCGGATAGCGGTCGATTACTGGCTCATGGCCGCCGTTTACTGGCGGACCGGCCAGTTTCTGGCGCATAACCACCGTTTACTGGCGCATAGCCGCCACTTTCTGGCGGATAGCACAAATTTACTGGCGCATAACCACTTTTTACTGGCGAAGTAGCCACGAAAAAAAGCCTCGACCTACGAGGCTTTTTTCGTCTATATCTTCTTCACTTCCACATTCAAAATATGATATCCCTTACTGGCAATGGCCTGGAACACGTACCCTTCTGATTCCACTTTACTGCCGATTGGCGCATCAGAGTTTTGCGTCAGGTACCAGCCGCCGATGGTATCAATACCCGGGTCGGCTAGGTTGACCCCTAGTAAATCGTTCACGTCCTCAAGTAATAATTTCCCATCGACAACATAATGGTTCTCCTCGATCTTTTGAATCTCGGCCACTTCATCGACATCGAACTCATCACGCACTTCGCCAACGATTTCCTCAATAATGTCCTCCACCGTAACCAAACCCGAGGTCCCGCCGTATTCATCCATAAGAATGGCCATATGTGTCCGTTCAATTTGCATTTTCACCAGTAAGTCATGTATGGGGGTAGTTTCCATCACATGAATCACGGGACTGATAAAGGAACTTACCTGCAACTCATCCAGATTATCTGTATGCAACATAAACGACGTTAACAGCGATTTCACGTTAATAATGCCGATGATGTGATCCTTATCCCCATCCATGACTGGATAACGGGTAAAATTCTCATCCCTCACCCTTTTTAAGACTTCATTCACCGTCGCATCCATTGGTATGCTGCTTATCTCGGGCCGCGGCACCATAATTTCCTTTGCCACTCTCTCATCAAATTCAAAAATATTGTTCACATAGCGTAATTCATTCTGATTGATCTCACCACTTTTATAGCTTTCTGACAAGAGAATTCGCAGCTCTTCTTCCGAATGAGCTCCTTCGTGTTCCGATGAATGCTTTATGCCAAACATCCCCGTTAGCAGCCGGGCCGAACCAATTAAGAGCCAAATAAACGGAAACATGATTTTGTTAAACCAGATAATTGGTACAGCGAAGAAAAGCGTAATTGCCTCTGCTTTTTGAATCGCTACCGTTTTCGGTGCCAATTCCCCTGCTACTACATGGAAAAAGGTAACCAACGCAAAAGCCAAGCTAACCGATAAAATATGTGCCACGGATTGATTGAGGTCTAGTGCCGTTAGGAATGGGTGCAATAGTTTTTCTACGGTCGGTTCTCCCAACCAACCCAGGCCCAGTGCGGTCACGGTTATCCCTAGTTGACAGGCAGATAAATATTCATCCAGATGGGTGACCACCCTTTTAGCCGAAATAGCCCCCTTCTTCCCTTCCGCCATTAACTGATCTATTCTCGATGGACGGACCTTTACCATCGCAAATTCGACCGCAACGAAAAATCCGGTTAGTGCGATTAATACCGCAATTAAAAGTAAATGGATGGCCGTCAAGTGAAGCTTCACTCCCTCTCTTTTTTTAAAAAATAACAATCCGAAAAGTTTCGGATTGTTATCCATCGTTTATTCGATTATTTTCTTGTCTAACTTATTATCTAACTTATCAAGATATTTGCTGGCGAATTCCTTTCCTCCGAGACCAAATGCCAGTCCAAATGCTAAGGCTGCTCCCCCTAAGACGAGAATAAAGGCAGCATTAACAATCGAATGGGCAACTCCAAGCTGGTCTAATGCCATAAAGACGGTGATTGCGAAGACCGCATATTTCCCTACAGCGGCTAGTGTTCGGGAGTAGCTGTTCTTTAACACATTTTGTAAAATACGCTCGACTAAGTGACCTACATACAAACCAATTCCTAAGATCACAAGTGCAGCCAGTAACATCGGTAAATAGGCAATCACGCCAGTTGCTAGAGTGACTAAGAACTCTAGGTGAACAATTTGTAATGCTTCCACTGTAAATAATAGGACAATTACAATTTTTGCAATCATACCCACGATTTGCGAAAGATTATACTTGGATTGCTCTGGATTTAACGACCCAATCCCCATATGGTGAAAGATATTGTTAAATCGTAAACGCCACAGCATTTGCGACACCATTTTTTCAACCCATCTACCAATCCATACGCCCGCTAAAATTAAGATGACCGCGACGGCGATGTTTGGAATGAGCGCGAGCACATGATGAAGCATCGAAATGGCTGGATCAGAAATTCCTTTTAGATCAAGCTTTTCTAGCGCTGTAATAATCGTAGGAATTAAGATTAAGATAAACGCAATGTTCCCAATCATACTCGAAAGACTGGTTCTCTCTCCTGCCGTGTTTAGACCGAAACGTTGGCCAAGCCGCTCCGTACCGACGCTGCTTAAAAAGTTTGTTAAAATATCGCGGACCATTTTTGCAATCAGCCAGCCGACAAACACAATCAGGGCCGCAGCAAATAACTTAGGGATAAAGGCTAGCAAGGTTGATAGGGTGTTAGCGAAAGGTTCTGATACGCCTTCCATTTGCAGTGCATCCAATACCCCCGGTAAAAATAGTAAGAACACAAAGTAGAAAAGCACTTTGCCGATACTGTTAACCTTACGTACGGCCTCCGCTTCATTAGTTGCCATCTTCCATTTTACTAAGAGACGCTCTCCATGAATCATCGCTGTCCCTTTTTTAAACAAGAGGCGCAGCAGCGAGGCAACTCCCCATGCAAGCAATAAAATCAGAGCCGCTTTTAGAACATTAGGAACCGCGGCCGTAATCGCCGATAACATTTCCACAAGCGGTGTGGCAATAAAGCTTAAGTTCAGCATATTGAAAAAGATAATCCAAACAAACACGAGTAAAATATAATACACGATTTTTCCGATTATCACTTCAGATGAGTATTTCCTCTTTCCTAGGTTGGAAAACAGCCGGTCATCAAAGCTTGTTTTCTTTAAAAGGGACTCTACACCTTTTCCAATAAATTTAGCGATGAGCCAGCCAACCAATAATACCAATAGAGCAAACAGCAAGGTTGGCAGCTGTTGAAAATATGAGTACCAGCCAGTCATCATGTGATCCATCTCCATCCTATCAAACTCCTTTTCGTGATTTTTCAGTTTTTCTATAGGATATATAACCTGTATTTTTGAATCGAAACCTAGTTTTTAAAAATAATATTTTTTCAAAAAAAGCATTTAATAGTAGGAACACAACGGAAGGCCCTCTTAGGAAAAAATGAGGTTTCAAGTCCTTATCAGCGGGAATATAACCAATATGCAAGGCAGACTTGCACTTCTAAACAGTTCAATTAGAAGGAGGAGCTACCAATGCAAATGAATTGGAAGAAACGATTACTAGTTGGCGGATTGGCTGTATCGCTGACATTCGGCGGGTTAGCTGGATGTGGAGATGGGGTCGACCAGGATAACGGGATCAGTGATGGACAACAAAAAGATG
Organism: Neobacillus sp. KR4-4; assembly: GCF_042136325.1. Taxonomy (NCBI): domain Bacteria; kingdom Bacillati; phylum Bacillota; class Bacilli; order Caryophanales; family Bacillaceae; genus Neobacillus; species Neobacillus sp. KR4-4. The sequence continues at coordinate 135,566 of NZ_JBHHJU010000002.1, forward strand.
CAGTAGACACTGATACGAAAAAGGAAGCCAACGCAACAATGGACGATGCAAAGCAGAATATTGAAGAAGCAGTGAATAATGTGGAGGAAAAATTAAAAGAGGACGGTGTTGGTGATGGAGTAGATCAAGATAATGGCGTTAGCGATGGCGAAAAGAATTAGATAACTAATATTAGGAGGCTAAATAATATGAATAAAGATAAATTTTCAGGCAGTATTGACCAAGTTAAAGGTGAAGCGAAAGAGCAATGGGGCCGCTTAACAGATGATGATTCAAAGGTGGTAGAAGGCAAAGTCGATAAAGCCAAAGGTAAAGTAAAAGAAGGCGTAGGCGAAGTGAAAGATAAACTATCAAAATAGCATTTATCCAACCTATTAAATTAGAGGAGGAGAAAAAATGGACAAGCACGGGAAGAATATTGTAGGTGTGTATCAATCAGAACAAGAGGCGATTGCCGCCATAGAGGACCTGATAAAATGGGGATACGATAAGTCGGAAATCAGTGTAATTGGTAAGGACCACAATCACTTAGATACAATCACCGAAGAAACGGGTACTGTAGTTGAAGACACAGCTGCCACTGGCGCGCTAACAGGTGGTGCAATTGGTGGTGCAACCGGATTATTAGCCGGACTTGGCGCTCTAGCCATCCCAGGTATTGGCCCAATTGTCGCCGCAGGTCCTATCGCATCAAGCATCTTGGGAGCCATAACAGGAGCTGGTGTAGGCGGACTAGCAGGCGCACTGATCGGCCTTGGAATTCCAGACGATGACGCCAAATATTATCAAGAGTCGGTTGAAGAAGGAAAAATTCTCGTCCTGGTTAATAAACGAGATCACTCTGATAAGGATATGGTGCAAGAGGCTCCAATAGATGTGGAACCGACACCTGATAAAGAAGAATCACGATATGACACCATTCGAGATCGAAATCCAGCCTTGAATACCAAGTTCTAATACACAAGCTGCAGCAACGATTATGTTGTTTGCAGCTTTTTGGCATTATTGGGTACTGCAATCTAGGGATTTCCAATTCATATCCAGCAAATGTCGTAAGTTTCGCAAAATGTGTCATAAGTGTCCAGAAATATGTTATTAGTTCTCAATATGATGTAGTAAGTCTCCCAAAATATGTGATAAGTTCTCAAAATGATATAATAAACACCTTTTAAAAGCCAATAAAAAAAGAAGAGGCTCCCCCAGCCTCTCCTTTTTCATGTATGAATACCCCTTTAATTTAACAGGATGCTTCCCCCAAAGCATCCTGCTTTTCCGACCGCACCTAACCTAACTGAAAAAGTCCGAAAGGTTATTCAAGTTATTTTGCATAAAGTCTAGCGCAAAATTCGGCATTACACCAAAAAGTATGGAACCGACAACTGCAACCACCAACACGATTAAAATCCCCGCTGGAATCTTAAACTTGCTGTCGTCACTCGCCGGACGGAAAAACATTTGTGTCATCACACCAAAGTAATAGAAGTACGATACCACCGTCGTCGCAATCATCACTGACGCGAGCACATAATGTGGTGTCTGACCAGCAAATGCGCCGATAAAAATGTTTAATTTTCCAATGAAACCGGCTGTGCCCGGGAAACCTGCCAGCGATACAAGCAAGATCCCCATAACGACCGCAAGCACAGGTGAACGGCGATACAAGCCAGCAAAATCAGCAATCTTCGCTGAACCTGATTTTTCGGTAACGACCTGGATGATGGCAAACGCACCCATGTTCATGAGTAAGTAAGCGAGCAGATAAAACCAAATCGAGTAAAAGATGTTCGAGTTCAGTGTAGTTAGTGCCACGAGAATGTAACCGGCATGTGCGATACTAGAATACGCAAACATCCGTTTAATGTTCGACTGCTTCAATGCCACGACGTTCCCGATAATCATCGTTACTCCAGCGATCAAGGCCAAGTAATCCTGCATTTGCAGTAAAATTGGCTTTTGTGGATCATCGACCGAAGCAGCGGCGAGAAAGACGGTTAATAAAATCCGAAGTACAATCACAAAACCAGCTGTTTTTGAAACAACACTTAGAAATGCCGTCACCGGTGTTGGCGCACCTTGGTAGACGTCGGGTGCCCACATATGGAATGGAGCTGCTCCCAATTTAAACGCTAACCCCACAGTTACCATTAAAAATGCCAATGTTAACAGGTACGCCTGTTGACCGTCTGCCACTTGAGTTAGGCTAGTGGCAATCTTCACTAAGTTGGTTGAGCCGGTTAAACCATAGATATAGCTCATCCCAAACAACGTGATCGCTGTGGAAATTCCGCCATTGATGACGTATTTCATCGCAGATTCGTTCGACTCTAAATGATACTTGCGTATCCCCGCTAAAATATAAGAAGAAACAGTTAACAATTCCAAGCCGATGAACAGCGTAATTAAATCGCCGCTCGATGTCATAATCATGCCGCCGAGCAAGGCAGATAAGAACAAATAATAAAACTCGCCGCGATATTCCTCTAAACCATCCTTGGCTGGGTAGCTGACGGCCAAAAGCATAACCAGACCTGCCCCTACTAGCAGTAATAATTTAAAGCCCATCGCAAAACTATCTAAGCGGAATGAATCGTCCAAAATCGACCTCACAGGTCCGCCCACTAAACTAAGCACGGACACGGTTGCAGCGATAATGGCAACAATTCCGATCCAGCCGAGAACTCTTCGGTCTTGATTTTTCGGCATAAATAAATCTAAAAGTGTAAGAAGTGCGGATACACCAAGGATGATGAACTCTGGTGTCATGGCACTCCAATGAAATTGCTGCAAGGTATCAAGACTCATCCTTCATCACCCTCCTATCCCCAGCATGATGGTCTCAAGTGTAGTTTTTAATGGCGCGCTTAGGACACTTGGGTAAACACCAATTACTACGATTAACAGCATGAGTACCAGCACAGGCACGAATTCGACGCCCTTTACATCCAGGATGCCTGTAAATTCACGATGTGCCTTGCCGTACGTGATTCCTAAAACCGCGCGAAGCAAGTAAGCCGCCGTCATAATAATGCCGAGCGTACCTACCGCTGCAATTACCGGCATCTCTTTGAATAGTCCGAGGAAAGCCATAAACTCACTGACAAATCCAGACATCCCTGGCAAGCCAAGCGACGCCATCCCGCCAGCCAACAAGAAGCCAGCTGCAATCGGCATGCCCTTCGCCATTCCGCCGAGGTTCTCGATGAGTGACGTATCGGTGCGTTCGTAAAGGATACCGACCAAGAAGAACAACAGCGCGGAAATCAATCCGTGCGAAATCACTTGGAAAATCGCCCCTTGAATCCCAGCCTCATTCATGGCAGCCAGTCCGATTAACACAATTCCCATATGGGAAATCGAAGAATACGCTAAAACCATTTTAAAATCTGTTTGAATGAACGCTAGATACGCCCCGTAGAGGAGGTTAATCACTCCAAGGACAGCTATCAGCGTCGCAAGAGTCCCAAATTGCTCAGGAAAAATGCCCATTCCAAAACGAATTAATCCGTACGCACCTATTTTCAGAAGTATCCCTGAGTGAATCATAACCACGGATGGCGGTGCTTGAACGTGGACTTTTAACATCCAGCTGTGTAATGGGAATATCGGCAATTTGACACCAAACGCTAGCAAGAAGCCAATGAATAAGCCCATTTTCAGATCGCTAGAAAGCGGTGCTTTTGGATTCGCCATTAATTCGGTTAAATAGTTAATATTGGTTGATCCTGTTTTTGCAAAAAGAATCATAATCACAATTAATAGAATCGCAGAACCTAGTCCATTATAAATTAAGAAACTGTAGGCTGCTTTTTCTTTTTCAAAATAACCCCATTTTCCGATTAAGAAGAAGGTCGGAATGAGCGTGATTTCAAAGAAGATGAAGAACAGAATTAAGTTTTCGGCCGTAAACACGCCAAGCATTCCTATCTCTAGGAGCAGGAACAGCATGAAATAGCCCTTCCACTCTTTTTTCACAAACTTTGCTGCAGCAATCGCCGATAGCGTCGCAACTACCGCTGTCAGGACAACGAGCAGAAGCTGAAAACCGCTTAAGCCAAGTTCATAGTAAACGGAAAAATATGGTTCAGGTGCATTGATCCCATGGAATTGGATCCATTTGGCTGTAATCGTAAAGTCGGCTAGATCCTTACCAAATTGAAAATGAAGGTAAGCAGCCAGGGCCAGCAGCAAGGCCGGCAAGGTCGCCAGAAAGCCGACCGCTTTGATTGGTTTTTCTGCCGTTTTCGGCATAAACGCTAAAAGCACGATACCTAGTAAAGGGGAGAATACTAGGAGTGAAAGAACAGATGTTAAATTCATCGTAAGTACCCCCCTGTTAATGCAAAGATGACGACGAGAACCGCGAGTCCGACAAAGGCCACCGCACCGTACGTTTGAACCTGTCCGGATTGCAGTTTCGACCCTGCGGCGCCAAGTCCTTGAACAATTCCGACCACGCCTTTGACGAGTCCTTCAACAAGGAACACATCAATGAAACGTAAGAAGTAGCTGACACCTTTTGTGAAGGCCACCACTGTCAGTTGATAAAACTCGTCAACGTAATACTTGTTTAATAAAATCGTATGCAGCGTATCGCCCGATCCGCTTAACCAGTCGCGGGCGATGGAACGCTTGTTATACATCAAGTAGGCAAGGAAAATTCCTGCTAAGGAAACGACCGTTGCTGCAATCATAATCCAAGCTGGCCCTTCCACGTGGCCTTGGTGTGCCAACGCTTCGTTGCCATCAACGAGCCAATCGCCAAGGAATGTTCCAAACCACGGTGTATTGACATAACCAGCGATAATGGCTAGAACGCCCAGAACGACCATTGGTAAGGTCATATTGGATGGCGATTCATGGACATGCTGTTGGTTGCCGCGTGCTTTACCCGTAAAGACTAGGAAGAACAAGCGGAACATATAGAATGCTGTCATGAAGGCCGCCGCAAGGGCTAAGAAAAAGAGAACAGGATGTCCGCCTTCCCAGGCCGCTACTAAAATTTCATCTTTTGAGAAGAATCCGGAAAGCCCTGGGACACCGCTGATTGCCAGTGTTCCAATTAGGAATAGCGGTCCAGTAAGCTTGAGCTTTTTCCAAAGTCCGCCCATTTCTTCGATGTTTTGAGTATGTACCGCGTGAATGACAGAGCCGGCTGCCAAGAACAGAAGCGCCTTGAAGAAGGCATGTGTCATCAAGTGGAATACCCCTGCCACATAGCCCGCAGACCCTAAGGCCAGCATCATGTAGCCAAGCTGTGAAACCGTTGAATACGCGAGTACCCGTTTGATATCGGTTTGCACAAGACCAATGCTTGCGGCGAAAATTGCCGTAAATGCACCAATCACAGCGATCGTAAGGAGCGCCGTATGGCTCGCCTCAAACAATGGAAATAGTGCCGCAACCAAATAAACCCCAGCCGCAACCATCGTCGCCGCGTGGATTAACGCCGACACTGGCGTTGGACCTTCCATCGCATCCGGAAGCCACGTGTGGAGCGGGAACTGACCTGACTTACCAACCGCCCCGATGAAAATCAGGATCGCGGTTAAGGTAATCATGGTGCCTGACACCGCACCGGCATCAACCGCCGCGAAAATTTCACTATATTCAAAGCTTTTGGTTTCCCAGAATAGCAGAATCATGCCGATAAATAAGCCTACATCCCCGATCCGGGTCATGATGAATGCCTTTTTAGCCGCAGCTTTGGCTTCGTCTTTGTAAAAATAAAAACCGATTAATAGGAAGGAACCGACACCGACAAGTTCCCAGAAAATATAAGTTTGCAGCAGGTTAGGCGATATAACTAGGCCAAGCATCGCAAACGTAAATAATCCTAAGTAGGCATAGAATACCGGAAACCGCTCGTCTCCTTGCATATAACCTTTGGAGTAGGTATGTACTAAGAAACTTACGAGCGATACGATAAACAGCATTAATGCATTTAATTGATTCACTTCAAAGCCCGCTGTTAGATGCATATCTCCTATCGTGAGCCAGTCGAATTTCGTGACATAGGTCGGCTCTTTGAAGCGCTCGAATAAAACCAAAATCGAGTAGACAAGTGATGCCAGCGTGAGAAGAATCCCCACATAGGCACTTGCTTCCTTCAGTCGCTTCCCGAAAAGAAGAAGGATCAAAAACGATAATAGCGGGAAAAGCGGTATGAGCCATGCATTCTCCATCATTATCACTATCCCCTTTCGAATGATACAAACATCACCATTCGAATTTTGTTGAAAGACAATTTCTTGTGTCTAGTTTTTCATTGTGTCCATTTCATCGATGTTGACGGTTTTTCTAGCGCGGTAGAGCGAGATTAAGATCGCTAGACCAACGGCTGCTTCAGCCGCTGCCACGCTGATGGCGAACAGAGCGAAGATTTGGCCCGTGATCGACGGTGCCATTCCATATTTGCTGAAGGTGACGAGATTAATATTCACGGCATTCAGCATTAATTCAATCGAGATCAGGACGATTACGGTATTTCTTTTTGTCAGTGCACCGTATAAACCGATGCAAAACAAAATGAGTGCTAGTGCCAGGAAGGCTGAAGCGGGAACGGAACTCATTTATCATCCGCCTCCTTCTTCTCGTTTTTCGCTAAGATAATCGAACCAACTAGGGCGACTAATAGTAAAACAGACGTTAACTCAAATGGAATGATGTATTTTGAGTAAAGTGCTTTACCAATTTGCATCGTGTTATTTTCATGCAATGTGGTCGGAACCTGTTCGATATTGAAATCGTAAATCCCAAGATAAACAGCAAACGCAAAGCCTACAATCCCTAAGAAAACAAGGATTTTTCTCCATTTGCCTGTTTTCGGTTCATGCTCATCATTATGCTTCGTTAACATGATTCCAAATAGCATAATGATTGTAATGGCACCGGAATAGATTAAGATTTGCACTGCGGCCACAAATTCAGCGGACAGGACTACGTAAATACCAGCGATTGCTACAAAGGTGAAGATCAGTGAAACGACCATATGCACAACCTTGGTAAGGTTTAAAAGCAGCACACCGCCGATAATGGCAACAAGTGCGAGCCCCATAAATGCAAGGAATTCCCCCGAAATGGTCATGGTTTATTCACCTGCCGTATGTTTTCATCGTTTTCATCTAACCATTCTAGGTTTTTAAATAACATGTCACGGCTGTATTCAGCGAGCTCGAAGTTATTGGTCATGATGATTGCTTCTGTCGGGCATACCTCCGTACAAAGGTCACAAAGGATGCAAATTTCAAAGTTGATATCATAGGTATCAATGATTTTCCCTTTTTTCGCAGGGTCCGGATGCTTTTTACCCGTTAAATTAATACAATCCGTCGGGCAGATATTCATGCACTGATTACACACAATACACTTCTCCGGATAAAACTTTTGAATCCCGCGGAACCGGTCTGGCAGTGGAATCGGCTTATTTGGATAATCATAAGTAACCTTTTCGCGCGTCAAGTTCTTAAGGGTATATTTCAAGCCTTTTGCTAATCCAAGCACGTTTTTCACCCCTTTTACATTTTAAAGATTGTTATTGGTGTCAGGCACCATTTATGGTGTTGCCACCATTTCTACTGTCTACACCTTGCTTGGTGTCAGGCACCAGTAAAGCCCATTAAAAGAATAGTGACTTAATTAATGCAGTTAAGAATATATTCGCTAGTGCGATTGGCAGGAGGACTTTCCAGCCGAATTCCATGAGTTTGTCGGCGCGGAAACGCGGTAAGGTGGCCCGCAGCCAAATATATACAAAGACAACGACGCTGAATTTAACCGCGAACCAGACTGCACCTGGGATAAAGTCCAAGAAACTGAATGGCGCCAGCCAGCCGCCGAGGAAGACGACGGTAATCAAGGCAGACATTGCGAATAAATACACATATTCTGCGAGCATAAAGAAGGCCCAGCGGAATCCAGTATACTCGACGTGGTATCCCGCAACTAGTTCGTTTTCCGACTCCGGCAAGTCAAATGGTGTCCGGTTTAATTCGGCAATCGAAGCAATAAAAAAGATGATAAAGCCAATTGGCTGTAAAAGAATGAACCAGCCATGCTTTTGTGCTTCGACCATATCATTTAGATTTAAGCTTCCTGTTAACAGGATAACACCCAATACAGACATAACTAACGGGATTTCGTAGGAAATCATCTGGGCAGATGCACGCATGCCCCCTAAAAGGGCGTACTTGTTATTCGAGGCCCAGCCGCCAAGCAGCATGCCGAAGGTGGTTAATCCGCTCACTGCGATATAGTAAAGTAATCCAACGCCGATATCAGCGAACTGAAAGGCATCCGTGAACGGCATCGTGGCCAGCACCATAAACGAAGGTGCGAAGGCAATGACCGGCGCAATGATAAATAATGGTTTATCAGCTGCTTTCGGAATGATGTCCTCTTTTAGTAACAGCTTAAGAACGTCAGCAACGGTTTGTAAGAGTCCCCATTTACCGCCGACCTGGTTTGGACCATGACGCAGCTGCATGTAACCCAAGACTTTCCGCTCTGCTAAAATTCCGTAGGTAACGAATCCTAATACAATTAAAAGCAAGACAGCGCCGAGTAAAAAGAAAATTCCAAAGTTAGCCCAACCCGGACTTGACTGGAGCAATTCTTCTATCATTAGCCGTCAACCTCCCCAAGGACAATATCCACTGCCCCTAAAATAGCGATCATGTTTGCAATATTTTCACCCTTTAATAGTTTCGGGAGAATTTGCAGGTTATAGAAGGACGGTCTTCTAAACTTTAAGCGGTACGGCTCTTTTTTACCGTCGCTATAAATATAGCAGCCAATCTCTCCGCGCGGTGACTCAATTCGGACAAAGGCCTCTCCCTTAGGTGCCTTTATGATTTTCGGCACTTTCGCTAAAATTGGTCCTTCGGCTGGGAATTGTTCCACGGCCTGTTCAAGGATATTCAAGGATTGTTCAATCTCAGCCAGGCGCAAATGGTAGCGGGCCAAGCAATCGCCTTCTTCTGAAGTTGGCACATCAAATTCAAAACGATTATAGACAGAATATGGTTCATCTTTACGGAGATCCCATTTCACTCCGGTACTGCGAAGATTCGGACCGCTCAATGAATACTGGAGCGCCTCTTCCTTCGTGTACCTGCCAATGCCTTTTACCCGGTCAAGGAAGATTTCATTTCCGGAAACCAGTTCGTGATAGCCTTTCAGCTGGCCGCGCAGGTAAGGAACAAAGCTGCCTACTTTTTCAATCCAGCCTTCAGGTGCATCCCACTTCACACCGCCAACGCGCATATAGTTGAAGGTCAAACGTGCCCCTGATAATTCATTCAGCATATTGATAATCATTTCACGGTCACGGAAGGCATAAATGAACGGGCTGGTTGCACCAAGGTCGAGGATATAAGTTCCCCAGGCAACAAGGTGGCTGGCAATCCGGTTCAATTCCATCGCAATCACGCGCAAGAAATCAGCTCGCTCAGGCACTTCAATCCCCATCATCGTTTCGACGGCATGACAGATGACATAGTTATTGGTCATGGAGGACAAATAGTCCATCCGGTCTGTATATGGAATAATCTGCGTATATTGCAGATCTTCAGCTAATTTTTCTGTCCCACGGTGTAAGTAACCGATGACAGGCGTTGCTTCGGTAATAATTTCCCCATCAATTTTAACGACGAGACGGAACACTCCGTGTGTACTTGGATGCTGAGGACCGACGTTTAATATCATTTCTTCTGTTCTGATCATTGGTTACACCTCCACGTCGTACGGCTCGTAATCTTTGCGCAGTGGATGGCCAACCCAATCTTCGCCAAGCAGGATACGACGTAAGTCCGGATGTCCTGGAAACTTAATTCCAAGTAAATCATAGGCTTCGCACTCAGGCCATTCTGCCCCTGCCCAAAGCGGCTGCAAGGACTCGATTGTTGGTTCGCTGCGGTCAATCTTCACTTTAAAAGCAACCGATTGACGATTTTTGTATGAGTATAAGTGAACATATACTTCCATATGTGTCACAAAGTCTGTCCCATGAAGTTCTGATAAATAATCAAACCCTAACTGCTCATTGTACTTTAAAAATTGAGCTACTTTGAAATAGGTATCAGGCTTCACCACAAGGGTGGGAACATCCTTAGAAAGTTTATTAATATAAGAATCTTCTAAAACATCTGCACCTAGGTGCTCAGTTATGACCCTCACATACTTGTCTAGGTATGGCTGGTTTGGTGATGGCTGCTCTGCAGCTGCTGGTGCTGCCGTGTCATCCGCTTTTCCTGCACCTGTTGCTTTTGCCTTGGCTGCTGCCGCTGCTTTCGCCTTCGCTTTGGCGGCTGCGATCGCTTTTGCTTTCTCGTCATCGCCACCCGCTGCGTCTGCTCCAGCTCCGCCAGCTTTAGCTTTGGCCGCCGCCGCTGCCTTTGCCTTGGCTGCCGCTGCTGCTTTCGCCTTGGCCGCTGCTGCCGCTTTCGCCTTGGCATCGTCACCAGCTGGAGCATCGGTTTCTTCGGCTGGAGCTCCACCCGCAAGTTCCATCGCTTTTTTCTTTGCCGCCGCCGCGGCCTTCGCTTTCGCTACCGCTGCTGCTTTTTTCTTCGCAAGATCGTCGCCATCTTCTGCTGCTGGTTCCGCTGGCGCCGCTTCTTCGGCTGGAGCTTCTCCACCGGCAAGCTCCATCGCTTTACGCTTCGCTGCGGCCGCAGCCTTCGCTTTCGCCACCGCTGCCGCCTTTTTCTTCGCGAGGTCATCGCTATCGTCCGCTGCTGGTTCTGATGGTTCTGCTGGCGTGGTATCTTCCGCTGGAGCTGAAGTGCCGCCTTGCTCCATCGCCTTCCGTTTCGCTGCGGCCGCCGCCTTCGCCTTCGCAACAGCCTCGGCCTTTTTCTTCGCGAGATCATCTGCGTCATTTGCTGGAGCTGGAGCTTCAGCTTCAACTGGTTCGGCCGGCTTTTCTTCTTGCTTTGGAGCGGGTGCCGCTTCCCCAGCAGCCTTTGCTGCTCGTTTCGCTGCCGCCGCTGCCTTTGCCTTCGCAACCGCTTCCTTCTTTAACTGTTCCAGATCTTTTTCCCCACTCATTGGTTAGATCACCTTCTTCCCAGTCTTCGCTTCATAGCGAATCTTTTCCTTTAATTTATTGATTCCATAAATTAAAGCGGCTGGGTTTGGAGGGCATCCAGGTATGTATACATCGACAGGAACGATTTGATCGACTCCCTTAACGACTGAATAAGATTTTACATACGGCCCACCTGCTGTTGCACAAGAACCCATCGCAATGACCCATTTCGGCTCGGGCATTTGGTCATATAATCGCCGCAAAATTGGCGCCATCTTCTTTGTCACGGTGCCCGACACAATCATACAATCCGACTGACGCGGCGACGTCCGGAAAAATGAACCTGAACGGTCCAAATCATAGTTTGCTCCACCCACACCCATCATTTCAATCGCACAACAAGCCAGACCAAATGTCACTGGGTAGATCGAACTGCTCCGGGCCCAAGCTTTAATTTGCTCTAGCGTAGTCATAAATACATTTCGCTGTAACTCTGCCATTTCTTGTTGTGAAATGCCATCTAGTTTTAATTCCATCGTAGCACCTTCTTTTTCCAGGCATACACAAGGCCAATTAATAACATAATAACAAAAATTAACATCTCGATTAGCGCAAAAATCCCTAATCTATCATAGGCCACCGCCCAAGGATATAAAAACACAGTTTCTACATCAAAAATAACAAACATTAGGGCAAAAATATAATAGCGGACATTGAACTGTACACGGGAATCGTGAAATGGATCAATACCACTCTCATATGTGGTATACTTCGCCTCACTCGGTTTATGAGGACGCAGAAGCTTACCTAAATATAACGCCACCACAGGCAGCAGCACCCCAAGACACAGAAATGCAAAAACAATCAGATAATTATTCTGATATACATTTAGAAGTTCCATGTCTATCCCCTCCAATGTTGTAAATTTTCATACTAGTAAATATTGTAACCGAATTCATTATAGCATTGTTACAAACCCATGTCGACAAGCCGCCTTCATAAAAATTGGGATTCTATCCGCCGCGAAATTCCCGGTTGAAAGGCTCTTGAGTGGCCGCTGTCAAAAGAGACCTTCAAGCGGGAATTTTGCAAGTGCAGTTTGAGCAGAAGATGTCGTGCCAACTAGAAGTCCCCAGTCAAACACCTAATAAATTCGACAACAACCTCTATTTAACAACAAAATGTGAACAATGTCAGTGAGATTTGTCATAAAGCGTATATCTCATCTCTCTTTTTCAAATTTCCCTTTTATTCTTCTAAAAAAGCAATTTTTCTAAAACAAGTAACATGTCCCTCTACCATCATATTCACAAGCTTCCATTTCATGCAAATATTCCAATATCGAGCAGTAGTCCAGCTGAACAAAACGGTCAATGGACTATTCAAATTTCCGGGAAATACCTTATAAAATCCCTATTTTTAGAAAGATTCCCCAGAATAAAGTACAACCACAAAAAACCCCTCCAGCAACAATTTCGGAAAAATTGCCGCCAAAGGGGTTTTAACTATACTATTATCTTCTTTCCGATACGGCGAGGCGATTGATGGCACGCTGTAAAGCAAGCTCCGCACGTCTGAAATCGGTATGCTCAGCTTGATGATCTCTCATACGCTGTTCTGCACGTTCCTTCGCTCTTACGGCACGTTCCACATCAATTTCAGAAGCAAGTTCCGCTGATTGAGCTAAAATCGTCACTTGATCAGGACGGACTTCTAAAAATCCACCACTGACCGCAACATAATCCGTGTGACCGCCTTTTTTAAGACGAACAGACGTAATCTCCAGCGGGGCAACTAAAGGCATGTGACCAGGAGAAATCCCTAGGTCACCACTTGTTGCCTTGGTACTAACCATTTCTACATCTGATTCATACACCGGGCCATCGGGAGTAACAATACTGACTTTAATCGTCTTCATTTTTTACCCTCCAGGCTCAGTTTAGACCTCAACGCCCATGCGTTTTGCATTCTCAAGCACATCTTCGATACGTCCAACCAAACGGAACGCATCTTCTGGAAGGTGGTCATACTTACCTTCAAGAATCTCTTTGAAACCACGAACTGTTTCTTTAACAGGTACATAAGAACCTGGTTGGCCAGTAAACTGCTCAGCAACGTGGAAGTTTTGAGATAAGAATACTTGGATACGACGCGCACGTTGTACCGTTAACTTATCATCATCACTAAGTTCATCCATACCAAGGATCGCGATGATATCTTGTAACTCTTTATAACGTTGTAATGTTGATTGAACTTGGCGAGCTACATTGTAGTGCTCTTCGCCAACAATATCAGGTGACAATGCACGAGATGTTGAAGCCAAAGGATCCACCGCTGGGTAAATACCCATCTCAGAAAGCTTACGCTCAAGGTTTGTTGTTGCATCTAAGTGAGCGAATGTTGTAGCCGGAGCCGGATCCGTATAGTCATCGGCTGGTACATAAATCGCTTGGATTGATGTAACTGATCCCAAGTTTGTAGATGTGATACGTTCTTGTAATTTACCCATCTCAGTTGCAAGAGTTGGCTGGTAACCTACCGCTGATGGCATACGGCCAAGTAGCGCGGAAACCTCAGAACCTGCTTGCGTGAAACGGAAGATGTTATCCATGAAGAACAACACGTCTTGTCCTTGCTCATCACGGAAATACTCAGACATGGTCAAACCAGTTAAAGCAACACGCATACGTGCGCCTGGCGGCTCGTTCATTTGTCCGAATACCATCGCTGTTTTTTTGATAACGCCAGAATCCGTCATTTCGTGGTAAAGATCATTACCTTCACGTGTACGCTCACCAACACCAGCGAATACGGAAATACCACCGTGCTCTTGTGCGATGTTGTTGATTAATTCCTGGATTAATACCGTTTTACCTACACCGGCACCACCGAATAGACCGATCTTACCACCCTTAATATAAGGAGCAAGTAAGTCTACTACTTTAATACCAGTTTCAAGAATTTCTACCTGAGTAGAAAGGTTTTCAAATGTTGGTGCTTCGCGGTGAATGGAATCACGGCGCTCGTTTGCTGGAATTGCAGGATCAAGGTCAATTGTTTCTCCTAATACGTTAAATACACGACCAAGAGTCACATCACCAACTGGTACCGAAATTGGTGCACCAGTATCTTCAACTTCTATTCCACGAGTTAAACCGTCAGTTGTTGACATCGCAATTGTACGAACTGTATCATCACCTAAATGAAGAGCTACTTCAAGGGTAATGTTGATATCAACTTCGGAAGCATTACTCGCTTTACTTGAAATTCTCAACGCATTATAAATCGCAGGCAGATGACCGCTTTCGAACTTAACGTCAACTACCGGACCCATAATCTGAAGAACGCGTCCTTTGCTCATCGTTTTCCCTCCTAACTTACTCTTACGCGAAAACCACCCCTAAGCATTTTTGAAAAATGACCTCAGTGTGGCCCGCGCGCATTGTTCTAAACTGAACAAAATGAGTCGGGAACGGTATGATCGTTCCCTGCTCAAAGTCTAAATGGTTAAACTGGTGTCAGGCACCAGATTAGAATTATTTTAAAGAAACTACATGTCCTATTCTAAAGCTGCCGCACCGCCGACGATTTCTGTGATTTCTTGTGTAATCGATGCTTGACGGGCACGGTTGAAGACTAGTGTGTAGTGATTGATTAGTTCTTTTGCGTTATCTGTTGCATTTCTCATTGCTGTCATCCGAGCAGCGTGCTCACTCGCTTTGCTGTCTAGGAGAGCGCCAAAAATTAAGCTCTCAGCATATTGAGGCAGGAGAACTTCTAATATTTCTTCTGCAGATGGCTCGAATGTATAGGAAATCGTCTTTTGAGTAGTCGTTAAATCCGTAAGTGGAAGAAGCTTCTTCTCAAGGACTTCCTGTGAAATCGCACTTAGATAATGACTGTAATAAATATATAGTTCATCGAATGTGCCATCGGCAAACATTCCAACGGTTGCACGGGTAATGTCTTGAATGTCAGCAAAGTTTGGCTGGGCCGGGATCCCGATTGTCTCAAGGACCACATTCATGCCGCGCTTGACAAAAAAGTCACGAGCTACACGTCCGATTGCAATAATCGCGAATTCATCATTCGATTTATGACGTTCTTTAATTGTTTGACTCACACGACGGAGCACGTTGCTGTTAAATGCACCAGCAAGTCCTGAGTCAGAAGTCATTACAACATAACCGGTTTTCTTAACAGGTCGACTTGTCAGCATGGGATGATTTACTCCGCCTGAGCCAAGCGCGATTGACGCCGTTACCTCTTGGATTTTTTCCATATAAGGAACAAATTGCTTTGCATTCACGACGGCACGATTCCACTTCGCAGCAGAGGTCATTTCCATTGCTTTCGTAATTTGACTCGTCTTTTTCGTTGAATTAATACGAGTTTTTATCTCACGTAATGAAGCCATAGGTTCTCACCACCCTTTTTCAAAGAATGTCTGGAAAGCGCGCGGCATCATGTGAAATCTTCACACAGTGCCGCTCACCTCACCGTACTAAATGTCAGACCCTATTGTTCGGAAACTGCAAACGTCTTTTTGAAGGCGTTGATTGCAGAAGCCATATCGTCATCAGAAGGAAGATCCTTCGTTTTTGTAATATGGTCTAACAACTCTTTGCGGTTGTGGTCTAACCAATTAAGGAATTCTGATTCAAAGCGACGTACATCCTCTAATGGAATATCATCAAGGAAGCCGCGTGTTAATGCGTAAAGGATTGCAACTTGCTTTTCAACTGAAAGCGGCTTGTGCAGGTCTTGTTTAAGAACTTCAACCGTACGCGCCCCACGATTCAATTTCGCTTGCGTTGCTTTATCTAAGTCTGATCCAAACTGAGCAAATGCTTCTAATTCACGGTATGATGCAAGGTCAAGACGTAGGGTACCAGATACCTTTTTCATCGCCTTGATTTGTGCAGATCCACCTACACGTGATACGGATAGACCAGCGTTGATCGCCGGACGTACACCGGAGAAGAATAAGTCAGATTGTAAGAAAATTTGTCCATCAGTGATTGAAATAACGTTTGTTGGGATATACGCTGAAACGTCACCCGCTTGAGTTTCAATGAACGGAAGCGCAGTGATTGAACCAGCACCAAGTGTATCGTTAATTTTCGCTGCACGCTCAAGTAAACGGCTGTGCAAGTAGAATACATCCCCTGGATATGCTTCACGACCTGGAGGACGACGAAGCAGCAAGGAAAGCTCACGGTATGCAGCTGCTTGTTTAGAAAGATCATCATATACGATCAATACGTGTTTGCCAGCATACATAAACTCTTCTGCCATTGAAACTCCTGTATATGGAGCTAAATAAAGCAATGGAGCAGGTTGTGATGCAGATGCAGTAACAACGATTGAGTATTCTAATGCGCCGTATTTACGTAGTGTTTCAACGGCGTTACGAACTGTAGATTCTTTCTGACCGATCGCAACATAGATACAGATCATGTTTTGACCTTTTTGGTTCAAGATTGTATCGATAGCAACAGATGTTTTACCTGTTTGACGGTCACCGATTACTAATTCACGTTGACCACGTCCGATTGGCACAAGGGCGTCAATCGCTTTGATACCTGTTTGTAATGGCTCATGAACGGATTTACGAGCCATAACGCCTGGAGCCACCGCTTCCACTGGGCGTGTTTTTGTCGTGTTGATTGGACCCATACCATCAACTGGTTGTCCAAGGGAGTTAACCACGCGACCAATAAGTTCCTCACCAACCGGAACCTCCATGATGCGTCCTGTACGGCGAACCTCGTCACCTTCTTTGATTTCAGTGAAAGGTCCAAGAATGATAATACCGACGTTATTAGCTTCTAGGTTTTGTGCCATACCCATAACGCCATTTGAAAATTCAACAAGTTCTCCAGCCATGACATTGTCTAGGCCATGAACACGTGCGATACCGTCACCGATTGAGATAACTGTACCAACATCCGTTACTTGAATTTCCGCCTGATAGTTTTCAATTTGCTTTTTTATCAGGGAACTAATTTCTTCAGCTTTGATGCTCATGAGTTTCACCCCTAATCTACATTTACATAAAATGTCGCAACATGCGACTTCGATAATTGTCCAGCTTCAGCTCCCAGCGACTAGTGTACTTCGTGTTCCTCCCTGCGATAAGTCAACATCGAATCGCTAACGCTCTTCGTGTTTCCTTTATCTCAGTCGGACCACTCCAGTCCATACGTCGCTAAACGGTCGCTTCCGCTTTTCGTTCTAACTTAACAATTTACGTTCTAAACGATCGAGTTTACCTCTTAATGACCCGTCATATATACGATTTCCAATGCGGAGGCGGATGCCGCCAAGCAGGTTGGAATCTACGATATTTTCGATTTTTAGTGACTTTTTGCCAATTTTAGCAGCAAATACAGATGAAATCGCTTCGCGTTCTGCATCCGTTAACGCACGTGTGCTGTAAACTTCAGCTTCGGCAATGCCCATTTCTTCATTTGCCAGCTCTAAAAATTCATTCGCCAAATCAATGATTTGGTCTTCACGGTGGCGGTCGATTAAGATCAACAGTGTATTGAGTACATTTACATTAACTGATGCGAAAGCAGTCTTAATAATTTCTTTTTTCTTTTCAAGTGAAAGCTTAGAAGAATTTAAGATGGCTTTTAATTCAGGATTGTATTGTACAACTTCCTTCACTACACGAAGTTCTTCTTCAATAACTCCGAGCGAATTCGTCTCTTTTGCAATATTTAGAAGAGCCAACGCATAGCGCTTAGCTACCATAGAGTTGCTCATCGCTCTTCTCCTGCCTCTTTAATATATTCGCTAATCAGTTGGTCTTGGTCTGCTGCTGTGATTTGTTTTTCAATTACTTTAGAAGCAATCAATACAGACAGGGACGCAACTTGCTCACGAATCGCGGCAACTGCTTTTTCTTTTTGCTGCTCAATTTCAAGCTTCGCTGATTCTTTCATACGATCAGCTTCCGTGCGGGCTGCTGCGATAATCTCTTCACGCTGGATATCGCCTTGCTTCTTCGCACCTTCAATTAGGTTTTGAGCATCATTACGAGCTTCTTTTAAAAGATCGCGCTGCTCTTGTAAAATCTTTTGTGCTTCTAAACGGCTGTTTTCCGCCGCACTAATTTCGTTACCAATATGCTCTTCACGCTGTTTCATGATGCCCATTAATGGACCCCAAGCAAACTTTTTGAGCAAGGCTAACAAAACAATAAAAACGATGAGCTGGAAGAAGATATCTCCAGTATTAATGTGGCCGCCGCCTTCCGCAGCAGTCGCTAATACAAAACTGTTTGTTAACACCCTCGGTTCACTCCTTTCAAGAGTTGCTTAACGATAGAAAAAACGCATAAATGAATGGCGAAGATTTGTTGATCATCGCCAATGTGAATTTGCCTAAAATTATTTATTTAATACCATGAACGCGATAACTACCCCAATAATCGGTAATGCTTCAACTAACGCAACCCCGATAAACATTGTTGTTTGTAGTAAACCACGATGTTCTGGTTGACGAGCGATACCTTCTACTGTACGTCCTACGATAAGACCGTTACCAATACCTGCTCCTACTGCTGCTAAACCGATTGCGATTGCTGCTGCTAAAACACCAATTGATCCTGTCATTACTTTTTTTCCTCCTTAAATGTATGAAACATAAATTATTTTTTTATAGTGTTCATAAAAATGAACGGTGTATTATTAATGGTCGTGACTCACTTTATGAGCCAAGTAAACCATTGTTAACATTGTGAAAATATAAGCTTGGATCGTACCAACGAAAATAGAGAACCCTTGCCATACCATTGTCAGCGGAATCGCTGCGATCGTACCGGCAATACCTTGATGGGCTAATCCTGCTGCTAATAGTGATAAAAGCAACTCACCAGCGTAAATGTTACCATATAGACGCAGACCAAGAGTCAGCGTATTGGCAAATTCCTCAATAATTTTCAAAGGGAATAAGAATTTCATCGGAGCGAAGAACCCTTCTCCATAACCCTTTGCACCTTTTAACTTGACGCCATAATAGTGGGATAGTCCCAATACCATAACGGCCAATGTCAAAGTAATGATTGGGTCGGCTGTTGGTGATTTCCACCAAAGCTTATCATCAACCACGATTGAAAATGGAAGGCCTAACATATTGGATACAAAAATATACATAATTAATGTAATTCCAAGGATGTGAAATCTTCCGCCTTCTTTCCAGTCCATCGTGCTGTTAATGATCCCTTTTACAAAGTCCATTACCCATTCAAAGAAGTTTTGCATCCCTGTGGGTTTCATTGCTAACTTTCGTGTAGAAAGGACAGCTATTAAGAAAACGATTAAACTAGCAATCGTAATCATCAGCATATTTGCGCCATTAAACCAAAGACCCATAAATTCAAATTCTGGAGCCTCATGATGCATGTAAACTCACCTCGCTTCCGCTTCATTTATGTACATGCAAAGCATGGTAAAAATAATCTATCATAATGACAATATAGGATGTCATCAATCCTACCACTAAGGAAATCATATTGAATTGCTCTGGATATCTCAAGGCGATTAACGCGGCAATTCCAGCCATCGCCATTCTCGAGAGCGACCCTAAGGATTTAGGCTTTTTGCCCTCAGTTACTTTTTTATCAAAACTCTCCGTCTTTCTAACCAAGAACCAAAGGTTCAGATAACTGAAGCATGTCCCAAGAATCAGTCCTAAAAATACGGTTTGATAAGATGTGAAGCCCCAGCCTAGAACATAAATGGACAACAAGTAAAAAATCCATTTGCGCTGCCTGTTGTACATAACTCTGAAATCTGGCATAGTTATTTTTCTCCTGAATAGAAATGGCGGATGGATAAAAGCATGGAATAGGTGCCCGCTGCAAGACCGATGAGCAGTCCGATTATTAAGAAAATTGGCTCGGTGCCCCACTGACGATCTAGCCATCTGCCTGAGAAAATACCTATTAGAATGGAACCTACTAATTGGGAGACAATTGCGGACATTAAAGCCATAGCTTGAAATGGATTGCGGTTGTTTTTACGCATATAAACACATCCTCACTCTGGAGAGAGAGTCAAGCGGGCAATGGTAAAATTCATAGCCAAAATACTATCTTCAGATAGATATTTTTACATGAAAACCCTATCATTTACACCCTTTGTTAGCATACAATAGCACCCTGTCAATGTCAATGAATTTACGTGAATTATACCACAAAGTATTCGCTGAATTATTTTCCATTCCAGAACTTTATCCAACATCCCTATTGTATTGTAAATTGTGAAGGATATATGCCTATTTTGTGTCTATTTTGTGAACGTTTAGAATTATACTAAAGGTACAATTTTATGAACTTTTATTATGGTACATAAATATAGAAGGCATTTCCCCTATAATGGGCATGATTATTCATCTGGTGTTTTCTCAATTGTAATCATACGTTCGAGAAAATCCTCTTTATTCGCTTTTTTCGCAAAAACTTTCACCAGATACGATCCTTCCCGTGGAAGTTTTTCCTTCGGTATGTCCCTATGAATTAGTCCTTTTTTCACATTGGTAATCGTATCTAAAAAGCCGACAAAGCGATAATCCTCTGGGTTAAACAACGCTATTCCAAATTCCTCTGCCCCACCCGGCAAATACACCTCATACCGATACTGCCCAGGTCTGTCGCCATTTGTAAAATCAAAGCCCATCACGCGCGGGTAGTTCGGCTCCTCCAGGACATAGAGATACGGAATTCGAACGGTTGCGGTCCCTGCATGGAGCTTGAGGAAGCCGTCTTGTATTTTTCCCATAAACACGTTCGGGTCAACCGTTAACTCCACAGTGATGTCCTTTGTTTGTTTCGGTTCGAGCGTAAACGATAACGGGAGCCGCCAGTGGAGCCCATCGACGTGCGGCGGGATATCGAACGAATAAGTCTGGGTATGCGAACCCGTATTTTCCACAGTGAGGGAGACTTTCTGGACATCACTCTGCTCGGTAAATTTCCCAAAGTGCATACTGCTAGGCGATACGAGTGTGCTCGTTTTGATTGCTTGATCCACTTGAATTCGGCCGGCTCCCTGTTCAAAGGTGCGGTAATAACTCTGTCTAGGATTCGTTGCCGTGCTTGATTTAGCCAGTGGTATTGCCGTATTCATCAGCGCTGCTTTGATCTGCTCCGGGGACCAATCCGGATGGGCCTGCTTGATTAGCGCACAGGCCCCCGCGACATGCGGTGCAGCCATACTCGTCCCCTGCAAAGACAGGTAGCCGCCCGGAATCGTCGAATTAATGGCGACCCCAGGTGCAACAATATCCGGCTTAATTTCCCATGAGCCTGTCACAGGGCCGCGCGAGCTGAAGTCGGCGAGCTGATCCCGCTCTTCGCTAACCACCACCCTTGCCGCGGTCGTTTGTTTTTTTATTTCTTTTTGTAAAATAACTCCGTCACCCTTCGCAAGTGCTCCGACAGGGATGGTCAGCTGAGAGTCCAGGTTTCCCATGAAGCGGCCCCCGCTGACATTATTGTAGATCAGCACCGCTTTTGCCCCCGCCTTTTGGGCATTTTCTGCTTTTTGTGTGAACGTTAGGACGCCTCGTTCGATGAGGGCAATTTTCCCATCGACATGTTTCAGTTCATCAGGTCGGCCGAGCCCTCCATCCGCTACGTCTATGGAACGATCAAGATTCCACGTGGCCGAGCCTTCCATCGGCTCAATTTGGAATTGTTCCCGACTTCCTACTATAGATATATATGGAGTCTCGAGGGTAGGCGTTGATGCCCCCACCGAGATTGCTTTCGAGGCCGTTCCTGGTGAGCCGACGCTCCACACATTGGGCCCAGAATTCCCCGAGGCCGCCACCGCCACGATGCCGCGGTCGACCGCACGGTTAAGGGCAAGGCTGATCGGCAGGTCTGGCCCGTTGATATCATTTCCGAGGGAAAGATTAACAATATCAACTTTATCCTTGATGGCTTGGTCTATTGCTGCCAGCACCTGCTCTGTCGTTCCGCCCCCGCCCGGTCCAAGCGCCCGGTACGCGACAATTCTTGCCTCCGGGGCGACGCCCTTGATTTTTCCATTGGCCGCAATGATCCCTGCGACATGGGTCCCATGGATGGTCGCCTTACCGAGGGCAAGCGTCTCCATCGGATCACGGTCATTGTCGACCAAATCGCGGCCGCCGGCATAGTTTCGCTTGAGATCCGGATGTGTATAGTCGACGCCAGTATCAATCACCCCAACCGTGACTCCTTTACCGGTAAGTCTTTGATTTTTATTATCGAAAAATCTGCGGACTTCCTCCCCGCCAATAATCTCCACACTTTCCTCGGTCTCAGCCTGATACTGTATGACCGGTGAGACATTGGTGATTTGTTTCTGGCTCGTCGCTGCAAGTTTTGCGAGGGAGGCGGCGCTGCCTTGGACAGAGAAACCATCCAGTGCCTCGTGATATATTCGGCGCAGCTTCACGCCTTTGTAAGGTTGTAGGAGCTGTCGGATTTCCTCTTCGGTGTGTGGTTTGTCCAGAATAATAATCGCGGTGGTTTCCTGCATGCTTTCGGTAATGGAAGGATGAATGAGTATTTTAGGAGTTTGAAAAGCTAGCAGTAATGCCAGTAGAAGTTTCATCAGCAGATTTCCCCTTTTTCCATATCGTTTTCATTGAGGGGGGAAAGTATGCAAAAATGGATATTTTTTAAATTCGCTCATTGACGCAATAAATTCGCCCATTACTTCCTAAGATTCGCTCATTACACTCTAGAATTCGCTCAAAAGGTATCAAACCTTCGCCAATAAAGAGTGATTCGTTCATAATCCAACGATGACCTATTATTAAAAAGCTGAAATTTTATATGGATATCGGATTTTTAGCAAAAAAACAAAAAAAGCCGAGTAATTTCTCGACTTTTTTCAGGAAGGATCCTATTTCGTACCAAACAACCGGTCCCCGGCGTCACCTAAACCTGGGACGATGTAGCCGTGGTCATTCAATTTCTCATCTAATGCCGCAATATAGATATCGACATCAGGGTGGGCTTCCTTGACAGCCTCTACGCCTTCTGGTGCTGCAATTAGACACATAAATTTAATATGTTTTGCGCCGCGCTTTTTCAAAGAGCGAATCGCTTCCACCGCTGAACCGCCAGTTGCCAGCATTGGATCAACCACAATGAAATCTCTCTCTTCGACATCGCTTGGCAGCTTAATGTAATATTCAACCGGCATCAAAGTTTCCGGATCACGGTATAAACCGATATGACCCACTTTTGCAGCTGGGATTAATTTTAAAATACCATCGACCATACCGATTCCTGCACGTAAAATCGGCACAACGCCCATTTTTTTACCCGATAATACCTTGGATTTCGTCGAACAGACAGGTGTTTCGATATCAATATCTTCAAGCGACATGTCTCTTGTGATTTCAAATGCCATCAGTGTGGCAACCTCATCGACAAGCTCGCGGAATTCCTTTGTTCCTGTGTTTTTATCACGTATGTAAGTTAGCTTATGCTGAATTAATGGATGGTCGAAAACGAATACCTTGGCCACAATAATCGCCCCTTTTATTAAATTAACAAACACTTCGTCTCATTTTACAGAAAAACAATCCAATGAGCAAATCAGAATAACTAGTTAGATTTTTCAAAAAAAATCGGCCTGCTAGGAGGCCGATTCTTAGATGTTTAATATTCCGGATATAGGGTAAATTTGCCTGTTAAAGCTTCGACACGTCCCGCCGCTTCCTCAAGCTTTGCTTCATCTTCATGATTTTTCAAAGTAAACGCGATAATTGAAGCAATTTCGTCCATTTCTGCTTCCGCAAAGCCACGGCTTGTAACTGCCGCCGTTCCGATACGGATACCGCTTGTTACGAACGGGCTTTGTTGATCAAATGGAATCGTGTTTTTATTCACTGTGATTCCAACTTCATCAAGGACCTTTTCAGCAACCTTGCCAGTTAATCCAAGCGTCGTTACGTCCACTAATAAAAGGTGGTTGTCCGTACCGCCGGAAACTAACTGCAAGCCTTCCTTTTGAAGACTATCAGCCAGTCGCTGAGCGTTGGCAATAATTTGGCTTGCATAATCTTTAAAGCTGTCTTGAAGTGCTTCGCCAAACGCAACGGCTTTAGCTGCGATGACATGCATCAATGGACCGCCTTGGATTCCAGGGAAGATAGATTTATCAATCTTCTTGCCAAATTCCTCTTTGCAAAGGATCATCCCGCCGCGTGGACCGCGCAATGTTTTATGCGTTGTTGTAGTCACGAAATCTGCATATGGAACTGGGTTTTGGTGCAAACCTGCCGCAACAAGGCCGGCGATGTGCGCCATATCAACCATTAAGTACGCGCCGACTTCATCAGCAATCTCGCGGAACTTCGCGAAATCAATCGCACGCGGGTAGGCACTTGCCCCAGCAACAATCATCTTTGGCTTGTGTTCAAGTGCTTTGGCACGAACATCATCATAGTTGATGCGTTGAGTTTTTTCATCTACGCCATATTCAACAAAGTTATACTGAACACCACTGAAGTTAACCGGACTGCCGTGTGTTAAGTGACCGCCGTGGGATAAGTTCATTCCAAGAACCGTGTCGCCTTGCTCAAGCACCGTGAAGTATACTGCCATATTGGCTTGGGCACCTGAGTGCGGCTGCACGTTCACATATTCCGCACCGAAAATTTCCTTCGCACGGTCGCGGGCCAAATCTTCAACAATATCGACATATTCACAGCCGCCATAATAACGACGGTTAGGATAGCCTTCTGCATATTTGTTCGTTAACACAGAGCCTTGTGCTTCCATGACTGCTTCGCTAACAAAGTTTTCTGAGGCAATTAATTCAATCTTAGAGCGTTGACGACCTAATTCTTTTTGAATCGCTTGAAAAACCTGTTCATCCGCTTGAGGCAAATGCTTCATGACAAAAAATCCCCCTTGTATGTGAGTGACTACTATTTACATTTTCAAAAATTCTTTTTTATTTTAGCATGAAACACTCATAAATTAAAAGAGAAACATTTTTCGTATTTTAATTATTTTTTTCACCCAAAGCGAGCGTTTCTATGCACTCCAACCTTATTTTACGAATAAAAATATTTTTTCTAACAGTAACGTTCGTGTTTTCAGCAATATACTAATTATTCTATCATAATTTGCCATCGTATATAAAAGCTTGAATGATGGTGCCTGACACCTATGTCTTTTATGAACAGCTTGAGTTTTCTTGATTGCGCTCATAGACAGCGCGCGCCCCGCCAATTAGTTTCGGACGTACTTTGGCGAGCGTTACATGTGCTTGTCCAATCTTTTTTTGGGTCACGCGGACAGGCACGGCTACATGTTTTAGGTGCATGCCAATCAAGGTATTGCCAATGTCGATTCCGGCATCTGCCTTCACAAACTCCACCACGACTGCATCTTCCAGCTCCCCAAAGGCATAGGTTGCCATTGCCCCGCCTGCTTTTCGGACAGGGACAACCGAGACCTCATCAAAGCGTTTTGCATCTGCCACCGTCCGTTCAACAACCAAGGCTCGATTTAAATGCTCACAGCACTGGAACGCCAGATCAATCCCTGTGTCCACTTGAAGTTTTTTCAAGCCGCGAAAAATCATTTCCGCGACTTCGACTGTCCCAGAGGTTCCAATTCGCTCCCCAATCACTTCACTGGTACTGCAGCCGACCACAAGCAGCTGTCCCGGTCTCAAATTGGCCTGTTCTTTGAATTCTGCTAAAACTGCTTCCAGCTCTTTTTCACTTTCTTGAATCATAAGCCTTACCCCCTAACAGATTTCGCGTTCGACTCTTGATCTAAGTGAATTAAAGGTGCTTATCCTCGTATTCGCCAATTTTACCGACCCGGCCAGCATGGCGGCCGCCTTCGAATTCACCGGTCAGCCAAACTTGGGCAATATCACGGGCCAAGCCAGGACCAATGACGCGTTCGCCCATCGCTAAGATATTGGAATCATTATGGGCACGCGTTGCTTTCGCACTAAAAGTATCATGAACCAATGCACAGCGAATTCCTTTTACCTTGTTGGCCGCAATGCTCATGCCAATCCCCGTCCCACAAATCAGGATGCCGCGGTCAAATTCACCCTTCGCCACTTTTTCAGCGACCGGCAGTGCATAATCAGGATAATCGACCGAAGTTTCACACTCACAGCCAAAATCTTGGTATTCAATGCCCAGCTCTACGAGTAGGCTGGCAATTTCTTTGCGAAGATTAACCCCGCCATGGTCTGATGCTAAAGCTACTTTCATGAAAAATCCCTCCTGTTTTCCTTTTGCTATTATGTATGTCCCAGCGCAGGCCCAACAACAAATGGACACTTCCGCTCTCCTGATTTATTTTGACATACCCTCGCTGAAATAGAAAGTTCCCTGTTCAAAAATAAAAGCCCTCTTCTAAAGAAAGAGAGCATTCCATCAAGTATTACTTTAGTTTTCCAATGGCCTTGTCAATTAATTCATCTAGTTCACGAAAGGTTTGCTCATACATCGCCAGGGAGCCGCCATAAGGATCGACCACATCTGAATTGAAGCCTTCCCCGCTGTATTCCTTTAAGGTAAAGACCTTATGGCTCACCTCTGGGTATTGCTGGAGAATCGCCATCTTGTGTGAAGACGTCATAGTGAGGATGAGGTCGGCCCAATTGACTTCGACACCGGTTAACAAGCTGGAACGGTGATTATGCGCGATCCCATTGTCCTCGAGCACCTTTTTCGCATGTGTGGATGCCTCACTACCGTTCGCTGCATAGATTCCTGCGGACCTCACTTCAATCTCGTCCATTTGTTTATTTTTCAAAATCGCTTCCGCCATTGGACTTCTACAGGTATTTCCTGTGCATACAAATAAAATGCGCTGCAATGTGTGTGCCTCCTTTTTGCATGATTCTTATGTAATGATTTTACCATAGGTACACAAAGGATTTCCTCCTTACAAGAACGGAGCAAGCAGCTTTATCCCAAACGCAAGGAGAATCGCGCCGCCAAGCGCTTCACTATAGGCCCCCACCCAGCCCTGCATCTTTCGGCCGAGCAGTAATCCTAACCATGTTTGCACGGTTGCCATGATGCCAAAACAGATAATCACCATGATTGTCTTCGCACCATAAATACCTAAAGTAAGGCCAACAGAAAAACTATCCAGACTTACACTCAAGGCAAAGATCAACAAGCCAAAGCCAACCGGGGAAATGACCTTCTCGTCCCCCTTTTTAAGGGTTGACCAGACCATTTGTATACCGAGCAAAATCAGCAGAAAACCGCCGATAAAGGTAGCAAACGCACCAAACTTATCCGATAAAAATTTCCCAGCAAGCAACCCTAAAAGCGGCATCCAAACGTGGAACAGGCCTATTGTTAGGCCGATATTGAATATTTTCTTAAGCCGAAGTTTGTACATTCCCATGCCAAGCCCGACTGAAAATGCATCCATCCCTAGCGCAAACGCCATTAACATCAAAGTTATCAATTCACTAATCATCTCAGACATTCGGACTCCGCCCCCTTGGACTAACTAAACTAAGCATATGCACGTCCAAACAAATTTAGAAGTCAAGCTGGGAAAGCGGAACCTTCGTCACATATGGTGCCTGACACCCTTTCCATCGTCTTCATATGATTAATGGTGCCTGACACCAAAAATGACACCCCAAAAAAGACACCAAAAAACCACCAGTCCCCTATTAAGAGAGAACCTGGTGGCTGTGTTATTCTGTAATCAATTTATTTCCCGCAGCTTTCTGAAGGCGGTTCATGATGGCATGTCCGACACCTGCGTTCGGAAAGATTTCACTAAAAATAACGTCGACCTTTTCCTGATTAAATCTTCGTAACGTGTCATAAAGTGCGGCGGCCACTGTTTCCAGCTCTGCTCGCTTCCCGCACGCAAGCACCACATCAGCCTCGAACAACCGGGCATTCTCTTCCGTCGTCAGCACTCCGACCCGCAACCCTTCCTGCCGCTTTTCTTCTACTAAACCTTGAAGAAATTCCGTGGTGCCTGACACCATAAAAAGTGGGGCATTCGGGGCGTAGTGACGGTATTTCATACCTGGTGCCTTCGGCCGTGCCGCTTCATCGGTTAACGCAGCATCGACATGAACCACACCCACAACGGATTCGAGTTGTTCTTTCGTTACCCCGCCTGGCCGCAAAATCACCGGTATGGACTCCGTACAATCAACCACTGTTGATTCCACGCCAATTCCTGTGGCACCGCCGTCAATCACACCAGCAATTTTTCCATTTAAGTCGTCCAAAACATGATCCGCGGTCGTTGGACTCGGCTTGCCCGAACTGTTCGCACTCGGCGCCGCAATCGGCAATCCACAACTTTTCAACAGCGCCAGCGCAACAGGGTGGTCAGGCATCCTGACCGCAACCGTCGCTAAGCCTGCTGTTGCTGTTTCCGAAAGGACGCCCTCTTTCTTTTTAAAAATAATCGTCAACGGGCCCGGCCAAAAACCTTCTATTAATCGCTCCGCTTTCTCCGGTACCTCAGCCACAAACTCACTCAACTGATTTTTTTCCGCAATGTGGATAATCAGTGGATTATCACTCGGTCTGCCTTTCGCGGCAAAAATCTTTTCCACTGCCGCATCACTTTTCGCATTCCCGCCCAGGCCATAGACTGTCTCCGTCGGCAAAGCGACCACTTCGTTATCCCTTAAAAAATTCGCTGCATCCACAACTTGTGGATTATTTTCAAGTTTATCCACATATTTATCCACTTTCCAAACTTTCGTGTTCATAGTTATCCACCTTTATCTCAAGCGAGTCTACTAGCGAAATTTGGCGAATTTAGTCACCTAGACTCATATTTTTCACTTAATACGTTTGAAAGTATAAAAGAAGCTGTGTATAAATACAAGCCTTATCCACAAATTGTGCACAACTTCCGTGAAAAAGTGGATAACTTTGTGGATATATCCACAATTACAATGAAAATTTTAAAAATAATGAGTTATCCACATTTAAAACGTGTCGAATATGTTCTGACTGATAAAATTCGCTAGGTAATTCCTCCCGTTCAACTCTCTGAAAGCCCATTAACTCAAAAAACGGTAAAGCCACACTCTTATTTGTTGCCAAAAACAAATCTTTCATCCCCTTTTCATTCGCCAATTGGACCATTTGATCAAACAGGATGAAGATTTCCTTCTCCGCTTGTCCAGGTGCCACCACAAGGGAACGCAATAGTCCAAATTCCGTGTACGCCTCCATCCCAAGCGTCCCCTTTAATGTTCCATCTTCATTCTCTAACAGCAGAAAATAGTCAATCGAGTCGTCATTTAATCCATCCGTCCCCAGCCCCGCCCTCGATAAAAACGCCTGTAAAATGCCCAAGTCCTCTTTTTTAGCCCTGCGAATCAATGCCTGCATCCAATCATCCACCTCTTTTTAAGATTCTACTCTATGAATATGGATGAACTAGAACAAATAGAACCGCTAGATTCAGGAATCTAGTAAATTTATTCATAACACAAAAAACCAGTTCCTCGATTGGAACTGGTCTAGTTAAACATCTTCTCCCACATCTCTACTACGAAAAACTTCACTTCTACCGGCTTTTCATCTTCGGAAGTATACACAGGCGCTTCCTTCTTAGCCACTTCCACTGACTCTCCCTCGTCCTCAATCATAATCTCATTGAACACAGGCTTCTCTTTTTCAATCAGCCTTTCCGGCTTTTTCACGACTTGATCTTTTTTCTCAACAACTTTTTCTTTCTTCTCTGCAACAGGTTCGTGCTGCACAGCCGCTTTTTCTTCCTTTACCACGGTTTCCTCGTTCACCTTAGCCACTTTACTCACCGACTCATCCTTAACCACGACCACTTTTTCTTCATCATCCGTCTCGTTTGCCTTTTCTTTCCCCTTTTCCACCTTTGCCTGCGGCTTTTCCGCTTTCACTGTTTTTGCTTTCACTGTTTTTGCTTTTGCCTTCTTCTCTTCAAACCCATCACTTACAGCTACACCATTTGAAAAGTCAAGGAAGCATAATGGAGGATAAAGCACGCACCACCAGTTCGCACCTTCACCTTCACCTAATGTAATTAAAATCGCTTGATATTCTCCTGCTGGGTATAAAAATTGACCATATAATTTCGTTGGAAACTGAACCTTACCAAATTCGACTTTCACCGACTGCGTCGACCCTTGGTCACGAACCACCTTTTCCGAAATGGTTTGAATCTCAGGAAGCTTCGCATTAATGACCTTTCTTGCCTCTTCCATCGACGTTAAATCCTGTACCCACAGTGTAATCTGCGCATTCACTGCATCGCGTACCTTCCGCTTAATCGCTTGATCCTTTTCAAAATCACTATTCGCTAGAATTCTGAGCCGAATCGCTTCCCCGGGAATCACAATGGATTCCTTCTGAGCTGCTTCCGTCTTTGGCATATATAAATTCAACATCGTTCCTAATGATAAAACGATAAGATATCCCCAAACAATCATTTTACTTTTCAATTCTAGCACCGTCCCTTCGATATCTTCATTTTGGACAAAATGCCAGAATCTTAAACTATTAAATTTTAATATATTTATGTGATTCGTGTAGGCAATTTTCATGACCTAAAAAAAGGCTTCGGAGCCTAAGCCCCGAAGCCAATCTCCGCAAACACCATCCGATCCCTGCCATTAATATCATTCACGATCTCCACTTTCGAGCCTTCAAAGGCCTTTCGCAAAAGCTCCGCTACCGCTTCGCCCTGACCGGCCCCAATCTCGAAACCAACCAGCGCACGCGTTTCCAACACTTGCGGCAGCTCAACCATAAAGCGGCGGTAAAAATCCAAGCCATCCGTCCCCGCAAACAATGCCCGGTGCGGCTCATGCTCCGTCACAACCTCCGACATCGTCGTGATATCCCCGAGCGGAATATAAGGCGGATTCGAGAGAACCACATCAAACCGGGTCCCACTCTCCAAAAACGGCCCCAGCAAATCCCCCTGCA
The DNA here is from genome assembly GCF_042136325.1 of Neobacillus sp. KR4-4. NCBI lineage: Bacteria > Bacillati > Bacillota > Bacilli > Caryophanales > Bacillaceae > Neobacillus > Neobacillus sp. KR4-4. The sequence goes on from NZ_JBHHJU010000002.1 coordinate 166,560, forward strand.
AAAACTCCACCTCAGCCCCAAGCCGCTCCGCATTCTCCCGCGCCACAGCCAAAGACGCCTCCGCAATATCAGTGCCTGACACCATTAACCCTACTTCCGTAGTTCTATTGGTGCCTGACACCACCCTAAGTTCTGCTTCTTCCAGTTTCATGGTGATGGCGATGGCGCCGCTGCCGGTTCCGATGTCGGCCAGCTTGATGGCTTGTTTCGTGCCGCCAAACAGCCGCTTGATGCGTTGGAGGGCACCGTAGACGAGTTCTTCTGTTTCCGGTCTCGGAATCAGTACCTCTTCATTGACAAGAAACGGCCGTCCGTAAAACTCCTCTGTCCCGATAATATACTGGACCGGCACACCCTTCACATGGTCAAAAACCGCTTGTTCAAAATCCTCCCACACACCCGGCGCTAACTCATCACGCATATTCGCAAACAACTGCGCCCGGCTCATCCCAGTGAAATGGCGCAGCAAAAGCTCACCCGCATTGGCATCCCTACCCGCTGGACCTAAAAAAGAAGAAGCCCATTCAAGAGCTTCGAATACTTTTTTACTCATTTGAGGAATCTTCCAGCCTGCGCGCTTGATCATCCATAATCAGCGCATCGATGATATCATCGAGCTTGCCTTCCAAAATTTGATCAAGCTTTTGAATCGTTAAGCCGATGCGGTGGTCCGTCACCCGGTTTTGCGGGAAGTTGTACGTGCGAATCCGTTCTGAACGATCACCCGTACCAACCGCTGATTTACGCACAGAATCATACTCCGCTTGTGCTTCCTGCTGGTACTTATCATAAATGCGGGCACGTAGTACCTTCATCGCCTTATCCTTATTCTTATGCTGCGATTTCTCATCTTGGATCGAAACAACAATCCCCGTCGGAATATGCGTTAAACGAACCGCTGACATCGTCGTATTAACGGACTGTCCGCCGGCGCCGCTCGATGCAAATGCATCAAAACGGATATCTTTATCATTGATTTCTACGTCTACCTCTTCTGCTTCAGGCAAACAAACCACTGTCGCCGTTGACGTATGAATCCGGCCGCTTGATTCCGTCTCCGGAACACGCTGCACACGGTGTGCGCCGTTTTCAAACTTCAATTTCGAATAAGCACCCTGGCCGTTAATCATAAAGCTGATTTCCTTGTATCCGCCAAGACCAGTCGGGCTCGCATCAAGTACATCAATCTTCCAGCCTTGCGCTTCCGCAAAACGGCTGTACATGCGATATAAATTTCCAGCAAACAAAGCCGCCTCGTCTCCGCCCGCTGCACCGCGGATTTCAAAGATAACGTTTTTGTCATCGTTCGGATCCTTCGGAATCAACAAGATCTTCATCTTCGCTTCCAAATCCACGATTTGCGCTTCCAATTCGTTAACTTCTTCCTTCACCATTTCACGCATCTCAGCATCCAGCTTTTCATCCAGCATCGCTTTCGCATCCTGAAGCTGCGCGCGCGCCTCTTTATATTCACGATACGTTTGTACTGTTTCTTGTATATCAGATTGTTCTTTTGAATAATCACGTAGTTTTTTTGAATCATTAATAATCTCTGGGTCGCTCAAAAGTTCATTCAACTTATCATAGCGATCTTCCACCGATTGAAGACGATCAAACACAGTCAATTCACCTCAATTTTTTGTCCATAACATTCTAATTATAGTATAGGTGAAAACAACCGTCAAAACCAAATTCTAGGGAGATATTTTAAAAAAAGAGATTTTTGCATCAAAATATAAAAGACTGGCTTACCGTCATTATGATAAGCCAGCCTAAAAAAGTCACTATTGAAGGGCTGCAGGCTTCATTTGGTTGTTTTCTTGCTGGTCTAACTGTTTGACCACTGCTTCACTTGTATCCACACGTTTAACGAATAAGGCTAATACAAGCGCGACAATATTAATGGCAAGAGTAACATAAAATGAATATTGAATACCAGCTAATAATGCTTGCTTAGTTAATAGAGCAGTAGAAGCTTCTGTCAGCGTTGTCGGATCGACCCCGGCCATTAAGCTGGTAGCCTCTGTTTTTGTCACAGAATTCATGATCGTAATCAGAATAGCGGTACCAATCGAACCAGACACTTGCTGCGCTGTATTGTTGATCGCTGTCCCATGTGGGTTTAAGCGTGTTGGTAATTGATTTAGCCCGTTTGTCATGATTGGCATCATGACCATTGACATACCGAACATCCTTAATGTGTAAACTAGAACAATATAGGAGTAACTAGAATCAATTTGTAAGTTTGCTAGCATGTAAGTTGAAATCGCTGTAACCACAAGTCCGACTACCGCTAGAATACGAGGACCAAATTTATCAAACAGTTTCCCTGTAATTGGCATCATAATCCCCATCACAATCGCACCAGGCAGCATCATTAAACCTGAATCAAGTGGTGAAATCCCCCGTACATTTTGAACATAAGCCGGTGTTAAAATCATACCAGAGAACATGGCAACTGCGTTCACAATCGCAATAACCGAACCAAGTGCAAACATTGGGTACTTGTATACACGCAAATCTAATAATGGCTCTTTCATTTTTAATTGACGAACAATGAAGGCTAGGAGCGCGATCCCACCCACGATTAATGTAGTTAACACAATTGTATCAGTCCATCCATCTGAACTCGCCGAACTAAAGCCGTATAGCAAACCGCCAAATCCAATACTAGATAATACCACAGAAATATAATCAAGTTTTGCACTTTTGTTTTGTTCCATTACATTTCCAAGTTTCCAAACAGCCAATAATAAACTAATGACCGCTAACGGTAAAATCATTTCGAAAAGAACGCGCCAGTCATAGTACTCTACAATGTAACCTGATAATGTAGGTCCAATTGCCGGGGCTGTAATCATAACTAATCCAAAAATACCCATTGCCGTCCCACGCTGTTCACGTGGAAAACTTACTAACATAATATTCATTAATAAAGGTCCCATGACCGAAGAACCCGCCGCTTGAATCATTCGCCCTGTGAGCAGCAGTCCAAAGTTTGGCGCAAAGGCCGCCACTGCAGTCCCCAGGGTGAAAATGGCCATCGATGTAATAAATAAGCGACGATTTGAAAAACGTGTTAATAAAAAGGCAGATGCAGGAATTAATATCCCACTGACCAGCATATATCCTGTCGATAACCACTGAACCGTTGAATAATCTTTTATTTTTAAGTCCACCATAATCGATGGCAGCGCTACATTTAAAAGTGAGTTATTGAGAAAAGAAACCATGGCCCCAATAAATAAAATAGCGATCATTAAATATGGCGGTTTTCTTTGTTGTAATGTTGTATCCATCTATCCTATCCCCTTGTCCTTTATTTAGATTCTTTTTTATAAAATCCTCTTTTTAGTAAGTCCATTTGCTCTCTATAATTCCTCAGCGCTTCTTCATCCGTCCATTCCTTTACAATCATTTGGATCAAATTTTGAAAGGTTACCGCACCCATCATTTTTAAAATATGGTGTAGTTCTTCATCACTTTCGACGTTTAAATTTTCTCTATTGATGAGGCTGACTGTATTTAAAAACTGAGTTTTTTGATTTTGCTCATAAACATGATTGGCGAAAGTTTTCTCTACTTTATAATTCATATTTAAAAACGCATATTTAAAAAAGTTTTGGTGTTCTTGATTTTTATGGAATGTTATCAAAAATTGAAATGACTCCATAAAGGTCTCAAATAGATCCCCATTCTTTTCTTTAAGGATGCCAATAAATCGATCACTATTTTTTTGCGCAAGTTGGTTCAACAAGAAATAATAAATATCCTCTTTATCCTCAAAATATTGGTAAAAGCTCCCTCTTGGAATTCCCGCACTTTTGATGATATTTGCAATTGATGCTTCATGTAATGGGACTCTGGAGAATTCCTCTTTAGCCGCTTCAATTAATTTGTCCTGCTTATCTTTCGGTAAGTGAAAGTAGGTTTGTTTTGGCATTGCTTCGCTCCTATACGCATGTGACATCTTGTCATAAACTGATTATATATGACACCGTGTCACGTGTCAACAAAAAAGTGACAGTGTGTCATACTACTAAAAAAACATGCCCTGAAATTCAGAGCATGCTACCTACGATCTTCCTTTACGCGTACCTCTATTTTATAGCGCGGCAAAGCCTGAATTAGTTTGTGATGAAGCCGGGCCTCCGCCTTCACTTTTCCCTGCTCAGACTGTATTCCCTTTTTATAAACAGATACCCACATCCGGTCACCATTGACCCAGACCGAATCGGCCGTAAATTCCTTTGAATTAGCAATCACTTGTTTTGCCTTGTTGATATCTTCGCCTGTGTCTTTTCCGCCGCCCGTTTCAGAGCCGCTCCCCGTCCGATTCAAGTTGAGGAAATTAGGATTTTGGTTGGTAATATCATCTTCCACCGTCCGCTGCTTATTTTCACCGCGGTTGGACATATTTGCCGGCGTTTTGCCGTCACGGTTGGACGTATAATTTGGTGCAGACCGGTCATTCTTAAGGTCATATGCCGCTTCATTGCCATGATTCCCACCTTCATTCCCATTACAGCCGCTGACTAAAAACATCATACATAATGAGAGAAACAACAAAAACTTTTGCATCTTACACCTCCCATTACTATCATGCCCGGAGTTTGCTGCAACTGGACGAGTGAAATCTTTCCAAGCAGTAAATTTCGGCTGAATTTGAATGGGATTTCGCCGAACCTGTGCTGAATTTCGCCAACCTCCATCGGAACCTCGCCGAACACACCCGAGATTTCGCCCAACTCAAAGACATTTTCGCCAACCCACCCAACAATTCCGCCAACGCCCAAAAATCACACCAAAAACCAAAAACCACAATCCCTAACCAAACAAAAAAACTGCCCGAGAATCCCCTTCTCAGACAGTTGTAGTTAATCATAGTGTTTAGCTCATTTACGGTGTCAGGCACTAATTATGAAAACTGACGACACCCTGATACTAATTTGTTGCTTCTTGCTCGATGCTTGTCCGGGAGACTGCAGTCTTTGGGACTTCGTGGTGATGGCGGCAGCGTGGCTCGTATGCTTCAGAGGCGCCCACTAAGATGACTGGGTCATGGTAAGAAGCTGGATGTCCATCAATCAAGCGCTGCGTTCGGCTTGATGGTGAACCGCACACCGAACAGACTGCCTGCAGCTTCGTCACTGATTCAGCAATGGCCATCAACGCTGGCATCTGACCAAACGGCTCGCCGCGGAAATCCATATCCAGACCGGCACAAACCACACGATGGCCGCTGTCAGCCAGCTGCTGCACAATCCGCACAATTCCTTCATCAAAAAACTGAACCTCATCAATCGCAATAATATCGATATCGGCTTCCACATGGTGGAGAATCTCCATCGAATGAGCAATTGGCTTCGCATGAAAAGAAGAACCATTATGGGACACAACCTGTTGATCGTGATAGCGATTATCAATTTTCGGCTTAAACACAGCAATCTTTTGTTTAGCGAACTGAGCCCGTCTCACACGGCGGATCAATTCCTCCGATTTTCCAGAAAACATACTGCCACAGATAACCTCAACCCATCCGCTTTGCTTCATTAAATACATAAAACGGCGTCTCCTTCCTAACAAAACCATAAAATCTATTTCAAAAAGTGAATTTATTTAAATAAAAAACAGGCAAGTAAGTGTTGCTTCTTGCCTGTACTGTTTTACAATTATTGTTGCTGTTGAGTTTTGATGCCATATTTCTTGTTGAAACGGTCAACACGTCCGCCAGCTTCAGCGAATTTTTGACGACCAGTGTAGAATGGATGACATTCTGAACAAGTCTCAACACGAATTTCGTTTTTAACAGAACCAGTTTCAAATGTATTACCACATGCACATGACACCGTTACTGTTTTATAATTTGGATGAATTCCTGCTTTCATTCTTTTCATCTCCTTCCGCCCTGAATCATTCGAAACAGAGTTATATAAAGCACCTGTCCGAAGACAAGCACTGAAATACTAAAAACACACTGCACCCATTATAACAAGGGCATCCTATTTTTGCAAGTTGGGATTTGTTGGTTCTTTTTTTAAAAAGGAACCTATCCAAGCCCCTCTACCAGGCTTGTCCTCTACGAAGTTAACTAGGTCCGGCTTATTTGCCAGCCCTCCGTCAAGCAGGCTACGAGCGTCTCGATTTCAGCTCTTCCCCTAATTGGGCAAAGAACTCCTCATTCGACTTGGTTTGGCGTAATTTTTTCAAGAAACGCTCCGCAAAATCGGGTGAATCGGACATGGATTTACGGATGGCCCATAATTTATCCAAATGATCCTTCGGAATAAGAAGCTCTTCCTTACGAGTACCTGAGCGGCGGATATCAAGCGCAGGGAAAATACGGCGCTCTGCAAGCGAACGATCGAGATGCAGTTCCATATTACCTGTCCCTTTAAATTCTTCATAAATGACGTCATCCATCCGTGAGCCGGTATCGACCAGCGCCGTCGCTAGAATCGTTAAGCTGCCGCCTTCTTCAATATTACGGGCAGCCCCGAAGAAACGCTTTGGACGGTGGAATGCTGCCGGGTCAATCCCCCCGGAAAGTGTCCGGCCGCTTGGCGGAATTACTAAGTTATAGGCACGCGCAAGACGCGTAATACTATCCATCAGGATGACCACATCACGCTTATGTTCGACCAAACGCATCGCACGGTCGAGTACAAGTTCCGCCACTTTAATATGGTTTTCCGGCACTTCATCAAATGTCGAACTAACCACATCCCCAGCAACCGAACGTTCAATATCGGTTACTTCCTCTGGACGTTCGTCAATCAACAGCATAATTAATTCGACTTCCGGATGATTCGTGGTAATGCTGTTGGCAATTTCTTTTAAGAGCATCGTTTTACCAGCCTTTGGAGGTGCAACGATCAATCCACGCTGCCCAAAACCAACCGGTGCGATGACATCCATAATCCTTGTCGAAAGATATTTTGGATTAGTCTCCAATTTCATCTGGCGGTTAGGATAAAGCGGTGTCAGGCCTGGGAAGTATACCCGTTCCTTCGCCGATTCCGGATCTTCCCCGTTCACGGCTTCTACGTGCAATAGTCCATAATAACGCTCATTTTCTTTCGGAGGTCGTACCTTACCGGAAACTTTATCCCCATTACGAAGGTCGAAGCGGCGGATTTGCGATGCAGAAATGTAGATATCTTCTGAGCTTGGCGAGTAATTGATTGGTCGTAGGAATCCAAATCCTTCTGACTGGATAATTTCTAAGACGCCTTCCATGAAAAAGTATCCCTGCTGTTCCGCGCGGGATTTCAGGATGGCAAAAATTAATTCTTTTTTTGTTAATTTGCTGTAGTAGGTCACTTTGTATTCGCGTGCCAGCTCATAAAGTTCCTTCAGCTTCATATTTTCTAAACTTGAAATTGTTAATTCCATTTGTGCACCACACTTTTATTTTTTTCAATCCGATGTTATTAAGAGAGTTGAGGAATAATGATAGAAGTAGAAATGAAATGAATAGAATTGCAGATATAATGCATAATAAAACAATTACTATTTTACCCTCTATGCAAAAAATTAATCAACTTATTTTTCTATTTTCGTTCATTGGGAATTTCTTCTTGTAGGATAATCCCTAATGGAGTGTAATAGGAGTTATTGGCAGTATTAAACTTGTCTTTTGATTTCCGTTCCAAGCGCGAGCGGTTCGCGGGCGTTCTAACACAGCCTGTAATTTAAGTGATGATGCCATGAAGGGTGCCTGACACCCAATTGGTGTCAGGCACCCTTACTTTTGGCACCATTTATTTAATCACTAGGTTTGGTTTTTTCTTTAAGCTGTGACGGCCTTCGACGAAGCGGACGGTGCCTGATTTGGCACGCATGACGATGGAGTGTGTTGAGCCGTATGAGCCTTTGAATTGAACACCGCGCAGTAATTCGCCGTCTGTGACCCCGGTTGCAGCAAAAATAGCGTCATCACCTTTTACCAGGTCTTCCATCCGGAGGACACGATTAACATCGAGTCCCATTTTGATGCAGCGCTCGAGTTCCGCATCACTTTGCGGCAGTAATTTTCCGATGATTTCACCGCCAAGACATTTTAACGCCACCGCTGAAAGAACGCCTTCAGGAGCACCGCCAGAGCCAAAGAGAATATCGACGCCGGTATTGTCAAAGGCAGTATTAATCGCACCTGCCACGTCACCATCGTTAATCAATTTGATCCGTGCGCCAGCCTCACGAAGCTGGGCAATGATATGCTCATGACGCGGACGATTTAAGACAGTCGCCACAACATCCTCAATATCTTTATTCTTCGCTTTGGCCACAGCTTTTAAGTTATCAAGAACAGACGCATTGATATCAATATGTCCGACTGCTTCAGGGCCAACCGCAATTTTTTCCATATACATATCAGGAGCATGAAGAAGATTTCCATGGTCTGCGACCGCTAGAACCGCTAAGGCATTCCAGCCGCCTGATGCTAAAATATTGGTGCCTTCGAGCGGATCAACCGCAACGTCAACACGCGGACCATAGCCTGTCCCTAGTTTCTCGCCAATATAAAGCATCGGTGCTTCATCCATTTCCCCTTCACCGATTACGACAGTCCCCTTCATTGGCACGGTGTCAAACACATCACGCATGGCCGAAGTCGCTGCACCGTCTGCCTCATCTTTCTTCCCACGGCCCATCCAGCGGGCTGAAGCAAGTGCTGCGGCTTCTGTAACACGGACAAGCTCCATCGTTAAACTTCTTTCCATCGTCTCCATCTCCCTTAAGTCTCTTTAGATGTCTCTTCAATTTCAGTAGCTTATAGTCAACGCCTAAGCTTTATCCATATGGTAAAAATCAATTATTTTTCATCTGTTCTACTTCTTCCTTCGTTAACGCTTCCCGCCAAACTGTGGCGCCGAGTCCATTTAGTTTTCCAACGAGGTCGCTGTAGCCGCGGTCAATGTGCTCGAGCCCGGTTACTTCGGTAATTCCCTCTGCCATCAGGCCTGCAATGAACAGTGCTGCTCCTGCCCTGAGATCACTTGCCTTCACTTTCGCCCCCTGCAATTGAACTGGACCATTGATGATGGCAGAACGACCTTCAACCTTAATGTTGCCGTTCATTCTACGCAGTTCATCAATATGCTTGAAACGGGCACCGTATATCGTGTCAGTAACGACACTTGAGCCGGTCGCTCTTGTCAAAAGGGTGGTAAATGGCTGCTGAAGGTCGGTCGGAAATCCAGGATAGACGAGCGTCTTGATATCGACGGCCTTCAATTTCGAAGACCCATCCACAAACACTTGGTCATCGCCAGACTCCACATGGACACCCATTTCTCGCAATTTGGCAATCAATGATTCTAAATGCTGCGGGATAACGTTGTCGATGAGGACACCCTCGCCCACTGCGGCCCCCAAAATCATATACGTGCCAGCTTCAATCCGGTCTGGAATAATCGTGTGACGGCAGCCATGAAGCGCTTCCACACCATCGATACGAATGACGTCCGTTCCAGCCCCTTTAATCTTCGCACCCATACTCGTTAACAATGTCGCGACATCAATGATTTCCGGTTCTTTCGCCGCATTTTCAATGACCGTCCGCCCTTTGGCGCGAACCGCTGCCAGCATGATATTAATGGTCGCACCCACACTGACCACATCAAGGTAAATACGGGCACCGCGAAGCTCGTCCGCACGCAAATAAATCGCACCCTGCTCATTGGTAATTTGAGCCCCGAGTGCTTCGAAACCTTTAATATGTTGATCAATCGGTCTTGGACCTAAATAGCATCCGCCAGGAAGGCCAATGACTGCCTTTTTAAAACGGCCAAGCATAGCACCCATTAAGTAATAAGAAGCACGGAGCTTTTTTACTTTCCCGTTTGGCAGGGGCATGGAAATCATGGTCGATGGGTCAACCGTCATCTCGTTATCAGAAAGCTGAACGTTACCGCCGATTTCTTCAAGGAGGTCCTTCAAGATTTCAACGTCTAAAATGTCCGGCAATCCCTCAATTGTCACTGGTGATTCCGCTAAAATGGTTGCAGGGATTAACGCAACAGCACTATTTTTCGCCCCGCTGATCCGAACCGTTCCCTTTAACGGATAGCCACCCGCAATTTTAAGTTTTTCCATATTCGACTCCCTTCTAAGCCCTGTAAGTCAAACGGTACAATCCGCTTATTACGAAATGAGGCTCTAGGTATATTTTTCCTGCATTAAAAGTCAAAATCCGACAACTTGTCTATCCTTTAGTTTACACCAAATTTTTATTTTCATGTATGGCAATTAAAAAAATTTACACGAAATGGGAATAATTATGCTTCTGTTCGGGAATTCCAATCTTTTAAGAAGCCTTCAATCCCTTTATCTGTTAATGGATGATGGAATAATCCCATTAATACTTTGTATGGAATGGTTGCAATATGAGCGCCTCGTAACGCTGCTTCTGTGACGTGAATTGGATTACGAATGGAGGCTGCAATGATTTCTGATTCAATGCCATGCACGTTGAAGATGTCTGAAATCGTTGAAATTAGATCTAAACCGTTTTGGCCGATATCATCTAATCTGCCTAGGAATGGAGAAACATAGGTGGCTCCAGCTCTTGCCGCAAGTAAGGCCTGGTTCGGACTAAAAATGAGGGTTACGTTTGTTTTGATTCCTTCTTGTGCAAAAGCATGAGTCGCTTTTAACCCATCTGGAGTCATTGGAACTTTTACGGTAATATTCGGAGCGATGGCTGCAAGCTCTCGGCCTTCTCGAATCATGCCTTCTGCATCAAGTGCAATAACTTCTGCACTAACAGAACCAGGGACAAGTGCCGTAATTTCTCTTAAGCGGTCGTGAAAAGAAACACCTTTTTCTCTAGCGACTAATGATGGATTAGTAGTTACACCTGCAAGTAATCCAAGGTCATGGGCTTCGCGGATCTCGTCTAAATTAGCTGTATCAATAAAAAATTTCATAATTAATCCCTCCATTTTCCGACTAAATATTCAAATTTCTTTTTACAGAATGAAACCGTCCTAATAGTACTACCAGGACGGTTTACATTTTATCATATTCTAGAACAAATATGAAATGTGGTTAGACATTTGCCATTGTTCGATTAAGCTTTACCTGCAGAACCGAATTCGCGGATTTTGCCGATAACTGTTTTTTTGATTGCATCGCGAGCTGGTCCTAAATATTTACGTGGATCGTACTCTTCTGGCTTCGCAGCTAATGTTTCACGTACTGCTTTTGCAGATGCGATTTGGTTTTCAGTGTTCACGTTGATTTTCGCTGTTCCAAGAGAAACAGATTTTTGGATATCTTTTAATGGGATACCAGTTCCGCCGTGAAGGACTAATGGAAGGTCAGTAATGTTTCCGATTTCTTCCATTTCAGCAAAACCAAGGTTTGGTTCACCCTTGTAAGGACCATGAACAGAACCTAAAGCAGGTGCAAGACAGTCGATACCTGTGCGTTTTACTAACTCTTCACATTCTTTAGGATCTGCGTAGATAACGCCATCAGCAACAACGTCGTCTTCCTGGCCGCCAACAGTTCCTAATTCCGCTTCAACAGACACACCTTTTGAATGTGCATAATCAACTACTTTTGAAGTAATTTCAATATTTTCTTCAAATGGGTGGTGGGAAGCATCGATCATAACAGATGTGAAACCTGCATCAATCGCTTCTTTACACTTATCAAAGCTTGAACCGTGGTCAAGGTGAATTGCTACAGGAACGGTAATTTTCAAATCTTCCATTAAGCCTTCAACCATTTTTACAACTGTTTTGAAGCCGGACATATAACGAGCTGCCCCTTCAGAAACACCAAGAATTACAGGTGAATTCTCAGCTTGAGCAGCTTGAAGAATCGCTTGTGTAAATTCTAAGTTATTTAAGTTAAATTGCCCAACCGCATAGCCTTCAGCTTTGGCTTTAATGAGCATTTCTTTCATGGAAACTAATGGCATTTCTATTCCTCCTTAAATTAGGCAGATATCTTTTCAATTCTAGTATTCCATATTAAGGTTTTCCCTCAATTTTACGGATTATGTATTCCTTGAAAAAGATAAACAACCAGTAAAAAGTTCATATGTATCATATCAAACCAGGGGGCGAAATGCCATTATTTAAATGCAGTTTTGTAAACTGTCATAATGAAAGCGCGCCCATTTTCACTGTAAGCACTTTCTTTATATTTCAAGGCCAAAAAACGAAATTTAATTCATTTTTTGGGGAATGTGTTTCCTAACAGCTGCGCGTATATCATCAATATCAAACGGCTTAGCAAAATGGGTAATCGCACCAAGATCCTTGGCCTCTTGAATCATATCCAGTTCACCATAAGCTGTCATAATAATGACGCGGATATCCGGGTCAATTACCTTCATTCGTTTTAAAATTTCAATTCCATCCATTCCAGGGATTTTCATATCCAATAGGACAAGGTCGGGGTCATGTTTTGTCACAATTTCAAGGGCCTGAATGCCATTGGCTGCCTGATATGTTTGATACCCCTCTTTTTGAAACACTTCATTTAGTAAAATTCTAATGCCAAACTGATCATCAACGATTAAAATTTTCTCTTTCATAACTCCACCTCTTCCTTGTTTACTTGATGCATTTTTATTATCCCACTTTTTATCACTTGTTATATTTCTCTATTTGGAAAATAATCTCCTGCAAAATTTCTCGGATTTTGTTAATATTTTTGCAATATCGAAAAAACGCTTATAATAAAAGGGTGAAAAGGAGGGTTTTTATGTTAAAAATGTTTACTACCCAATTAACCGGTTTGTTTAAACGGCTTGAAGAAAAAGAAGAATATTCGTTTGAAGATGGAGCCCGCTTGCTTGCCCAGGCACCGGTTGGCGATGGGTCTATATATATTTTTACTACAAAGGAAATGAAAGCGGTCGAGTTCGAGGCTTTGGAAGGGGCAGAACCGTTTTCGGGTGCCAAGATTTTTGACAGCGTTGAGGAATTAACCGAATCCGATCGTGTGTTGATGTTCACGCGTTATTCTAATGATGAGTCTGGACTTAAGCTTGCCGAACAGCTTCGCGAAAAAGGAATTCCATTTGTTGCGGTGGCGACCTCCGTTCCGGGTGGTGAACTCTTACAGGAATCAGCGGATCTCCTGATCGATTTGCGGATGACCAAAGCCTTGCTCCCAGATGATGAAGGAAATCGGTACGGATATCCCTCTTCGATGGCAGCTTTGTTCGTTTATTACGGCTTGAAATTTACGATTGAAGAGATTTTGGCAGAATATGAAGAGTAAAAGCGGGTTTTGAACCCGTTTTTTTATTGCCCTCGATTATTTCCCGGGGGGTAAACCTGGGGTTGTTCGACTTTTAAGGAATTTTGTACCATTTTGAGAACCTTTAGTTGATTTTTTGCAAGGTTATGTACAAGTTTTCCATACTTTTGTACAAATATTGAGGTGTTTTGTACAAATAGACAATTTTTGGAAATACACTTACTGGTGCCTGACACCAAAAAATGATACCAAAAAAATAAGGACCAGATAACTGGTCCTGAACACTACCTTATTTTTGCAATGATGCTTTAATAAAGTCACGGAATAACGGCTGTGGACGATTTGGTCTTGAGACAAACTCCGGATGGAATTGTGATGCCACAAACCACGGATGGTCCTTCAACTCAACAATTTCCACTAAGCGGCCGTCTGGGCTCGTGCCTGAGAAAATGAAGCCTGCTGCTTCCATGTCTTTACGGAAATGATTGTTAAATTCATAGCGATGACGGTGACGCTCATAAACAACCTCTTCGTCATACGCTTCAAACGCCTTCGTACCCTCAACAATACGAGCAGGATATAGACCTAGACGCAATGTTCCGCCCAAATCCTCCACATCTTTCTGTTCAGGGAGTAAATCAATGATTGGATAAGCTGTTTCCGGTACAAATTCTGCGGAATGCGCCCCTTCCAATCCAAGCACATTACGGGCAAATTCAATGGTTGCCAGCTGCATTCCTAAACAAATACCAAGGAACGGCTTCTTCTGCTCACGAGCATAACGAGTTGCTTCAATTTTCCCTTCAATCCCGCGGTCACCAAAGCCGCCTGGAACAAGAACTCCATCCACATCATCCAAAAGTTCCGCTACATTTTCACGGGTCACATCTTCTGAATTAATCCATTTGATTTCCACATCGGCATCAAACGCATAGCCTGCATGTTTCATTGCTTCAACCACAGAAATATAAGCATCTTGAAGTTCCACATATTTTCCGACTAGACCAATGCGTGTCTTGCTGGAAAGATGAGTTACGCGGTCTACGAGTATTTTCCACTCGGTCATATCCGCTTCTTTTACGGATAATTTCAAATGGTCACACACGATTTGATCCATGTTTTGCTCTTGAAGGGCAAGTGGAATCGAATACAGCGTGTCTGCGTCCATACATTCAATCACGGCCTTTGAATCAATGTCACAGAACAAGGCAATTTTATCCTTCATGTCCTGTGAAACCGGCATTTCTGTACGCACAACAATAATGTTTGGCTGAATACCAAGACTGCGCAGTTCTTTCACGCTATGCTGGGTCGGCTTTGTTTTCATTTCGCCCGCTGCCTTGATGTACGGAATTAATGTACAGTGAATGTACATTACATTTTCGGAACCGATATCGCTCTTGATTTGGCGAATCGCTTCAAGGAATGGAAGAGATTCAATGTCCCCTACCGTTCCGCCGATTTCCGTGATCACGACATCAGCATTTGTTTCTTTCCCGGCACGGAAGCAGCGTTCCTTAATTTCATTGGTGATATGCGGAATAACCTGAACTGTTGCCCCTAAATAATCACCGCGGCGCTCTTTCCGTAAAACCGTTGAATAAATTTTCCCGGTTGTTACGTTTGAATACTTGTTTAAGTTGATGTCGATAAAACGCTCATAGTGGCCTAAGTCCAAATCGGTTTCAGCGCCATCACCTGTTACGAACACTTCACCGTGCTGATAAGGACTCATCGTTCCCGGGTCGACGTTAATGTATGGGTCGAATTTTTGAATGGTTACATTCACGCCCCGATTTTTCAATAAACGGCCTAATGATGCTGCCGTAATTCCTTTTCCTAGTGATGACACCACACCACCAGTTACAAAAATATATTTTGTCATAAATATTTCCCCCTCTTATACAGTTTGTACATTATTCAGTTTGTTTAAGGGTTTTTGTAAAAAAATATTTTCCTTACGCCCGTAAAAAATGAAAAAACTCCGTGAAACATGAGTTTTTTGAACAATAAAAAACGCTCGCCTACTTGTGGTAGGGAGCGTATTATGAGTAAATAATGTATCGTCCTCTTTTTAAGGAGCCCAAAAAAGATAATACAAGGGCGTGAAAAAAAAGTCAAGTGGATTAATCTTTTTCGACTTCTTCCTCATCATCAAATTCTTCTTCTTCATCCTCAAGGTCATCGTCTAGATCATCTTCTTCATCCAATTCAATGTCAAGATCATCCTCAATGGCATCATCATCGTCGTCAAGATCAAGATCATCATCTTCATCGATATCAAGATCTTCTTCATCATCAAGTAGATCATCTTCATCGTCAAAGTCATCAAAGTCATCTTCAATCTCATCGACTTCATCGAAATCTTCGAGATCGTCTTCATCGACAACCTTCTTCGCCTTCTTCTTCTTCGGTTTCACAACGGCAACCACTTCTTCTTCAGCTGTATCGACTGGATACCAGACACGAAGTCCCCAGCGGTTACTTCCTAATGAAAGGAAACGGCCATCCACATTGATGTCGGTGTAAAATTGAGCAAGTCGGGAACGAACTTCATCATCAGAAATCCCTGAAGCTTGTTTAATTTCTTCTACTAGTTCATTAAAGGCAATCGGCTGTTTACTATTTTTCAAGTATTCATAAGCCATTTCCATTAGGGAAAATTCTTGTAATTCCTCTTTTGAGTATTGTGCTAAACTCAATATCGGCACTTCCTTTCTCTATTTAACACTCTTAAATGAGTGAATAACGGACTATCAATAAATTGATATATGATAGAAATGGAGAACTGTCTAGCTCCAGCTCCCTGCGACTAGTGTACTTCGCCCTCCTCCTACGATAAGTCAACATCGAATCGCTTACGCTCTTCGTGTTTCCTTTATCTCGTTCGGAGTGCTCCAGTCCATACGTCGCAAAACGGTCGCTTCCGCTTTTCTCGTAAAATTTGCATATTCTTCATTATAAACAAATTCTTCCGGTTTATGCTAGTGCTAGTGAGTTGTTTCATCTGAATTTTTATGGACGAGGTCTTTTTCCATCTTTTTTCTTTGCCTGCTTCTGCTTTTTCATCTCTTTCAGCGCTATCACTAGAAAGAAGATTGCTAGCAAGAAGAACGAGACTGCTCCCAACTGACGTTGATAGAGATAATTTAGCGGCCAGGCAAACACAACTAAAATGATTAAAATATAACTAAACCTCATTTGCTCCACCTGCCCAAATCCCTCGAAGTATGTACGCTAAATCATTATATAAGATTACCGCAAATAATAATATCTCATAAAAGGAGTTTTATTACAAAAATTGGTGTCAGGCACCATGTGTGCCTGACACCCTAAATGATAAGAAATAATTTTCGACTTTAAAAATTGGCCAGCTCCAGTGCCCTCGCGCTTTTCTTACATATTCCTGCGATATTGCCCGCCTACTTCGTAAAGGGCTCTGGTGATTTGGCCGAGGCTGGCGACTTGGACGGTTTCCATTAACTCGGCGAAGATATTGCCATTTTTGACGGCAGCTTCTTTCAAACGTTGCAATGCTTCTCCCGCCGACGCTGCATGACGCTCCTGGAAGGCACGCAGATTTTGAATTTGCAATTCTTTCTCCTCGTAAGACGCGCGCGCTAATTCCATATTATTAACATCTTCTTCTGACGGAGGATTTGGATTCAAATACGTATTCACACCGATAATCGGTAATTCACCTGTGTGTTTTTTCATTTCATAATACATCGATTCATCCTGAATTTTGCCGCGCTGATACTGGGTTTCCATGGACCCAAGCACACCGCCGCGATCATTCAAGCGTTCAAATTCCTGTAATACCGCTTCCTCCACTAAATCCGTTAACTCCTCCACAATAAATGATCCTTGGAGCGGATTTTCATTTTTGGATAAACCATGCTCTTTCGTAATAATCATCTGAATCGCCATCGCGCGGCGTACTGATTCCTCAGTTGGCGTGGTAATCGCCTCATCATAAGCATTCGTATGAAGGGAATTACAATTATCTTGCAACGCCATTAACGCCTGCAGTGTCGTCCGAATATCATTAAAGTCAATTTCCTGTGCATGCAGCGAACGCCCCGACGTCTGAACATGGTATTTTAATTTTTGACTTCGTTCGTTTGCCCCATATTTATCGCGCATCACTGTCGCCCAAATACGGCGGGCCACCCGGCCAATTACGGTATACTCCGGATCCAGGCCATTTGAGAAGAAGAAGGACAAGTTCGGTGCAAAATCATCAATCTTCATGCCGCGGCTCAAATAGTACTCGACATACGTAAACCCATTCGACAACGTAAACGCTAGCTGTGAAATCGGATTGGCGCCTGCTTCGGCAATATGATACCCCGAAATCGAGACGGAATAATAGTTGCGCACTTGATGGTCAATGAAATATTGCTGAATATCGCCCATCATCCGCAGTGCAAATTCCGTGGAGAAGATACATGTATTTTGACCTTGGTCTTCTTTTAAAATATCAGCCTGCACCGTACCGCGCACCGTACGGAGTGTATAGGCACGAACTTCCGCAAATTCCTCCACCGTTAACACCCGGCCAAGCTCGGCTTCCTTACGCTGCACCTGCTGATCAATCGCTGTATTCATAAACATGGCTAAAATAATCGGTGCGGGACCGTTAATGGTCATGGATACCGATGTTGACGGATGGCATAAATCAAAGCCGTCATACAGCTTTTTCATATCATCTAATGTACAAACACTAACGCCGCTTTCGCCGACCTTCCCGAAAATATCCGGACGGTGATCCGGGTCTTCACCATACAGGGTCACGGAGTCAAACGCCGTGCTTAAGCGTTTCGCCTCATCATCCTTCGATAAATAGTGGAAACGGCGATTCGTGCGCTCCGGTGTTCCTTCCCCAGCAAACTGGCGTTTCGGATCCTCGCCTTCGCGCTTAAACGGAAATACCCCAGCCGTATATGGGAATGAACCCGGGACGTTTTCCTGGTAAACCCAGCGAAGAATTTCCCCGTAATCCTTATACTTTGGCAGCACTACTTTCGGAATATCGAGCCCTGATAAGCTTTTCGATCTCAACACGGTAATAATCTCTTTATCACGGATTCTCGTCACGAACTTGTCGCCGGAATACGCTTCCCGCGTTTTTGCCCAGCCCTCAAGAATTTTTCGGGATTCAGGTGTCAGTTTTGCTTCCGTCTCTTGCTTAACCGCCTCTAACGCTGCAATCACTGCCGCATCGCTGACCGCTTCCATCGCCCCTTCTAACTGGAATAACTTCCGGGCAATCCCCGCCTGTTCTTCCGCTTTTCGGTGATAGCCGCGCACCGTTTCAGAAATTTCCCGTAAATAATAACGGCGGTCGGTTGGGATAATCACGTTCTGTTTTTCCACTAAGGCATCTTTAGTAAAATTGGTCACCCAGCCCGTGCCCATTTTATCGTTAATTTTTTCAATCAGCGCTGCAAACAAGCCATTTGTTCCCGGGTCATTAAACTGACTCGCAATCGTACCATATACCGGCATGTCATCAATGTCTTTTTCAAACAGCATATGGCTGCGCTGGTATTGCTTTTGCACCTGGCGCTTCGCATCCTCCGAGCCCTTGCGCTCAAACTTATTGATGACAATCAGGTCCGCAAAATCAATCATATCAATCTTCTCGAGCTGGGACGGCGCCCCAAACTCACTCGTCATCACATACAAAGAAACATCGCAAATCTCCGTAATTCCCGCATCTCCCTGACCAATCCCGCTCGTCTCGACAATCACGAGATCAAAGCCAGCGGCCTTCGTAACGGCAACCGCATCCTTAATGGCCAGAGAAAGTTCACTTTTGGAACTCCTTGTGGCCAGCGAGCGCATATACACGTTCGGGGAAAAAATCGCATTCATGCGGATTCGGTCCCCAAGCAGGGCTCCTCCTGTCTTTTGCTTTGTCGGGTCAACTGACAGAATCGCTACCTTTTTATCAGGCAGTTCATTAATAAAGCGGCGGATTAATTCATCGGTCAATGAACTTTTCCCGGCACCGCCCGTTCCCGTAATCCCAACGACAGGAATCTCTTTCTCGAGTGACTTCACTTGATCGAGCACTCGCTCAGCCGTTGCCGCTGCTTCATTCGTCCCATCGACATGAAGCTCCGCAATCGTGATCAGCTTTGCCACCGCATTGACATCCCCACTCGGCAGCTTCTCGATTTGATTGGCTACATCGTGCGGGACCGTCGCAAAATCGCACTCCTCCATCATCCGGTCAATCATGCCCTGCAGCCCCATCCTGCGGCCATCCTCAGGGGAGAAGATCCACGAAATCCCATACTCATGGAGCTCATCGATTTCACGCGGGATAATTACCCCGCCGCCGCCGCCAAAAATACGAATATTCGGCGCACCTTTTTCTTTCAACAAATCGTACATATATTTGAAATACTCGACATGCCCGCCTTGATATGAAGAAATTGCAATTCCCTGCACATCCTCCTGGATCGCCGCGTTCACGACCTCCTCCACCGAGCGATTATGGCCGAGATGGATGACCTCCGCCCCGCTCGCCTGCAGAATCCGCCTCATAATATTGATGGAAGCATCATGCCCGTCAAACAAACTCGAAGCTGTGACAAAGCGAATATGATGTTTCGGTTGATAATTCCCCATCGTTCTCCCCCTTTTTTTAGGCTGTATTAAACTTGGATGTTGATTTCCGCTCCAATCTGCATCGTCACCTGGTCAACATTACGACCTAGCCTGTGTTGACGTATGAATCCCGTGAAACAATTGCTCTGTTTGCAGTTCAATATATTCATCTAGTGTATATAATTTTTGAAGGGCCCAGCGCCGGAACGCCCACATTTGTCCCTCAACAATAATGTTATGGGAAATCAGTGCGATCTGTTTTTCCGATAACTCCAGTTCTCCATTTTCGACACAGCGGACCATTAGGCTCTCAAACATCACCGCCATTTCAATTTCTTTTTTCAGCACATATGGAAGGGCGTCCTTCGTCAGCGATTTGGCTTCTTGATACATGACCAGCACTTCATCCTGCATCTCATCCATAACCCGGAAATAATGCCCCACCCCAAGCTTCAGACTTGAAAGGGTGCCTTTTTTCTGCTCCAAATCCTGCTCAAGGCGTTCACTCACATGTTCATAAATGCTGTCACAGACGAGGTACAGGACATCTTCCTTCGAGCGGATGTATTCGTAGAGGGTCCCAATACTGAATCCTGCGGCTTTGGCGATTTCCCTCGTTGTCGTCCGGTGAAAGCCTTTTTCTTTAAAAAGGCTGACGGCCCCTTTAATCATTTGGTCCCGCCGTTTCTGAACAAGACGTTCATCCTTTACAGAAGCCAGTACTTCTCGTTTTTTTATCATGTTCTAACCCGCCTTACTTCGTGATCATCCGCGAGATCACAAGTCGTTGAATTTCTTGTGTGCCTTCATAGATTTGCGTAATTTTCGCATCGCGCATGAAGCGCTCCACTGGATAATCCTTTGTATAGCCATAGCCGCCAAAAATCTGAACAGCCTCGGTTGTTACCTTCATCGCCGTATCACCTGCAAATAACTTCGACATCGCCGACTCCTTGCCGTACGGCAGACCTTGCGACTCGAGCCATGCGGCTTGATACGTTAATAGTCGTGAGGCCTCAATCCCTGTGGCCATATCTGCGAGTTTAAAGGCAATCCCTTGATTTGCGACGATTGGTTTGCCGAATTGATGACGTTCCTTGGCATAGTCTGCGGCTGCGTCAAGCGCCCCTTGAGCAATCCCCACTGCTTGAGCAGCAATACCGTTGCGGCCGCCATCAAGAGTCATCATAGCAATTTTAAAGCCTTCGCCTTCTTCTCCGAGTCTGTTAGCAATTGGAACCTTACAATCTTCAAAAATAATTTCAGTGGTCGGTGAAGAACGAATTCCGAGTTTCTTTTCTTTTTTCCCAACTGAAAAGCCTGGGAAGTCGCTCTCGATAATAAATGCAGTGGTTCCTTTTTGTCTGCTTGAAGGGTCGGTTAATGCAAACACCACATAAATGTCCGCTACCCCACCATTCGTAATGAAAATCTTCGAGCCATTGAGAACATAATGATCGCCTTCACGACGGGCAGTCGTTCTCATTCCGCCGGCATCCGAACCGCTGCCAGGCTCTGTTAAGCCGTAGGCGCCAATTTTTGCCCCTTCTGCCATTGGGCGCAGGTAGGTTTGTTTTTGCTCCTCACTGCCAAATTTATAAATCGGCCAGCCCGCTAGAGAAGTATGGGCTGAGAGCATAACGCCCGTTGATGCGTCAACGCGGGAAAGCTCTTCTACTGCGATACAGTACGCCAGATAATCACTGCCAATGCCGCCGTACTCTTCCGGCCACGGAATCCCGGTTAAACCCAGCTCCGCCATTTTGTCAAAAATCTCGCGATCAAAGCGTTCTTCCTCATCGCGCTCCGCTGCCGTCGGAGCCACTTCATTCCGGGCAAAATCACGAACCATTTTCCGAATCATTTCATGTTCTTCAGAGAGTTTAAAGTTCATTTCAAGTCCTCCTAGTGGATATGTTTAAGGCTGTTTTCGCATATACGAGCCAGATTTATACATGCTTACTGATAACAATCCGTTGAATTTCACTTGTTCCTTCATAAATTTCCGTGATTTTTGCATCACGGAAATAGCGCTCGACCGGATAATCTTCGGTGTATCCGTAGCCGCCGAAAACTTGAATCGCTTCGGTGGTGACTTCCACCGCCGTTTTCGTCGCGAACAATTTCGCCATTGACGCTTCCAACGTACATTTTTTTCCATGGGTCCGTAAACACGCCGCACGATAGACTAATAGTTTCGCTGCTTCCACACTGGTCGCCATGTCGGCTAATTTAAAGCCAATCCCTTGTTGAGCGGCAATCGGCTTTCCAAATTGGTGGCGGTCCCCGGCATAGGTGGTTGCGGCTGACAGTGCGGCCTCAGCAATCCCAAGCGCCTGGGTCGCAATCCCGATGCGGCCGACATCAAGGTTGGCCATTGCAATCTTAAAGCCTTCGCCCTCAGCACCCAGCAGGTTTTCAGCTGGAACATGCATATCCTCGAACGTAAGTTGGACCGTTCTCGAGCCATGCAAGCCCATTTTCTTCTCATCTTTGCCGACGATAAAGCCAGGAGTATTTTTTTCAACAATAAACGCTGATATCCCCTTGCTGCCTAGTTCCGGATTTGTTTTCGCAAAAACGATATAAACATCGGCCTCGCCGCCGTTCGTAATGAACACCTTCGAGCCGTTGATGACGTAATGATCGCCTTTCTTGACGGCACGGGATTTTAAGCTGGCCGCATCCGATCCGGAACTCGGTTCGGTTAAGCAAAATGCACCGAGATACTCCCCTGAAGCCAATTTCGGCACGTATTTCTCTTTCTGCTGCTCTGTTCCAAAATAAAGGATCGGGTTTGTGCAGACTGAGGTATGCACAGAAAGAATTACCCCGATGGTAGCGCTTACTTTAGAAAGTTCATGGATTGCTAGGATATAGGAGGTGAAGTCCATCGCCGCACCGCCATATTTCTCAGGGACAGGAATCCCCATTAACCCAAGCTCCCCCATTTTGCGGAGAATTTCGCGCGGAAATTCTCCTCTTTCCATATTCTCAATGAATGGGGCAATTTCGCTGTTCGCAAAATCGCGGACCATTTTTCGCATCATTTCTTGTTCTTCGGTGAATGTAAGATTCATGGTGGTCTCCCCTTTGGAGGAATGTACTAGCGTGGTGCTCATCATTATCACGACCCCTTTTTCGAAGAAATGCTGTGTCTATTCGTACGTATAAAAACCGCGCCCTGATTTCTTGCCAAGCCAGCCTGCTTTCACATATTTGCGCAGGAGCGGACAAGGACGGTATTTGTCATCGCCAAAGCCTTGGTGAAGTGTTTCCATGATATAAAGACATGTATCCAAACCAATAAAATCAGCCAAGGTTAACGGCCCCATCGGGTGGTTCATGCCGAGTTTCATGACTTCATCGATCGCTTCCTTTGTAGCCACACCCTCATAAAGTGTATAAATCGCTTCGTTAATCATTGGCATCAGAATACGATTGGAAACAAATCCTGGGAAGTCATTGACTTCAACGGGTACCTTACTCAAGGTTTTGGTCATATCTTCAATCACTTGGTAGACTTCATCGGATGTTGCAAGACCGCGAATGATTTCAACAAGCTTCATAACCGGAACGGGGTTCATAAAGTGCATACCAATTACCTTTTCTGGACGCTTAGTGGCCGCCGCAATTTCCGTGATCGGCAATGATGAGGTATTGCTCGCGAGTATCGCGTGTGCTGGAGTAATTTCATCCAGCTGGGCAAAGATGTTGGTTTTGATGTTCATGTTTTCCACGGCAGCTTCGATGACGAGGTCGACGTCACGGGCATCATTTAGATCGGTGGACAGAGTAATGTTACTGAGAATTTCTTGTTTTTGCTCTTCTGTGAGGCGTCCTTTGTCAACGTTTCGTGTAAGTAGTTTATTGATTCCGGCTAGGCCGCGTTCCACAAACTCCTGTTTTAAATCATTAAGTACAACCATGTACCCTGCCTGGGCACAAACTTGAGCAATTCCGGAGCCCATTTGTCCGGCACCAATGACCATCAGCTTTGAAATCTTCATTTGATTCTATTCCCTCCAAGAAGGCCGGAAATGAGTCCGGCCTAGCATTTTTTATTTGGTAT
Source organism: Neobacillus sp. KR4-4 (assembly GCF_042136325.1). Taxonomy (NCBI): domain Bacteria; kingdom Bacillati; phylum Bacillota; class Bacilli; order Caryophanales; family Bacillaceae; genus Neobacillus; species Neobacillus sp. KR4-4. The sequence goes on from NZ_JBHHJU010000002.1 coordinate 190,480, forward strand.
CTACTAATCTTAAAAACTATTATCCGCGCGGAACCTCGATCATCACCGCATCGCCCTGGCCGCCGCCGCTGCAAATTGCGGCAATTCCAAGTCCTCCGCCGCGGCGTTTTAATTCATGCATTAATGTGAGAATAATGCGTGCCCCGCTTGCCCCAATCGGGTGACCATAAGCGACCGCACCGCCATTAACATTGATCTTTTCTGGATCCAAGCCGGCAATTTTCCCACTGACTAAAGCAACCGCCGCAAAGGCTTCATTAATTTCAAATAAATCAACTTCATCTACTGTTTTGCCTGTTTTTCGTAACAGCTCATTAATGACAAGTCCCGGAGTTTTGGGGAAATCCTTTGCTTCCACCGCAACCGCCGCATGGCCGACAATCACAGCTTCAGCAGCACGGCCTTCGCGAGCCGCACGTTCTTCACTCATTAACACGATGGCGGCCGCACCGTCATTGACACCTGGCGCATTTCCTGCCGTAATCGTTCCCGTTGAATTAAATACCGGTGCTAATTTAGCCAAACGCTCTAAAGACGTATCTTTTCGCGGCGCTTCATCTGTCGCCACCACCACTGGAGCTCCTTTGCGCTGTGGAACCTCTACCGGAACAATTTCTTCCGCCAACTTCCCACTCTCTATCGCTTCAATCGCGCGCAGATGACTTCTAAGTGCCCACTCATCCTGTGCCTCACGGCTGATTTCCATATCTTGAGCCGCTTCGTTGCCATAAGTCCCCATGTGGACGCCAGTAAAGCTGCAGGTTAAACCGTCCTGAATCATTAAATCCTTCACCTGTGCGTCTCCCATGCGGAAGCCCCAGCGTGCTTTTGGAAGTACATATGGAGCATTGCTCATCGATTCCATCCCGCCTGCCACAATCACTTCCTCATCGCCGGCGCGGATGATTTGATCAGCCAACGTGACACTGCGCATTCCGGATGCACAAACCTTATTAATGGTTTCTGTTTTCACTTCCCATGGCAGTCCCGCATGCTTCGCCGCCTGACGCGATGGAATCTGCCCCTGTCCCCCTTGTAAGACCGTTCCAAGAATGACTTCCTCAACCTCTTCTGGCTTCACGCCCGCACGAACTAATGCCTCTTTTACCGCGATTCCTCCTAACTGTGAAGCAGTAAAGCTGCTCAAACCCCCTCCTAATTTTCCAAAAGGCGTTCTAACTCCGCTTAAAATAACCGTTCTTCCCATCTTTCACACACTCCCCTAATCATAATATTCAGATAAACTTTTATAAAAAATAATTCCGGTGACTGAACGCTCGCTCGGACACAAACAAAAAAGAAACGCAGTTCTCTGCTTTTTTAAAATGGTAATGTAAGCGTTTTATTTACAATTATATTTTACATAAAAAAGCGTAGAAGTTGAAATGTTTTACACAAAATTTTAAAAATTTTACGAATTAAATAAACAAATCAACTTCTACACTCCATCAAGACCTAAGCGACTTCACCACAAACCGCTTTTTCCAGCAGCTCTGCTACATCGTATGTTGATACCTTTTCTTCGACCTCTTTCGCCTTCGTTCCATCCGAGAGCATCGTTAAACAGTACGGACAGCCGGAGCTGATGACCGAAGGATTCACAGCCAGTGCCTGCTCGGTTCGAGCCACGTTAATGCGCTGCCCGGTTTCTTCTTCCATCCACATCAAGCCGCCGCCTGCACCACAGCACATCGCCTTCTCTCTGTTCCGCTCCATTTCAAGAAGTTTCACGCCTGGAATCGATTTTAGAATCTCACGTGGTGCATCATAGACATCATTATATCGCCCTAAATAACAAGAATCATGGAATGTAATTGTCTCATTTACCGCGTGTTTCGGTACGAGCTTCCCATCGCGAACCAGCTCATAAAGAACCTCGGTGTGATGGAACACCTCAACATCGGTTAAACCAAAATCAGGGTATTCATTTTTGAAAATATTATAAGCATGTGGATCAATCGTGACGATTTTCTTGACCTCTGCTTTTTCAAATTCCTCAATATTTTTCGTTGCCAGCTCTTGGAACAAGAATTCATTGCCGAGTCGGCGCGGTGTATCGCCAGAGTTCTTCTCTTTGTTTCCGAGGATGGCAAATTTAATGCCAGCTTCATTAAGCAGTTTCGCAAACGATAAAGCAATCTTTTGGCTGCGGTTATCGTATGAACCCATAGCACCGACCCAGAAGAGGTATTCAAATTCTTCGCCTGCCTTGTTCATTTCTTTCACAGTTGGTACATGAACATCCTCGCGGGCTTCCCGCCATGTTTCACGCTCTTTTCTATTCAAGCCCCATGGATTGCCTTGGCGTTCGATATTGGTCATCGCACGCTGCGCATCGGCGTCCAGTTTCCCCTCGGTTAACACTAAATAACGGCGCAAATCAATAATTTTATCAACGTGCTCGTTCATGACAGGACATTGATCCTCACAATTTCGGCAGGTCGTACAAGCCCAAATTTCTTCCTCCGTGATCACATCACCAATCAAGCTTGGGCTGTAGGCTGCAGCGGCTGCGGATTCCTTGGCGCCTTGGCCCGCTGACGCTAGGGCCAGTTGATTTCCCGTCGTATTCCCAAACGCAAAGGTTGGCACCCACGGCTGCTTAGAGGTAACAGAGGCACCATGATTGGTTAAATGATCACGCATTTTTACGATTAAATCCATTGGTGACAGCATTTTCCCTGTCCCCGTAGCCGGACACATATTTGTACAGCGGCCGCATTCCACACAGGCATAAAAATCGATCATTTGGTGCTGCGTGAAGTCCTCTAATTTTCCAACCCCAAACGATTCCTGGGTTTCATCTTCAAAATCAATCTTTTTCAATTTTCCTGGTTTATCTAAACGGTTAAAATACACATTCGCAGGTCCCGCAATTAAGTGGGCATGCTTGGATTGTGGTACGTACACTAAGAAGGTTAACAAGAATAATAAGTGCGCCCACCAGGCAATGTAGAAAATTACAATAGAGGCGGTTTCACCAATCCCTGAAAAAATAACTGAAATCAGCGAAGCAATAGGTTCAGTCCAAGACGTCCCTTCACCATGCCAAATAAGGCTCATTCCATTGCCTAGTAACACAGAAAGCATCAAGCCGCCGATGAAAATAAGAACCAGTCCCGATTTAAAGTTTCGTTTCAAGCGGACTAACTTTTCGACATACCGGCGGTAAAAAGCCCAGACAACGGCCACTAAAATCATCAGTGTGACGAGCTCTTGGAAAAAAGTAAACCCGGCATAAAGAGGTCCAAGTGGAAGATGTGCCCCCGGTTTAATCCCTTTGATAATAAAGTCAATGGCGCCAAATTGGACGAGAATAAATCCGTAGAAGAACATGACGTGCATAATCCCGCTTTTTTTATCCTTGAGCAATTTCTTTTGGCCGAACACATTGACCCAAATTTTGCGAAGCCGCTCTTTGACATTGTCATCGAACTCAACCTTTTTCCCAAGCTTAATAAATTCAATCCGGGTCTTGACTACATACACGAACAGACTGATTGCGTAAGCGGTTACAAAAAGAAACGCAATCAAGTTAACCCAAAGTAATCCATTCATAGTTATGCCCCTTTCCTTGTTATCCCCTAAAACGACTTTGAAAATAATTAATTTTCAGAATCTATACTTAACTCTATTATATTATGAATGAGCATTCAGTCAAATGATTTTTTGTTAAGTTGCGTTAACTTATAGAAAAGGATACTTTCGGTAAAACTAACGAAACTGATTGGAGGAAAGAACCCAGATGAATGTGGTACTCATGTTGAGCTTACTCCTTTTTCTCATCATTATTTGGATCGTTTTGGATTTTCATTTAGGTCGAAAGAAGCATCTTTCCATTGTCAGTAGAAGGGAAACGACCATTATTCATGGTGACATTGATATTTTTACGCATGGAAAAAAGTTGTTTGCCGACTATTTTCATGAACTTCGGAATGCAGACAAGCATATTCATGTGCTCTTTTATATTGTTAAAGATGATGCAATCAGTCAGGAATTTTTCTCGATTTTAAAAGAAAGAGCCCGTGCAGGGGTGGAAGTTCGGCTTCTCATTGACCGCCTTGGCAGCTGGAAGGTTAAAAAGGCGGTGATCCAGTCATTGCGTGAGGAAGGCATTCGCTTCGCTTTTAGCAATCATATTAGACTTCCCTTTCTGTTTTATTCTTCTCAGGTCAGGAATCACCGTAAGATTACGATTATTGACGGGGAAATTGGCTACCTCGGCGGCTATAATGTCGGCAAGGAATATATCGATGAAGATCCTTCCTTGGGGATTTGGCGCGATTACCATTTGAAAATTACCGGACAGAGCGTTAATTTTTTGCAGACGGAGTTTTTAATCGATTGGCGCGAATATGCGGGTGAGGATCTTATGAAGGATTCAGCTTATTTTCCTGTCTTGGCTGACGGTCAGGTTCGCCACCGATTTGTTCCGACAGAAGCCCAGCAGTTAGAACAAAATTATCTCACACTCATCCATCAGGCAAACGATTCGATCATCATTGGTTCGCCCTATTTTATCCCCTGTCAAAAAATCTTAGCGGCGTTACTCACTGCCTTAAAGCGCGGCGTTCATCTTAAGGTGATCGTTCCGTATGCAGCTGACCATCTGTTGGTCCAAGAAGGCTCGTTCCGCTATTTACGTAAGCTGATTCGAGCAGGTGCTGATGTTTTTCAATATAAAAAGGGTTTTTACCATGCGAAGACACTTGTAATTGATGACAAAATTTGCGATATCGGCACGGCTAACTTTGATAAAAGAAGTATGTATTTAAACAAGGAAATCAATTGTTATATTTATGACCCGGCCTTTATTGGACGTTTGATGGAGATTTTAGAAAAGGATATTGAGGACTCTGTTCCGCTGACTTTAGCGGCCCTAAACAAACCAAATCCGGTCCGTAAAATCAAAGAAGGCATCGCAGCGATCGTATCCTATTTTCTATAAGGTCTGTTGATTTCCGCTCCAATCAACATGGTTCCAAATTACCTTTTACAATGCCTTTTATTAAAGGAGTTATTTTTATGAAGATTCGGTTTGGTTATGTTTCACATGCGATTAGTTTGTGGGATGCTTCGCCGGCGAAGACGCTGACGTTTACTCGGTATCAGCAGCTAAACCCTGAGGAGCGCATGGAAAAGCTGCTTGAGGTAACGAGGCAGAACTTGAATCATACCCTGCGCATGCTCTACTACAATCTTGCTCATGAACTTGAACTGTATCGGATGTCGAGTTCGATCGTCCCGCTCGCGACCCATCCGGAGGTGAACTGGGACTTTGTGACTCCTTTTCGCACGGAATGGCTAGAGATTGGCGAGTTGGTGAAAAAAAAGAAATTAAGGGTCAGTTTCCATCCGAACCAGTTCACCTTGTTCACCTCACCGCAAACGAAGATTACCGAAAACGCGGTGGTCGATATGCGTTACCATTATCGTATGTTTGAAGCAATGGGCCTTGAGCAGGAAGGGCTGATTAATATCCATATTGGTGGTGCCTATGGTGATAAACAAAAAACTCTACCGCGCTTTCATCAAAATTTAACGACACTGCCTGCGCCCATTAAACAGGTTATGACATTAGAAAATGACGATAAAACGTACAATGCCGAAGAAACGTTAGCAGCCTGTGAAAAAGAAGCCATCCAGTTTGTGTTCGACTATCACCACCATATGGCCAACTTGTCCAAGACTTCACTCGAGGAACTGCTGCCGCGGATTTTCCGAACTTGGGAGCATGGGCATGGACCGCACGGCATCCCGAAGGTCCATATTTCCTCCCCAAAAAACGAGAAGGAATTCCGTTCCCATGCTGACTTCGTGGATCCGGAATTTATCATGCCGTTTTTGAACATGGTCCGCGAAATCGGGGCTGATGTTGATTTCATGATCGAGGCCAAAGCAAAGGATCAGGCGGCACTGAAATTAATCGAAGATCTGAGTAAGCTTCGTGGGTTTAAGCGGATAAGCGGCGGTGCGGTCGAGGTTAAATAAAAAGGCCATATAGAAAGAGTCTTCGAACACGCTCGAAGACTCTTTTTTTATTCCTCAATTAAGTTCATAACAGGAACGTCACGCTCATTGTCCGGATCATTCCGTGAATAAATTCTCGCTACTTTTGCCGCCTCATCCACATGTTGAATAATCACTGGCGTTCCCTCGTAGGTAACATGAATCATATCGGCCGATTCAGCAATTTCCTTGGCTCGTCCCACATTCATTGGTCTCATCCACTCCCTAGTTTTCATATCCCTACTAGTATTTGACAACAATTTGGTACTATTAATTTTTATGGACAAACCCATGAAAAAAGCCCCCTTACCGAAGTAAGAGAGCCATCAACATTTACATTTTTTCCGGAGCGGAAACCCCAATCAATGCCAGCGCATTGCGGAGCGTAATTTGCACAGACCGCACCAACCCGAGGCGCGCCTTAGTGCGCTCGATATGTTCAAGATCAAGCACCTTTTCTGCATTATAAAAACTGTGGAACGTCGACGCCAATTCTACGATATAGTTCGTAATCCGGTGTGGGACGCGCTTCACTGCGGCCTCCCCTACAGCTGCCGGGAATTCCCCAATCTTCTTCAATAAATCCATTTCCTTCTCTGATGTTACCAACGAAAAATCCGCATTTGCCGTCACTTGAACACCCTGCTCCTCTCCGGAACGCAAGATACTAGAAATCCGCGCATGGGCATAGTGAGCATAATAAACAGGATTCTCATTCGATTCCGACACTGCTAAATCCAAGTCAAAATCCATATGCGTATCCGAGCTGCGCATCGCAAAGAAATAACGCGTCGCATCGAGGCCGACCTCATCAACCAAATCACGCATCGTTACGGCTTTACCGGTCCGCTTACTCATCTTCATCTTCTCGCCATTTTTATAAAGGTGAACGAGCTGAATAATTTCCACCTCAAGAGTTTCACGGTCATAACCCAACGCCTGAAGCGCTGCTTTCATCCGCGGAATATAGCCGTGGTGATCCGCACCCCAAATGTTAATTAGCTTTTCAAACCCGCGGTCCAGCTTGTCCTTGTGATAGGCGATATCCGGTGTCAGGTACGTATATGAACCATCCTGCTTAATCAGCACCCGGTCTTTGTCATCGCCGAATTCCGTCGAACGGAGCCACGTCGCACCGTCTTCCTCATACACATACCCACTCGCACGCAGCGCCGCCAAAGCCTCATCAATTTTTCCATTCTTATAAAGCGAAGTCTCTGAATACCAAACATCAAATCCAACACGGAAATCCTCAAGATCCTGCTTCAGCTTCGCCATTTCATATTTCAGACCGTACTCACGGAAAAACTCTTGGCGCTCGTCTTCGGACACATGCACATACTTGTCCCCAAACTCCTCGGCCATCGTTTTCCCAATGCCAATAATGTCCGCACCGTGGTAGCCGCCCTCCGGCATCTCTTTTTCCAAACCTAGAGCTTGGAAATAACGCGCCTCCACCGACAATGCAAGATTATTAATCTGATTTCCCGCATCATTAATATAATATTCACGCGAAACATCAAAGCCCGCCTTGTCTAGAATATTACAAAGCGAGTCACCCACCGCCGCACCGCGGGCATGTCCAAGGTGCAAGTCACCCGTTGGATTCGCTGACACAAACTCGACCTGAATCTTCTGGCCGCCGCCAACTGTTGTTTCCCCGTACTTCTCCCCAGCATTCAGCACTGTCGGAATCAGTTCAGTTAAATAACTATTATTCATATAAAAATTAATAAATCCTGGACCAGCAATCTCGATTTTTTCAATCGATGCCTTCGAGTGATCGATATTCGCAAGCAGGGCCTCCGCAATCACACGCGGTGCTTTCTTTGCTACACGAGCCAGCTGCATCGCCATATTCGTTGAATAATCGCCGTGCGCCTTCTCCTTTGGTGTTTCCAGAATCACATCCGGAATTTGTTCCTCAGACGCCAGTTCCGCCTTCAGCACTGCCGCCCGAATCTCTTCTTTTAATTTACTTTGTACTTGTTCAACTATGTTCATTGTTATCCTCCTGAAAGGTAATTTCCAAATGGTATGTACCAGCAGGCTTCCCCTGCATCGAAAAATCATAAAGAATGTCAATCAAACCATCAGCATGCTCAATCCGTTTAGCCAGCGTGATCGTCTCAAAGGACCCAAACGGCATTTCATAACTGCCGCGCAGCTTCTTATGCAAGCGAAACGGCAAGCGCATCTTCACGGCACCACCGCGCAAAATCAGTGCCTCATCATCAGCCACCTTCACAATCGTCCGGACAGTGCCCTCATCCTGCACTTCTTCATACTTAAGAAACGAAGCACCGTCTTTTTCAAGATAGCGGCCAAACACCGCCAGCTCATACACTTCCTTGCCCCCCTGCTGATGAATCGTCGTTTTCACATTAATTTTCATCGGAATTTCAATCGTAGACAAACCTAATGGCACTTCCCTTTTTTCTTTTTTAAAAAGAATCTCTTTCATTCTTTGGAATGGTTCTAGTCCTCATAATTGACGTATCTGCTCTAATGCATACTTTTTCTATTATAAACATTGCTGGTGAACAAATCAAAAAATGCCTGACATCAAAAGTGTCAGGCACCAAAAACCACTTTTCTGTTTATTTCACCCATCCGAGGAGCATTTCACGGATTAACTTACTAGCGGTATTCGCTGTTTGCTCGGATGGATCATAAATCGGTGCCACTTCGACAAGGTCACCGCCGACGACGTTCACCTCGGAACGAGCAATCGCATGAATAGAAGCAAGCAGCTCTTTCGAGGTAATACCGCCGCAATCCACCGTTCCTGTGCCTGGTGCGTGCGCTGGATCAAGGACATCGATATCGATTGTCACATAGACCGGACGGCCAGCAAGTGTTGGAAGGATTTCCTTTAACGGCTCGAGCACTTCAAATTTAGAAATATGCATCCCATTTTCCTTCGCCCACACGAACTCTTCCTTCATCCCGGAACGAATCCCGAACGAATAGACGTTGCTCGGTCCAATGTGTTCCGCAATCTTGCGGATTGGGGTCGAGTGCGATAACGGTTCACCTTCATATTCCTCACGCAAATCTGTATGTGCATCAAAATGGATAATCGCTAAATCTGGATATTTTTTATACATAGCTTTCATAACCGGCCATGAAACTAGATGCTCTCCGCCCATACCAAGCGGGAACTTGCCTGCAGCAAGGACTTGGTCAACAAAGTCTTCAATCATGTCGATGCTCTTTTGCGGATTTCCGAATGGAAGCGGAATATCGCCTGCATCATAGTATTTTACCTCTTCTAACTCACGGTCAAGATAGGCACTGTACTCTTCTAAACCGATCGACACCTCGCGGATGCGGGCCGGACCAAACCGTGAACCCGGGCGGTAACTAACCGTCCAATCCATCGGCATCCCGTACAATACAACCTGACTCTCCTCAAAATTCGGATGACTCTTAATAAACACATTTCCTGAATACGCCTCATCAAAACGCATCTATGTATCCCTCACTCTCTATCTAGTACCTATTACGGTTCCTTAAATGATTATTGACGACCCTATGACCTCTTTTTCCCATCTTCGGTCGTTAAGACCATCTATCACTTCACCAAATCCCCAACAAATTTCGGCAGCACGAAGGCGGCTTTGTGCAGTTCTTTGGTATAGTATTTGGTTTCAATCTCATGGAAGCGGTCTTCGCTTACTTCTAATGGGTCATATTTCTTTGAACCGATTGTGAATGCCCACAAGCCGCTTGGATACGTTGGAATATTCGCGACATACAAACGTGTAATCGGGAAGATTTCGCGAACATCGCGTTGGACATTACGAATCAAATCCGCTTTGAACCATGGGTTATCAGACTGCGCCACAAAGATGCCGTCTTCCTTCAACGCCTTCGAGATTCCTGCATAGAAACCTTTAGTAAATAGATTCACAGCTGGACCGACTGGCTCAGTAGAATCGACCATAATCACATCATACTGATTATCACTGTTCGCAATGTGCATAAAGCCGTCATCCACCTGAACATCGACACGCGGGTCATCGAGCATGCCAGCAATCTCCGGCAAAAATTTCTTGGAGTACTCAATAACTTTGCCATCAATATCAACAAGCGTCGCTTTTTTCACGCTCGGGTGCTTTAACACTTCACGAATGACACCGCCATCGCCGCCGCCGACCACTAGGACATTCTCCGGATTCGGGTGTGTAAATAACGGAACATGTGCCACCATTTCATGGTATACAAACTCATCACGGACCGATGTCATCACCATGTCATCTAAAAGAAGCATATTGCCCCACTCTTCAGTTTCAATCATATCCAGCTTTTGAAACTCAGTTTGTTCTGTATGTAAGGTTTTATTTACTCTCATCGTGATTCCAAAATGTTCAGTTTGCTTTTCTGTAAACCAAATTGACATGCTTACCGCTTCCTTTCAACTGATCTCAGTTTTATACATACCAAGTAATCATTCAATTTTATAGTACCCAAACCATTGAATTACAAACACAAGAAAAAGTCTAGCAAAATTTAAATAAATAAACCAATAAATGTTTAAAAAGACTCTATTTTTTCAATACTATTACTATCTAATTTTTTAAAAACTGGAAAAAACGAGGCTGGCAAAAGCGCCTCCGCATTTCAAAAAGGGGTGGTGAACATCATGGAAATCATGACGGATCAAGGGTTTCGAAAGACCATTAAATATTTACGGGCAGTTATTATCATCAGTTTGATAGGCATGGTTTGTATGCTTATTCTCTTCCTCGGAATTCTTGCCTATGCAAAAATTCTAGGAGCACCACCGCTCGCTGTTCCGCAATCCACCTTACTCTTTGCAGATGACGGGACATTGATTGGCGAGAGCAACAGCGGACAAAAACGGTATTGGACCAATTTGAAGGATATTTCACCGGATTTGGTTGATGCGACCATCTCCATTGAAGATAAAAATTTCTACGAGCACCATGGCTTTGATTTTAAGAGAATCGCTGGTGCGCTGCTAGCCGATGTCCAAGCCCTTTCAAAAGTACAGGGTGCAAGCACAATCACTCAGCAGTATGCGCGAAATCTATTCCTCGAACATGATAAGACGTGGACGCGGAAGCTGCACGAAGCTTTTTATACCATCCGCATCGAGATGAATTATTCCAAAAAAGAAATTCTTGAAGGCTATTTAAATACGATTTACTATGGCAACGGTGCCTATGGGGTAGAGGCAGCCAGCCAATATTATTTTGGAAAAAAGGCAGCTGACTTGACGCTTGCTGAAGCAAGCATGCTGGCGGGGATTCCAAAAGGTCCGGGCATTTACTCTCCGCTGGCCTCAATGGAACATGCGAAAAGCCGTCAAGCGATTATTTTAAAAAGTATGGTATCTAATCATTACATCAATAAAAAGGACGCCCTCGATGCGGCGATGCAGCCTTTGACCATCGCAGGTACTCACAATAAGCAAAAAGTGAAGGTTGCCCCTTATTTTCAGGATGCCGTCAGAAATGCTTTGAAAAATCAATTGCATTTAGATGACCGCACGATTGCCCTCGGCGGATTAAAGGTCTATACTACGCTGAATCGCAAGCAGCAGGAAGCAGCAGAAAATCAAGTTCATAAATATGTAGCGAATCTATCAGAAATTCAAGTCGGTCTTGTTGCGATGGATCCCAAAAACGGCTATGTCAAAGCGATGGTCGGCGGCCGGGACTATGAAAAAAGTCCCTTTAACCGTGCCGTTCAAGCCATCAGGCAGCCTGGTTCAACGATCAAACCGCTTCTTTACTACGCGGCCCTTGAGCAAGGCTTTACACCATCATCGACGATGCGCAGTGAGTTTACGACCTTCCATTTTGATGATGGCCAGCCGGACTATACGCCGCATAACTTTAACAATAAATATGCCAACGGGGAAATCACCCTCGCTCAGGCTCTTGCTGTCTCCGATAATATTTTTGCCGTCAAAACGCATTTATTTTTAGGAGAAGAGACTTTGATCGAGACGGCGAAGAAATTCGGGCTTTCTTCAAAAATGGCACATGTACCGTCCTTGGCATTGGGGACTTCTGGTGTTCGCGTCATCGAAATGGCAAATGCTTATAGTCTGTTTGCTAATGGCGGGAAAAAGGTTCACCCAACCTTGATTACGAGAGTGGAAGACTACAATGGCAACGTGATTTATGAAAAAGAAGAAGAAACAGAAAAGGTGTTAGACCCAGCTAAGGCGTACGTGATGACGCAAATGCTGACGGGGATTTTTGATCCAAAACTTAACGGATATGCAAAAGTCACAGGCAGCACGGTCATCAATGATATTACCCGGCCTTATGCAGGAAAATCGGGCTCAACTGAAACCGACAGCTGGATGATTGGCTACTCCCCGCAGCTCGTGACAGCGGTTTGGGCAGGCTATGATATGGGAAAACCGATTGAGTTGGTAGCTGAAAAGACGTATGCGAAAAATATTTGGGCCAATTTTATGGAAGAGGCCCTCAAAGGCAAGCCAGTCAAGGCATTTAAGGCACCGAAGGAAGGGGTCAAAGGGGTATATGTCAACCCCGAGAATGGCAAATTGGCGACCAAGGATTGCCCGGTGCGCCGCTTCACCTACTTCGTCAGCGGTACCGAACCAACGGAATATTGCACCGAACATCTAGGCAATCACGAGGCACTGCCAGAGAAACATAAGAGCACGAAGAAAGTTCCTTGGTATAAGAAAATTATGCCGTGGACTTAGAAGAATACTTTATTAAAATAGAAAAGCTCCGGAAACTTCCGGAGCTTTTCTTGTCCTAGTAATACATTGTTTTTACACTCAATATGATACTATAATTTTCAAAAAAATTACAAGCATTAATTTCCTATTTTGCCAATAAACCCTGTTTGAGTTCATCCGTTGAGTTGTCCCACAAAACTTGATTATGATTACGTAAGAATTCCGCTAATACCCTTTTCGAATTCTCATCCATATCGTCGACAATGATCTGACGCTTCAGCGACTTATCCATGCGGTTGACGTGCTCGGGCAAGGATTTGTAGCCGCGCCGGATTTCGCGGTCAACGGTCATGAAGCAGGCCGTCACACCCGCGTAGTATGGGCCTTCTTCGTTGCGGTCAATCGTTACCCACACAAGCCAATACGGTTTTCCGTTCGGCACCTCTTCTTGATTTTTCAAAAATTTAATGCCCTTTTCCACGACGCTGCGGGCATGCATGGCACCGACATCAATCTCCGCTTCGCCAGCGTCGACATCAATGATGACAGGTGACACATTATCAAGACTCAAAGCACCTTTACCAAAGCCTTTATGGCCATCGGTCGGATCACTCTTGATGATATTAAAACCAAGCTTCTTTTTATTTTCTTCCATTAAATTCAAAACCTCCTAAAAAAACAACATCCTGAAGAATTGACTTAACCCATCCCATACCCACGGAATGACAACCGCAAATATAGGTTCGATCGTATAGCGATCAAGCGGGGTAAACACTAAAATTAGAAAAATCAACCCGCCATACTGTTCATATTGCGTCATTTTCGCGCGCACATGGTTCGGCGCTAAGTCCTCAATGATCCGGTACCCATCGAGCGGCGGGAATGGCAGCAAGTTAAAGATAAACAAAACAATATTAAGGCGGATAAAGATTTCCAGAAAATCATAAAAACTTTCAGACGGGGCTGCACCGAAACGGCTTAACCCGAATGCGACAACAAATCCGAGTGAAGCTAAAATCAGATTGCTGAGCGGCCCGGCAACAGAAACAAGAATTCCAGCAAGACGAGGCTTTTTAAAGAAAAAGCGATTCACCGGTACCGGACGGGCCCAGCCGAAGCCGGCAATAAATATTAAGATCGTGCCGATTGGATCAAGGTGTTTGAGCGGATTTAACGTCAACCGGCCTTGTTTTTGTGCGGTCATGTCACCGAATTTATAGGCAACGAACGCATGGGCAAATTCATGAAACGTAAAGGCAATCATCAGGGTAATTGCCAAATAAGGAATCATGCTTAACGGATAGGCAAGAAAATTAAAATTTTCCAACACCATATCTCCTTCCATCTCAAACGGATGCCACGTTTACATGTGCAGACTCCGTTTTCTATCTATCTATATTCCTTTTAGTATACATGAAACCGTTTAGAAAAAGAAAATCAAAAGTGTCATCGATTATTGCACTTTTCGTCGAATTATGGAACACTAACATAGAATAGCTGCAGCGTTCGTTTCGCGGCTTAATCACTAAATACATAATAACGGAGGAGGAAAAAAACATGCCATATGTAACAGTTAAAATGCTTGAAGGACGTACCGACGATCAAAAGCGTGCCCTAGTTACAAAAGTAACGGATGCAGTCAGCGAAACAACAGGCGCACCAAAAGAAGCCATCCATGTAATGATCGAAGAAATGAGCAAAAGCAACCTTGGAATCGCTGGCGTACGAAAAAGCGATCAATAAATAGAAAAGCGAAGATTTGGTGTCAGGCACCATGTGAAAATTTCACATGGTGCTTGACACCTTTTTAGTTCCTACAAAAACTTTATCTCGTCTTTTGGGCTTTCTAGCTTCAGTTTCTCTAGTTCAAGTTTCATTTTTTCGGTTTCGGCTAAATAATTTACGTGTTTAAGTTTTTCTAGCTCGAGTTCATCCTTCAGCATACCTGCCTTGATTTTTGACTGTTTCTGAAAATGGGTAGTAATAATGGCTGTAATCGGTATGCCAAATACCATAATGACTGCAATCGTTCCTGTCATTGCGGGAACCCCCTCAAATGTTATATTTTTTACCTCATTATCCAAATCATAACAAATCTCCATTCAAAAGAATAATTATTTTTCAGAAAATTGAATCAAAACAAAACTTACCATTAAAAGAACAAAAAACACCACCTGAACCATCACGTACGCACACGGTTCAAGCAGTGTTTATATACCTTATTATTGAATTTTTCTCTTTAACGATTCGATATACTGATAGGCCTCATCAATTTCCGCCTCAGTATAGCGCTGGCTTGCCTTTAACGTAAACACCTTGCCCGCCACTTCTTCTTTTGAAAGATTATCAAAATATAAAACCGTCGAGACCAATTCCAAGAATCTAGCATTCTGTTCATTCATATCAACGAGACAATCCTGCAAAAACGGCATGTCCACCTCATTCAAACTTAAAAACTCTTTCCCCGGCTCCGTCAAGGTATAGCGATATTGAAAATAGCCGCCCTTTTTCTCCTTCACCTCATTGAGAAAGCCCATATTGCAAAGCTCCTCAACCCGTAACGTCAACTCCTCTGAGTAGGGGCCATAAAAGTGAAACTGGAACCGTTCTTGAAAAGGAAATGCCACCTTTTTCGCAATATATATCATCTTTTGCAGCTTCTTACGCCCGATAATCTCACCGGAAACCATAACCGCTTGCATCAGTTTCGCATGATCATTTAACAACGTTCGTCATCTCCTACTCCATTTGGGTGTCAGGCACCAAACAACAATCACCAATCACCAATCGATCTATAACTCTAAAAGGGCACGGATTTGCTTTTTCACATTCTTTTTAGTCGAATCATCAAGAACAAAATCAGCCGGGTAATAGAGCTTGTGGTCGGTTCTTCTTTTCCCTGAAATCGCATCAACAATCTCCGATTCGCGAGAAAGCTCCCTCAATTCCCCATTTTGCATCAACAAATGAATCGGGAGCCGCTCTTCCTCCTCACCAGGACGATAGAAATCATACGGCAAATCCGACGAGGAATCGACCACCAAATAGTATTCAGGGTCCAACCCTGCCTTTTTGAATAAGGAACCTAGTTCAGCGAGCTTTTTGTATTCCTTTGCTGGGTCAAATTCAACAAACTTGAAGAGATTGCGGTTAACAAACCGCCGACAGAGGTCGCTTAAAACAGGATCTGACTCTTCCTGCCAAATTTGAAAATAATATAAAATCACCGATTCATCTAATTTTACATAGTCTTCTAAGGTTACTTTTTCATTGAAAATCGACGTAAAATGGATGGGTTCGTATTTAAAAGTATAGTTTTCTTCAAACAATTGCTTAGCGCGGTGGAGAATTTTTGTCAAAATAACCTCCGCACTGCGTGATACCGGGTGGAAATACACCTGCCAATACATCTGGTAGCGGCTCATAATATAATCTTCGACTGCGTGCATGCCGCTCTTCTTAATGACTACCTGATCTTCGCGCGGCCGCATCACCCTCAAAATACGTTCCATATCAAATTGACCATAGCTGACGCCGGTAAAATAGGCATCCCGCTGTAAATAATCCATCCGGTCGGCATCAATTTGACTGGAAATCATACTGACCACCAGCTTTTTCTCCGATGTTTTCGCAATCACTTCAGCTACTTTTTTAGGAAAATCTGGCCCCACACGCAGCAGCACGTTATTGACTTCGGTATTCCCTAAAATAATTTGCCGGGTGAACTCCTCATGGTCAAAATCAAATACTTTTTCAAATGAATGGGAGAACGGACCATGGCCAAGGTCATGGAGCAACGCGGCACATAGGGTCAACAGGCGGTCATCATCATTCCATTCCGGTCTCCCCGCAAACACATCATCAATTATGCGGCGGACAATTTCATAGACACCTAGAGAATGGTTGAAACGGCTGTGCTCTGCACCATGGAAGGTTAAAAATGTTGTTCCGAGCTGTTTGATGCGCCGTAAGCGCTGAAATTCCTTCGTTCCGATTAAATCCCAGATGGCCAGGTCACGTACGTGGACGTAGCGATGGACGGGGTCTTTAAAGACTTTTTCTTCACTAAGTTTTTCCGCCGAATAGGCCATAGACTTCCCTCTCCCTCGTAAACTTACTCCTGGCGTTAAAGAGCCTCATGCCCTTTACTTTATTATTTTCTATTATATCCCAAAAACCACCCTATTTTCAGCAAAATTCTACACGATTTTTCGACATGGATGGGGAAAAAAATCACCTGCGTTTATTAAACAGAGGTGATCATTTTAGTAAATTAGAAAGGTTCTATTAACTTTGATAATTGTCTAGCTTCAGCACCCAGAGACTAGTGGACTTCACTCTTCTCCCTTCGATAAGTCAACATCGAATCGCTACGCTCCTCGTGTTTCCTTTATCTTGGTCGAATCGCTCCAGTCCATACGTCTCTAAACGGGCGCTTCCGCTTTTCTAATCTTTTTATTCACTTTCTCCATTAATTCCTCTTCCGTTAATGCGGCAACGGGGCGGTTATTGACGAAGGCAAAGGTCTTTTTCCGGCCAGGTCCGCAGTAGGATTGGCAGCCAATTTTGACTTCAGCCTCAGGATCTAGTTCTTTTAACCGAGGGATCAATGTCTTTAAATTCACGGCCTGACAATCGTCGCATACGCGAAATTCATTGGACATGTAAGACACCCCTTTCTTAATAACTGTCTATTGCAATCTATATCTATAGTTTATCCAGCTTGGATAGCTTAAAACAACCGATTAACTCCTCTGGTATTTTACATTTTCTTGTTTTCGAATGCAAGTTGCAATCTTTACTAAACTCGTTAAAAAAATCTACTATCCTTGCAACCATTTTGGTATAAAGGTTCAAAAACTTGTCCATCCTAAGACTAGAACTTTTAAAAACTCGTCAAGAAGCATGGGCGGGTTCATCCAAAAACTAGAAAAGGGAGTTGAACATATGAAAGTTCGTCAAGACGCATGGACAGATGAGAATGATTTGCTTTTAGCCGAAACTGTCCTTAGGCATGTAAGAGAAGGAAGTACGCAGCTAAACGCTTTTGAAGAAGTAGGCGATAAACTGAATCGTACATCAGCGGCTTGTGGATTCAGATGGAATGCTGTTGTTCGTCATCGTTACGAAAAAGCACTACAATTAGCGAAAAAGCAGCGAAAACAAAGACAAAGAGTGTTAGGGAAAGAGCAAGGCGGCAAGAAAAAGCTGCTATATAGCCCGCCGCTCACTGGAGCACCGGAGTTTGATGCAATCCCAGCTCAAATGGACATGCCGCTGGAAACTAGCTTTGACATGCCAGATATGACAGCAGAGATGGCAGAGGAAACGTATGTAAACCCTTCTGCTTCGACACCATCACAAGCACCTGTTTATACCCAAGCACAGGTTCAAACACCAGCTCAAACCTATCGTCAGGTAAATAACACAGAGCTTTCGCTTGATTCCGTTATTACTTACTTGCAAAACTTTCATCATTCCAATCTGCAAAATGAAGCATTAAAAAGTGAGAATGAAAGATTAAAAAGAGAGTTGGCAGAAGTAAGACGCCAAAATGAAGAAATGGCCGCTAAAATTGAGGGTCTTGAGCAAAATACAGAAACAATTCAAGAAGATTACGAGACCTTAATGAAGATCATGAACCGCGCCCGCAAGCTTGTATTATTTGAAGAAGAAGAAAGACCGGCTACGAAATTTAAAATGGACCGAAACGGAAATTTAGAAAAGGTAGCTGAATAAAGAGCATTAGGGAGAAGAGCAAAAGCGCAACATCTCTTTGAAAAAAAGCCGTAAATCCGACTATTCGGGATTTACGGCTTTTTACATGGCGTTAATTTTTTCATTTCGGTCAATGACCCGTTGATAATAACCTGGAAATAACCCCAGCTCATACTCATTTAATGGACCCGCATACAAGAGCCCGCTGTGATCCTTTAACTGGTTTAGTAGACGGAGCATCACGTCGGCAACGGTAAGATCGGTTCCGAGCAATTCCGCAAGCGACGCCATAACCTCTGGAACAATTTCTGGGTATGCAAATTTCGTTTCTGCATCTTGTTTTGCTAGTTTATAAAATTCCCTCACCAGTTCGGCTCGCCTAGCGCCGCTGCCGTTCACACAGAGATATATCTGGACAGCGACCCCTTTTTTAAGACGGCGCTGCGAGATACCGGCAAACTTTTTCCCCGCAATGCTCAAATCATAACTTCCCGGGCAATAAGAACCGACAATTTCCCGAGCCTCAATCTGATGCGGGAAATCAGCAAACATATGTTGAATGAGCTGCCACATCGCATCATAGCCGCGATTAATATCAATCCCTTTTTCCGCCTCTGGAAAAATCAACGAGATATTGAGGACGCCTTCATCGAGAACAACCGCGAGGCCGCCGGAGTTTCGGACAATCACATGATAGCCCTGCTCCTGTAAAAACTGAATACCTGCTGGTAAAAATGGCAACTTAGTATCCTGAATGCCGAGAACGATCGTATTGTGGTGAACCCACGTCCTGGCTGTGGCTGGTGCCTGACCCGAACCAACGGAGGCACACAGGGTATCATCGGTCCCGAATGATTGCAATGCTTGAAAATGAATGCCCGCCGCTGATTGATCGATAATCCGCCATTGCGGCTGACGCAGTAATCCTTCCATTTCGGTGGCTCCTTGAGTTGAATTAATAGTTTTTAATAGGATTTATACAAAATCCGATAGTTATTATACAAAGTATTATACTTTATTTACGAAAATCATGATAATTTTACAAAGCCTCAGCACATTTATACAAAAATTGGTAAAACAAACCCAAAAAGGCCAATCCACCTTAACAATGGACCAGCCCTTCCTTGCAAACTAACTCTTATACCCCTTGTGCTGCTGTAATTAACGCCAGCTTGTAGACATCTTCTTCATTACATCCACGTGATAAATCGTTTACTGGAGCGTTTAAGCCTTGCAGAATCGGTCCAACTGCTTCAAATCCGCCTAAGCGCTGTGCAATTTTGTAGCCGATGTTTCCAGCTTCAAGGCTCGGGAAGATGAACACATTCGCATCTCCTTGCAGCGGAGAATCGGGTGCCTTGCTTTTTGCCACCGATGGAACAAATGCTGCATCAAACTGGAATTCCCCGTCTAAAACAAGCGATGGGTCACGACGCTTTGCCTCCGCGACTGCCTCAGCCACTCGCTCGGTTTCAGGAGATTTCGCTGAACCCTTCGTTGAAAAGCTGAGCATCGCAATGCGCGGTTCCATATCAAACATGTGAGCGGTTTTCGCACTTTCAATCGCAATTTCTGCTAAATCATTGCTGTCTGGAGCGATATTAATTGCACAATCAGCGAACACATACTTTTCATCCTCACGAACCATGATAAATACGCCGGACGTTTTCTTGACGCCTTCTTTTGTCTTAATGATCTGTAATGCTGGGCGCACTGTATCAGCCGTGGAGTGGGCCGCACCGCTGACAAGACCGTGTGCTTTATTTAAATAAACAAGCATAGTGCCAAAGTAGTTTTCATCAAGTAAAATTTTGCGTGCATCCTCTTCGGTTGCCTTCCCTTTTCGGCGGTCAACAAAAGCTGAAACCAGCTCGTCCATGCCCGCATAGCTTGCTGGGTCATAAATTTCTGCCTCATCTAAAGAAACGCCAAGCTCTGCTGCTTTCGCCTGAACCTTTTCGATATTGCCAATTAAAATCGGTGTGATCAGTTTTTCCTCTGCTAAACGGCTTGCCGCTCTGACAATCCGCTCATCTAATCCTTCTGGAAAAACAATTCTCAAATCACGGCCTGAAATTTTTTGCTTTAATCCTTCAAATAAATCACTCACTACTAAATCCTCCCTTAATCAACCTACATAAATTAGCATACTTTACCCTTTTAAAATTTCAATGATAAGACTCAAAGATAGCGTTTTCATCTAAAAAGTTTATGTTTTCAAAAAAATACGCGCTAGTTTTTATGATTTACTTTTCCCATGAAAAATATCCATTGATTTGCTTAGATAGGTTTATTCGCGCGCCACTGGGTCAAACTATGTTATAGTAAAGATTGTTAATAAGAAGAATGATTATTTAGGAGTGATTATAATGAGTGAAGCAGCAGTAACGCTAGATGGCTGGTATTGCCTCCATGATTTCCGGACGGTTGATTGGACAACTTGGAAAATGCTCCCTAGTGATGAACGCCAGGCCGCCATCCACGAGTTTTTAAGTCTAGTTGAGAAGTGGAATGCCACACAGGAACGTAAAGAAGGCAGTCATGCTTTATATACAATTGTTGGTCAAAAAGCCGATTTCATGATGATGATTCTTCGTCCAACGATGGAAGAACTAAACCAAATTGAAACCGAATTCAATAAAACAAAATTGGCTGAATTTACGATTCCTGCCCATTCTTATGTGTCGGTTGTCGAGCTTAGTAACTATTTGCCCGCTGGGGAGGATCCATACCAAAATCCACAAATCTTAGCGCGGCTTTACCCAGCGCTTCCTAAAACAAAGCATGTTTGCTTCTATCCAATGGATAAAAAACGTGAGGGTAACGATAACTGGTACATGCTGCCGATGGAAGAGCGTAAGAATTTAATGCGCAGCCACGGAATGATTGGTCGTACATACGCTGGAAAAGTGAAGCAAATCATCACCGGTTCCGTTGGTTTTGACGATTATGAGTGGGGCGTAACCTTGTTTGCAGATGACGTCCTTCAGTTTAAAAAGCTTGTCTACGAAATGCGTTTTGATGAAGTAAGTGCTAGATATGGAGAATTTGGCTCTTTCTTTGTGGGTAACATCTTAGAGGAAGAACGTGTAGCAAATTTCTTACATGTTTAATTTTAAAAGTTCTCAGCTGCGGCTGGGGACTTTTTTTGCTGTTCCTCCCCTGCTAGCTAGTCATATTTCTCTCCATGTGCTCATACTATTTAAACAGCGAGTCTTAGAAAGAACTCCATTAATCTCAGAGCTATTATTTTTCCTATTTGTAACCAATTTGGGATAAAGGAGTATTAATAGGAAGTTGTTCCACTCGTTTTATTCACTTTTTAGGAGGGAAAAGGATGAATCAATTCTACAATCCACAGGGCTTTCAGCCTTATACTGGAGCAGCAGAGCAACAACAGAGAGCTCAAGGGATGCCGGGGGGCGGGCAAAGTTTTTATCCAGCACCAGGTGCACAAGGATTCCCACAATTTCCGCCAGCCGGTGCCGGGGGCGGGGGGGCTGGCGCACCTGCAGGGATGGCTCCAGGCCAACTGCCACTTGAACAGTCATACATCGAAAATATTTTACGCTTGAATAAAGGAAAATTGTGCACTGTGTTTGCCACCTTTGAGGGCAATAACAAATGGAATGCAAAAGAATTTACGGGGATTATTGAAGCGGCAGGAAGAGACCATGTGGTTTTAAGTGACCCACAAGCCGGGACCCGTTGGCTTATCCCAATGGTTGCTGTCGATTATATTCAATTTCCAGAGGAAATTGAGTATGAATATCCATATGGCAGTTCCGCTCCAGCGACTTTCCCGCCAAGGTAAATCCTATGAAGCCAACACCAATTGACCATCAATTGGTGTTTATTTTTTTGGTTATGTTATATTGGCATGTTGATTTCCGCTTCAGGCGTTTCGCTCCAATCAACATGGTGCCAAAATCATCATAGCCGATTTTTTTGAGAGACAAAAAAAGACATCGGGCGCCCCCAATGCCTGTCTTTCAATTATAAATGTTTCACTGCTCCAACAACGATTAGGATCCATGCGGCTAAGAAACAGACCCCGCCAATTGGTGTGATTGCTCCTAGGATGCCGATTTTTGTTAAACTCAGCACATACAAACTTCCGCTGAAAAAAATAATTCCCGCCAGCATTAACCATCCTGACCAAGTGAATTGCGGGCTGGCGGTGGCTATTTTTCCAATTAACAAACCTACAATTAACATCCCGATTGCGTGGAACATTTGATACGTGACCCCTGTTTTCCAAATATCCAAATAATATGCATCGAGTTTATCCTTTAATCCATGGGCTCCAAAGGCGCCAAGCGCAACTGCGATAAAAGCATTGATGGCACCGACTATGATAAAAGCTTTCATGATAATATTTCCCCCTTTTAAAAATCAAACAATGAATCTCCGTTTGCTTCGTCTTCCATATCCAGTTTTTTGGGCTGCTGTATTGTTGGTGCTTGTTGTATGATGGGCTGATTCATCACAGGCTGTTGGTAGGCCTGGAACGAGACAGCCGGCTGAACTGCTTGTACTGGAGCGGCTGGAGCCTCACTCTTCCGCGCTGGTGTTTCATCTAGCAATAACTCACATAATGTTTTAATAGAGTAGACTTTTTCACGCATGCTTTCTTCTTTTGTACTGCTCTTCGCTAGTTTCAATTCCGCTTCTATTTTCGCTAATAGTTTTTGGACAGATATATTCACTTGTCTAGCACCTCTAATTTCAGTCTCGATTCTATTCTACATGAGTATCGCCTTTTTTTCGAAAAATTAGCCCGCAAAGTGATATCACACTTCGACATGATCTTCAATGTTTCACGTGAAACAAGTCGAACGCTGAAAAAATAACCCGCACCAATGACGGCACGGGTTCAAATTATCCTAAAATCCGCTGGTAAACTGATTTGGCATGTGTCAAATCCTTGGTGCCGTGAATGAGGGCGCGGCCATCTTGAAAAATAACCATCCGCTCTACGCCCATTTCAACCGAAACCAAATAAGGGTTGCCCTTCACCACATATCCTAGTGAACCAAGCTGACCAGCGAGGCGTTCTAACGAGATTTCACCTGCCGACGATGGGCGGATTTGCACGGTATCACGTCCGCACAGTACCGTCGTCTTCGTCATATTTTCCTGATCGAGATAGGGATAGGTCCGCTCCTCGCCGCAAGATAAGCAGCCGGCAAACTTCGCCTTCGACATCTTCAAGCTTGTATACTGATTTCTCCATAAATCAAAGCTGACAAAGGAAGTCCGGACCGCGTCCCAATCCTCCACCAACATCTTCAGCGCTTCCGCAGTCTGATGGGCAATGACCATTTGGACAGCTGGAGAAATGATTCCTCCTGTATCACAGGTCATCCCCTGGAGCGGAATAGAGCGCAACAAACAATTCAAACACGGGGTTTTCCCAGGAATCATCGAAAATGTCATCCCAAAGCTGCCGACACAGGCCCCGTAAATCCATGGAACCTTGTATTTTTGCGAGACATCATTCATCGCCATCCGCGTTTCGAAATTATCAGTTGCATCCATCATCACATCAACGTCCACAACAAGCTCTTCCAACAACTCAGGGGTAGCATCACCGATCATCGAGACCACTTCCACATCTGAGTTAATCGCACGCAGACGTTTCTCCGCCGCAGCAGCCTTGGGAAGTTTCTCAGCGACATCTTCTTCCGTATAAAGCTGTTGGCGCTGCAGGTTGCTGGCTTCCACATAATCGCGATCAATAATCGTAATCTTGCCGACACCTGCCCGAGTCAGCACCTCCGCACTTCCGGATCCTAAGGCCCCTGCCCCGATAATCAGCACATGCTTGCTGCGGATCTTTGCTTGTCCTTCTTTGCCGATCCCCGCAAAGAGGACCTGCCGTGAATACCGTTCGTCCATGCTGGTCAGCCCCCGCTTACAGGCGGAATAAAGGCAATTTCATCCCCCGCTTGAATCACTTCATCGTTTGCGGCAAACTCTTCATTGATGGCCGTCATCACCGTATCCATCTTTGGCAGATCATACTTAGCCGCTAACTCTGCCTTTAACTCCGCCACCGTCTTTCCACCGGCATCGACAGATAGGAACTCTGCACCGCCGACCGCATCACGTAAATGAGCAAAAAATAACACCTTATTCATTTAAGTCACTCTCCTCTGGCTTACCGCTCGGATAGGCAACTGTTTCGAGCTGATTTCCCATCCATGCTTCGCCTTCTTCCCAGTGTTCTTTCTTCCAGATTGGGACGATTTCTTTAATCCGTTCAATCGCATATCGGTTCGCCTCATAGGCATCAGCACGGTGCGGCGTCGAGACGGCAATAACCACGGCCACATCGGTGATATCTAAACGGCCGACACGGTGGGTGATAGCCACGCACGCACCTTCCCAGCGTTGTTCAATTTCCTTGCCGATTTGCGCCAACTTCTTAACCGCCATCGCTTCGTACGCTTCATAAATTAAAAATAATGTTTTTTTACCTTTGGTTAGTTCCCGAACCGTGCCGATAAACGTGGTAATCGCACCGGCATTACGCTGGACAACCTTATCTATGACCGCTTGAATATCGATTGGTTCTTTTGAAATTTCGTACATCATCGGTTTACACCCCTACCCCTAAGCACTTAGGCTCTGCATTTTTTGATCACTTGGTATCCACCAATTTCACCAATTATGTGAACCGTGTAGTCGGTCCCCTTTTTCCACCTTATCTATCTTCCGCCCACTTTTTAGCATCTTCGTACTCACTTGGGTGATTCATATTAAAAAAGACCCGCTCTAAATCGATGCTGCTGTATGCCTGAAGGTCTTTTTCTGTTACATACAGGACATTTAAGCGTTCAAGCAAATGTTTCATCCGAAGTTGTCCCGCTTCAATCATTTGTGCTGCCACGTCCGCTGCCCTTTTTTGAAAGACGGCAAACAATGGGTGCTGGACTCCATTAATGATTGGGATGACGGCATCAAAACCGCTGCTTTTTTTGACAAGCAGTTCGGCAAGTTCCGCGGAAGCAAACGGCATATCACAAGCTACGACAAAATTCGTTTCAAATGGAGATGCCAGCAGTCCTGCATGTACTCCTGCAAGGGGGCCCTGACCAGGATACAGATCTGAGACCATCTTCACTTCTAAAAATTGGTAGTCTTCAGGATGATTGGTTACAAGAATTATATCAATAAACGAAAGGTTTAGTGCATCTGCCATTCTCTCAATGTTCGTTTTCTCGTTTATTTTTAGAAGGGCTTTATTGGTGCCCATCCTGCTTGATTTTCCACCTGATAAAATAATTGCCCCAGCCTTCATCATCCCTGCACCCTCTTCATTTACATCAATATCCACGCCCACAGCTTGATAACCATTGTCCTGTGCCACATAATCCTAATGAATCGAGTTTAAATCCAGTAAGGCAGCTGTTGGCTTTTCAATATATTGGCGTGTAACAATAATTTTAATATAGCCATTACAACCTTCGCAAACTTGAATTTCAAACTGACCATATAGATCAAGCATTTTGTGACTCCTGTTAATTTTTGAAAAATGTTCTATAATAATTAAGAGTAAAAATTTAAGGAGGAGTACATACATATGACCATCAACAAAGTGATGACAATCGCTGGTTCTGATACAAGCGGCGGCGCTGGCCTACAAGCGGACTTAAAGACTTTTCAGGAACTTGGCGTTTATGGAATGACTGCAGTGACATCCATCGTGACAATGGACCCAAAAAACCATTGGCACCATAATGTTTTCCCTATTGCTGTTGATACGCTTGAGACTCAGCTTGAAACCATTCTTTCTGTTGGGATCGATGCGATGAAAACCGGCATGCTTGGCACTGTTGAGATTATTGAATTAGCTGCTCGGAAAATCGATGAAAACAAACTTGAACGTGTCGTGATTGACCCTGTTATGGTTTGTAAAGGTGAAGATGAGGTCCTAAATCCAGAAACTACCGATGCAATGCGTGAGTTTCTATTACCACGCGCCTTAGTCGTGACTCCTAATTTATTTGAAGCAGGACAGCTGGCTGGCATGAAAACCCCGCGTACTGTGGCGGAAATGAAAGAAGCCGCAGAAAAAATCCACGAACAAGGGGCCAAATTCGTGCTGATTAAGGGCGGCAGCAAGCTTGAATCAGAAGAAAAAGCCGTTGACCTGCTTTATGATGGAAAAGAATTTATGCTTTATGAGTCGGAAAAATTTGAAACGACCTACACTCATGGGGCGGGCTGCACCTACTCATCAGCAATTACAGCGGAATTAGCAAAAGGAAAATCCGTTTATGATGCGGTCGATGTCGCAAAGGAATTTATCACAGCAGCCATCCAGCAAGGTTTCCGTCTCAACGAATACGTTGGACCAACCTGGCATGGGGCTTACCGCAGTGGAGCGAAAGCTGTTACCGAGTACTGCGAAGATTGTGTGGAATAAGAAAGAGTCAAGAAGAGCCGATCGCTTGATCGGCTCTTCTTTTTTGAGGTCATTTGTTGGTGTCAGGCACCAGTTTCGCATTTTTTACCTGATTTTAGTATGATAGTTACATTATTAACTAAAATAGACATTAGACATAATCTCAAAATTAATGATGGGAAAGGAGGCTTCATTTTGGAACTTATTGATGTAAAAGGTGCACAAGATGCCATTAACAGCTTTGCTAATAAAGATGTCTATATTCACCTTGAAACGACCAACGGTGCCTATGCTTCACATAACGATCAAAGCTTCTTTTCAGCCGGTGCATTCATCCGCAATGCCCTTGTCCATTATGAGTTAGGGAAAATAACAGGGAATGGCCCGTTTCGGGTTGGGTTAAAGATTCAGCTTGGCTGGATTTACGCAGAAGGGATCACTCATTACGAAATTGATGAGAACAACCGTCTCTTATTAGCCGGTCACGACCATGATGGAAAACTAGCGGTTGCCTTGGAGATTTCCAGCACCCCTTTTGAATAAGAATGCAAGGCCCGAAAGGAGAAGAATTTATGGAAAAAGAACGCCAAGTATTGGTTGTTTTCCCTCACCCTGATGATGAGGCATTTGGGGTGTCAGGCACCATTGCCACCCATGTGCAGAACGGAACCCCTGTTACCTATGCCTGTTTAACGTTAGGTGAAATGGGACGCAACATGGGAAATCCTCTGTTTACCAATCGTGAAAACTTGCCGAAGATTAGAAGAGAAGAATTGAAGGAAGCGGCACGGGTACTGGGCATTCAAGACTTGCGCATGCTCGGATTCCGCGATAAAACGATTGAATTTGAAGATGAAGAGAAACTTGCCAATCAAATGTTAGCCTTGATCGAGGAAGTTAATCCTTCTCTTATTATTACGTTTTATCCAGGCTACTCGGTCCACCCGGACCATGATGCCACTGGTGCGGCGGTCGTTCGCGCGGTTGAAAAAATGAGCCCAGCCGCACGGCCAACCTTACACTGTGTCGCATTCTCAAACAATTGTGTTGATGAGCTCGGGGAACCAGATATTCTCAATGACATCAGCCCTGTTGCCAAAACAAAAATGGCAGCCATCCAGGCGCACCGTTCGCAAACCGAGCAAATGTTTATCGGAATGGAAGAGAAATTAAAAAACCAAGACCCGCAAGTGATGAAGTGGATTAATAATGAACGGTTTTGGACCTATAAATTTGATAAGTAACCGAAAGCCCCTCATAGTGAAGGGCTTTTTTTCTATGTTAATATTCCCGATGCAGCAGGGTACAAAGCGTGCACCAATCACGTATGATAATTTTACGTGATTTCATATCAATGATCCCATCTTTTTTTAACTTGGAGAAAACGCGGCTGACACTTTCCCGGGTGGTTCCGACCACGGTGGCAAATTCCTGAATGGTCAAGGGAATCTCTATATCCCATCTGTTCAGGCCATTATTAAATTTATTACCGAGGCGCTCTAATGTCTTAACAGTCTTCGCATACACATCGAGCAAAGCCACGTCTCGTAATTGCGAGGTCATTTCCCGGAGCACATCACTCATATAACTAATCATTTGAATCGATAATTCCGGATGGTTGAACAAATCCCGCTCAAGTTCCAATTTATTTAAAAATAAGACTCTTCCGTCCTGAAGCATGGTCGCAGTTGCCGGGTAGTATTCTGTCCTTTTTGTAAACAAACAGGCTTCTGCAAACACATCCCCTTGTTGCTTCACACAAACAATAATTTCATTCCCCTGTTCATCCTGCTTCGTTAACTTCACTGCACCGGTATGAACAAAATAAACCCCCTTGGCCACTTCGGCTTCCGAAATGATCCTTTCCCCTTTTTTCAACTCGAGTGTATGAATCCTTTTTTCAATAATCGCTAGTGACTTCTCCGATAAATCCTTAAAGATAACAATTTTCCGAAGTAAATCCATTTGGGCAACCTGTTGATAGATTGCTAGATTCGGCTCTTTTAAACAATCAACTTGAATCATCCTTTTCACCACCCTTTTTAAAAATCCCCTTTTGATGAACACTTACTTTTATTGTAAAGAACTGCGTCACTTGATGTAGTGACGAATTTCACAAAACGTTCATCTTTTCAAATCACGTAATACTAAGCCCTTTCACAAAACGTTCAAAAACTATAACAAAGGTGTGCGGTAGGTCACATTTTTCTGACATGGAAGTGTTTAGGATGAAGATGTTCATTTGAGAAAAAAGGAGGGAAAAAGATGAATAAAGCCATTATCAGTTTTGTTATTTGTACATTACTCGGCTTTGGATTAGGTTACTTAGTGTTTGGCGTGATCATGGGGGATTCCGCAAAACAGCCTCAAGTGGCACAAACAGAAACGAAAGAGACGACAGAAACTTCTGCTGCAAAAGAAGAAACAACGACCGACTCAAAAGAAGCAACAACGGTTTCCGCCAATGAAGATAACATCCTTAACAAGAAAGGCTGCCTCGGCTGCCACAGTGTTGAATCTCTAAAAATTACGGGTGGAGCAGTTGGCCCAGATCTTTCCCAAGCGTTTGTAAACGTAGAAGGCAAGCATGGCAAGCCGATTGAAGAATTTTTAAAAGCGCCTACTTCTGCTGTCATGTCAGGCGTGATTGGGAAAAACCCATTATCCGACGAAGAACGTAAGCAAGTATTAGACCTACTTAAACAAGCCTCTGAAAAATAAAAAAGGTGGTGTACATAATGAAAAAATGGATTCCGATTGCATCGGGTCTCTTAGCCGGGTTTGTCGCAGCAACGATTACGTTTGCAGATTTCTCAGCTAAGACAGACACGCAAGCAGCGTCAAGCACAAAGAGCGATGCCGAAAAGGTATATGTCCCATTCGGCCAAAAAGATGATTACTATCTATTTGCTTCCGGCGGCCACTCCGGTCAAATGTTTATTTATGGGGTGCCATCCATGCGTCATATTCGAACAGTTCCGGTCTTCTCGCAGGATTCGGCTACAGGATACGGCTTCGATGAACACTCGAAGAAATTAATGGGCGGTTATACATGGGGAGACCTACATCACCCGGCCTTCTCTGAAACAAAAGGTGACTATGACGGGAAATACATGTTTGCAACCGATGTTGGTAACAGCCGTGCGGCCGCGATGGACTTAAAAACATTTACCGTGAAAGATATCATTAACGTTCCAAATACAAGCGGACCGCACTGTGCGGCCTTCGTTACGGAAAATACCGAGTATATGTTCCTGCCGACTCGCTTCGCCGTGCCGCTGCAGCACAAATACGAATCACTAGATGATTACAGTACAAAATATCGCGGCGTGATGTCTGCTGTCACATTTGATCAAAACAAACAAAAGCTAAATATTGGTTACCAAGTTGCCCTTCCACCATGGTCCTATGACCTTTCTGATGCAGGTAAAAAAGAATCAGCGGATTGGGCGGTTATGACGACTTATAATACCGAGGAGTCAACAACGAACCTTGAAATTAATGCTTCACAAGCAGACCGTGACTATATTGTTCTTTTCAACTGGAAAGAGCTTGAGAAAATGGTCAAGGAAGGCAAGTACGAAAATGTGGGCGGTCAGAAAATGATCTTCCCTGAGAAGCAAAAAGGCGGCATTTATTTAATTCCAGTCGCAAAATCACCACATGGTGTCGACGTAACACCAGATGGCAAGCACTTTATCGCTTCCGGAAAATTAGCGCCAACCATGACAGTCTTCTCGTTTGAAAAAGCATTTAAAGCTGTCGCAAACAAAGACTTCGCTGGTGAACGCAATGGGATTCCAGTCCTTAATTACAAATCTGTGATGGAAAGAGAAGTTAACCCTGAAAATGCCTTAGGACCACTACACACTCAATTTGATGACAAAGGCATGGCCTACACAACAATGTTTATTTCTTCGGAAATTGTGAAATGGAATCCAAAAACAGGTGAAACATTAGATCGTGTCCCTGTTCAATATTCTCCAGGACATTCTGTTGCCGCAGAAGGTGACACGGTTGCACCTGACGGAAAATATATCATTGCCTTAAATAAGATTGCGAAAGACAGCTATTTATCCGTTGGACCTTCTCATCCGGAATCGATGCAGTTAATTGATATCAGCGGTAAGATGAAGATCATCCAATCAGCACCAGTTAACCCAGAACCACACTATGCCCAAATGATTAAAGCGGATAAAATCAAAACAATTGAAGTCTATCCGAAGGACACAAAGAATAAGGAAGCTGTTTACAAGCAGAGCGATACAAAAATCGTTCGTAATGGTAACAAAGTCGATGTATATGGTATCGCGATGCGTTCGAAATTCATCTTTGATGCCAAAGCAAAACGTCCTGATGTGATCGAAGTAAATGAAGGAGATCATGTGACGATTCATCTGACAAATATTGATTTCGATGAAGATATTACCCACGGATTTGCCATCAACAGCTATAACTTAAACATGGAAGTCCAGCCGGGACAAACCAACACAATGGAATTTGTCGCGAATAAAGCAGGAACCTACCCACTTTATTGCACAAACTTCTGTTCTGCGCTGCACCAAGAAATGACCGGTTACTTCCTTGTCAAACCAAAACAGTAATTTAAGCAATATGTTGGTGATGGGTATCAATGAAAAAGATTGATACCCTTCTCCGTTTACTACCGATTTCATTAAAAAGGCGATGTTAACATGACGAGTAAAACCAAAAAATTATCAGTAGTTTCTTCATTATTACTTGTTACTTCAACTATTTTAATAGTCATCTCACTATTTTTCCCATGGTGGAAAATGGTCTTTGTTGCTCCTCAATATCCAGAAGGGCTAAATATCATCGTGTACCCGAATAAGCTCGCAGGGGAAATTGATATCGTGAATGGACTTAACCACTATATTGGTATGGCGAACTTCAGTGAAAAAAACTTCCCTGAATTAGCGTATTTACCTTATTTAGTTGGAGGATTAGCGGCTCTTACGCTTTTAACCGCCCTGCTCCGAAAAAAATCCGTTCTTTACGGATTGATTGGCCTATTTGTGATTGGCGGCGGACTCGGTGTATATGATCTTCACCATGCTTTGAAAAAGTTTGGCACCAATCTAAGTCCTGAAGCTCCGATCAAAATGGATCCGTTTGTTCCGCCTATTTTAGGTCATAATACGGTGGCGAATTTCCAAACCAACAGCCTGCTTGGCCTCGGAACATATTTGGTGATCGCTGCGTTTATTCTCTTACTCATTCCGTTATGGAAGGATCGAAAGTAAATGAAAAAACTTGCGCTCGTATCTTTCATTTTTTCTCTATTGCTAGTCATGAGCCCTGAGAAAAAGCTGGCAGCCGAACCATTACAAGCAACTATCGACAGCCTGAAAGAAGGGGCGGTCCTCCAGCTTGAAAATAAAACGTACTCGGGCAATATTGTCATCAACAAACCGATAACGATCATTGGCTCAAAAAAGACGGTGATTAAAGGAGACGGATCGGGCAATGTCATTTCCATAAAAGCCCCTAATGTGAAACTGAGCCATCTAACCGTCATGCATGGAGGGATGAACCGGAACTCTGCTGAGGAGTACGCGGCCATTAAGATTTACACAAACAACAATGTCGTTGAACACATCAGCATCCGCGACTCCTTTCACGGCATTTATTTAAGCCAGGCGCACCATAATACCATTCGTTCCAACCAGATTAAGGGCCTGGGCAAAGGCGAAATTGCCGCCCAGGGAAATGGGATTCACGTTTATTATGCCAATGATAATCGGCTTGAAAAAAATACGATTGAAGGCACCCGTGACGGGATGTTCTTTGAATATGCCAACAACAATAAAAGCTATGAAAATAATATTAGCCACACAAGATATGGCTTGCATTACATGTATTCCGACGAAAACATTTTCAAGAAAAATATATTCACGATGAATACCGGCGGGGCCGCGATTATGAACTCAAACCATTTGAAACTCGAGGATAATCAATTTCTCGTGAACTACGGCAATCAATCCTTTGGATTACTATTACTCCAAGCCAATGACAATGATATTGCCGATAATACCTTTTATATGAACCAACGCGGTATGTATATTGATCAAGCAACAAGAAATGACTTTCGCCACAACAAAATCGTTCAAAACCAAATCGGAATTGAACTGTGGTCGAGTTCCAATGACCAAGTTTTTACCTTAAACCAAATTACCGAAAATACGATTCCTGCTGTAACTCTTGGCGGCAATAGTGAGAATAATTCCTGGAGCAAGGATGGCAAAGGGAATGACTGGGGCAGCGCGTTCCCGATCACCGATTTAGACCAAGACCACATTGGGGATTTTCCAATAACCTATCGTTCTTCTTTATACCAATTAATTGAAGACCAAGAATTATCCTATTTATTTTTAAAAAGTCCCGCATTGAAGATTTATGAAAAAATGAACGCGGCTCTATCAAAGGAAGCCATCATGTTTCATGACCCACACCCGCTAACAGCGTCAAAAGGAACGCCTTCGAAAGCAATTATCCTTATTGCCACCTTGCTTATCGTGGGGATTTTACTAAAGGGGAGACACCTACTATGCATTACATTTGGAAGGAATGGAAGGAAAATATAAGAGGAAAAGGACTTTGGCTAAGTTTAAGTATTATTGTTCTGATTTCAATTGCAATTTTATTTCGTTCCTCAGCCCTTTCATTTGATAAAGGCTTTTATGTGCTCTTAATCAACCTGTTCGATACGATTATCTATTTTATTCCAATTCTATGCTTATTTATCGGGGCATTCTCGATCTTTCAAGAAAAAGAACAAAAGACTTTGATTATGCTGCTGACAAAGACAGACCATTTCGGAAGCTTCCTAATCAAAAAAAGCCTGGGGCTCTATACCGTTGTCCTAGTCCCGCTGATTACGTGGTTTTTCATTTATTTATTACTATTAAAATTTAACTTCCAACTTGATATGAAAAGTTATTTCATCTTTGTAACAGCGATTGTTTGCATGGGCCTTGTGTTCTTGCAAATGGGTGCCGCCATCGGCAGTATCAGCCGCTCGAGGATGCAGATATTAGGTTTTACGGTCTTTGTTTGGTTCTACTTTTTCTTCTTACATGATTTTATCTTGCTGTCGTTCTTGTCCGATGTGACGCACGAAAATGTGAAACTATTTTCTTCGGTCTACTTTTTAAATCCACTTCAGGCTGTTCGAATGTTTTTAGAAACAGGCACGGGGGTATATTCCTTCGGTCATATGTCGAGACTCTTACAAGCGTTTATGTGGACAAAGCCTGCCTTCTTCCTGCTTGGAAATCTATTGTTCTGGCTCACCGCTTCATTTTCCACAGCGATTGTATTCAATCGTAAGGAGGGATACGAATGATCAACGTCAAGAATTTAAACCAATCATTCGGAAAAAAAACAGTCTTGGATTCCATCAATCTAGACATTCACCGGAATGAAATTTGTGCCCTGGTTGGCCGAAACGGTGCCGGGAAATCGACATTTATCAATAGTTTGCTTGGATTACTGCCAGTCAAGCAAGGAGAAATTTTAATAAATGGGATTGCCGTGAACAAGAAAAATGAGGAGTGGAAAAGAGCAATCGCCTATCTGCCGGAAAAATTTATGCTTTATCCGATGCTGACCGGATTGGAAAATATGACGTTCTTCGCCGAGGCGGTAACGAAGACCGCCAACCAGGAACGAATCGAGCAGGTACTTCGCTCGGTCAGCCTGTGGGACGACCGCCATGAACAAGTCAAGAAGTACTCGAAAGGAATGCTGCAGCGCCTTGGTTTAGCAATCACCCTTTATCAAGATTCCAGCCTGCTGATTCTTGATGAACCGACGAGCGGTATTGACCCGCTCGGAAGAAAAGAAATTTTAGATGTACTCCATTCCCTTCAGGATAAAACGATTCTGCTGTCCTCGCACCATCTGGACGAAATCAAACAGATTTGTACCCATGTAGCATATTTGGAAAATGGAAAAATGAAGAAATATAAAGTAGATGAGTTTTTACAAACTCATAATTTAGGAGGAATCAGCTCATGAAGATACGGATAATATTCGCCATCCTTCTTCTGGTTGCCGTGATGGCAGGATGCAGTTCAGACCCTGACTATAAAGTGGACGTCACGAAGGATCTTTATTTCGTTAAGGATACAGCCATGCCGTTTGAAGTAAAAGTAACCGAAAATAAGAAAGCCGTAAAAGGGCTAGATGTATCTGCTCACCTAGCAATGACGGAAATGGATCATGGCAGTTATGATGTCAAGCTTGAGGAAGGGAAAAATGGCACCTATACTGGCAAAGTGAACTTGCCGATGGGCGGGAAATACGAGGCTGCGTTTACGCTTGAGAAAGACGGAAAGAAGACGGAAAAAGTTATTGAACTGAACGTGACCAAACCAAAAGGAGTTGCCAAGGTTAATGGCCAGTGGATCACTGATGAGGACGTCAGCTTTTATAAGTTCATTAACCAATTGCAGCTGGCCATCAACCGTGAGAGCGCACAGAAACAATATAAGGGCGAGCAGTTAGAGGAAGAACTAACATATTTAGAGGCACAGGAAAAAACACTTGAAGATAAAAATCAGCTATTAACACAAATCATCCGCCTCCGGGCGATGGCTCTACTCGCGGATGAAAAGGGTCATAAAGCAACCGAGACGGAAGTAGATGCAGCCCTTAGCAAAGCACGCGGACAATATAATCAATTTGAGTCCGCTAAAAAGCTGATCAACGAGTACGGAGAAGAGAAATTTTGGGCAACAGAAAAGCAGCAGTATCAAATGATCGTCATGTCCCAGAAGGTCCAAAAGGACTTAGTGACCAAGGCCAAAAAAGAAAACCCTAAAGCCGGCGAACAAGAAATCTACTACCAAGCCCAAAAAGATTACGAAGAACTCCTAGTTTCACAGGTGAATTCATTAAAAATTGAGATTATGTAAAAACAAAACCTAAAGGGTGTCAGGCACCATGTGAAATAATATTCACATGGTGCCTGACACCCTTACTTACAACTTACAACTTATATTACTTCATGTATCGCCTTTGCTACGCCGCTTTCTACATTGGTGTCTGTAATTACATCACAAAGAGATTTGATTTCGTAATTGGCATTTCCCATCGCCACAGATCTGCCTGCTTTTTCAAACATCGATACGTCATTATAATTATCACCAATCGCCATCGTTTCCGCTAAATCTATTCCTCTTGCTTTTACAAACGATTCAAGTGCAATTCCCTTTTGAGCCTCACGATTCGTGATTTCGAGGTTTTCATGACCGGAAGAAGCGATAGCAAGTTCTTCTAAGTCTGCTAATGCTTGATTTGCCGCTTCTAATTTTTCCCCATCAAACGAGAAGACAAGAAATTTATAGATTTGATACTGATCATTCGCAAACAGTTGTTCATAATCTTCAATTGTTTGGACTAAGCCATCATGGATTCTTGCCCCTGCTGCTTCAATGATCTCAGCTTGATTGGCTTCTGGGTTCGCACTCATCACGATATCAACTAGAATGGAAACGGCCTTAGCGGGATCAATCGTGAAGGCACCCTGATTTGTGTAAACTTCGAAATACACGTCCTTTTCTGCAAGTCTTGCAGCAACCTCTCGAGCTAATTGTTTCCCAATCGGCGTCGCTGAAAGGACATCCCCCTCTTCGGAACGTACTTCCGCGCCATTCACACAAATAACCGGGCAGGTTAAGCCCGCCTCAGAAAGTACGTAAGTAGCCTCTTGATACGACCGGCCTGTCGCGACCACCACTTCAACGCCTTGTGACTGCGCTTTTAAAATAGCTTCTTTATTCGCTGAGCTGATTTGTTGAACCGAATTCAATAATGTCCCATCCATATCTGTTGCAATACATTTAATCATGCTGTTCACCCTCTATCCCTTTTCATTATTGCTATTTTAACAGATAATCTAATACATTATCTCCCAGATGCTCAACCTAAATACTTACTTCCTTCCCGAACACTTAACGGTGCTAGCTTTGTCGCCTCGATAAATTTTTTCACGGAAGCAGGATTGGACTTTGAATATTCCCGTAATGCCCAGCCAATGGCCTTTTGGATAAAAAATTCCTTACTGTCTGCATTCAGACGTATGTATTGATAAAGAAGCTCTTCATTCGTGTTCTCTTTATACTTTAATTGAAAAAGAAGTGCCGCCCTGCGCATCCAAAGGTAATCATGGGTCGCCCAGCTATCAATCGTTTCTGCGACGACGTCAGGAAACCTTTTGGCAATTTCCCCAACCGGTTTGGGAGCAATTGCATCAACCGTATCCCACCACGATTTCGTTTGAATCAATTCTTCCATAAATGGTAAATCACTTTTCTCCAGCCTTTTCAGCGATTTTTCCATATAAACCAATCCAGTATATTGGTATTCACGTTCATCCTTCGCCCAAAGTTCGCGAATAAATGCTTGGTTAAACGACTCCTTTAACAATCCTGTATCTTGAAAAAATTGCTTCTCCAGCACACTTCGATCAGGCTTCTTGATGCCAAGGAAGGGGAAGTGGTCTTTCATGTATTTCTTCATCGGTCCTGCATTTGCTTCGTTGCGATTCTTTTCAAATAGTTGTGTTAACAAATCGATCTTTGACTGCATTCAATCATCCCTTCAAAAAATACTCACCAGCTATCTCATCATTCAACTATTACCTTTATTTTACCTGAATAAACAACATACTCGAAAGCAAACTAAACCATAGTGAAAAGGAGGGATCAATGATGACGAAGAAATACAACAAAGGCAGCAAGAATCAAAACTCCCCGCAAGCAGGACAATCGGAAGCTGAATTTTCCAGCGAATTTGTCAGCGGTGATAACAGCAAAGGAAATAAGCGCAACAAGGGGCAAAGCAGCAAAACAAATCCACATTCTTAGAATGAAAATAAGAACTGCCCATTTTTTCAGGGCAGTTCCTATTTGTTAGTGGCAACTAAATGAACGGATTCTATTTAAGTCCGTTCCATAATATACCCAGTGGTTTCCACTCCAGCGATACCCGCCGATTGAGTTTCTGCCCACGTAGGTTGGATAATACCAGAAGCTACTTCCATTTCTTAGCCAAATATAGGTATAACGGTACAGGCAGTGCCTAATTCCTCCTGGGTCAACCGCATATAAGCCAACTGATTCTTGTGGAATAAAGGCTGGCGGTGGTGCAGTCGGGGCACTGCCATAATGTGGACCGCCTCCATATGGCGGTTGATATCCTCCCCCATGCGGCGGTGGCTGGTGGCCTCCTCCGTGCGGAGGCGGTTGATATCCTCCCCCGTGTGGCGGCGGCTGATGGCCTCCCCCGTGTGGTGGCGGCTGGTGGCCTCCCCCGTGCGGCGGCGGCTGATGACCTCCTCCGTGCGGCGGTGGCTGGTGGCCTCCCCCATGCGGCGGCGGCTGATGACCTCCTCCGTGCGGCGGCGGTTGATGGCCTCCTCCGTGCGGCGGCGCTTGTGTTTGTTGCCGAAGGGTGTGTTCATAAGGAGAATTAGGCATTCTACCATGACCCTGAGGGTAATTGAAATGATCCAAGGTTATTAGCCCCTTTTATTTAATTTTCCCTTTAACGTATGCGCCGTGCCTAATTTGGTGAGAAGTATCATTAAAAGTTTTGTTACTCTACTTTACTCGCTGCTAACTCCCTGATTTCCTCGGCTATTTTGTTCTGGATTCCTTCAACAACGGAAAAGTCCATCGCTGCAATATAGATTTCCTCCAGCTCATCATGAAGTTCCTTTGCCCGCGCTAAATAAGAGATTGCCTCGTTCATCTTATTTTTATAATTGGTTGAGATTTTAGTAATGATCTCTTCAAAAATTTCATCTGTCCCTGGAGCGATTAGTAATTCATACATATCGATGATTTCATCGCCGTCTCGGCTTGGGAAGTACTCATGTGGTGCCGTGCTATCAAAAATCGCAATTCCAAGCTCCCTGAAAATAACCATATCAAGGCTGTGCGGGTCAAAGCCGCAATGGTAAACCTCAACATCCACCCCTCTGACTTCAGCCGCTGCCGCAAGCTTCTTCAGCATCGTGGATTTACCAGAGCCTGGGCGCCCTTTAATGAAATAACGTTTTGGAATCTCTTCGGTTAAATTCGGAACATAATCGACCGCTCCCTTAGGCGTTGCTGCCCCTAAAAAGCGATGACGGATATCTGATTTTTTACTAAGCTTCATTTTTCCAAAAAAGGAATCAATTAATTTGGTCGTTAATTGATCGGCTTTCTTAAAATCCATGCTGTTGATATAGATCTTTTCCCAATCATCATGTATATCCAATGCTTCCTTAAACGTATCATAGGCCTTATGAAAGGACTGGCTGATTTGATTGGTTAACTTCAAGATGGTACTTTTATGGGTCGCTAAGGCACGAGCATTCCAAGCTGTGCCGAGGTTAATATACTCATCCACTGCACCTGGTGCTTTGGGTTCAATCACATGCGGGGCAGTTCCATCGACAATTCCCACCTTTAACGCCGGGATTAACACGCCATCAATGGAATTATTATCAGAAGAACAATGTAAGAATTCAACATCATAGCCCTTTTCAAGCCACTCATTGCCGATCTTTTTCATGAGTGAGGATTTACCTGTTCCTGGTCCGCCTTTTAGAATAAATAACCGGTCTAGATCTTGAAGATTGGAATCATATAAATTATGGAAACCTCTAGCTGTATTACCGCCAGCAAAGTAATTTTTAATTTTTCCTGTCACTGAGCAACACTCCCTTTTATCGTGACACTCGTAAGATAATTTCACCCTATCTTATGCGATTGCCACCTATAGGTGAGTGCCTAGGAAAAAAATCTTACTTAATGATTGGGACAATGTCAGCTTTTGTGACCTCTTGCAAGCTGGAAGGGGCTAAAGCAATTTGGACACCAATTTTCCCGGCACTGACAATGATGGTATCCAGATCCCTTGCTTGTTCATCTATAAATGTCTTATACTCCTTTTTCATACCAATTGGTGAACAGCCGCCGCGGATATATCCTGTCCATTTCTGAATATCCTTGACGGGGAGCATTTCCATATTCTTTTCACCAGCTGCCTTTGCCGCCCTTTTTAAATCCAATTCTTCAGCAACCGGAATAACAAAGACATAAATATTCTTGCTGACGCCCTGTGCCACGAGCGTCTTATAGACTTCCTTAGGATCCCTGCCTACTTTTTCGGCTACAGAGACACCGTCAATTTTTCCGTCTTTATGATCATAGGTAAGCATGTCATAGCTGACCTTTTTTGCATCTAAAATGCGCATCGCATTCGTTTTTGCTTGTGCCACGTTATCATTCCTCCCTGACTTTGAAGACTCTAAACTAGTTTCAAGCATACAGGTTTAGCAGGATTTACACAAAATCACACAAAATCTGTCACCCATTTGTCACTCTAATAAACAATTATTATAGTACACTAAAATCAACAATAATAAATTACTTTCATTTCCAAAATAGATAATATCTTCCTTAAAAAAATCGTATATTCCATACTTCACATACGATCTTTTTAAGCCTATGAAAGATGATGTTTCTATCCTATTTTCCATGAGGTGAAATAAATGAAATACGATTTAGTCCTTTTGCATGCACCAAGCGTTTATGATTTTCGAAAAAACTCCCTGCTTGCCGGCCCCATCAGCGATGTAGTTCCCTCATCACCCGTATTTGAGATGTACCCAATTGGCATTACCAGTATCGCGGAATACCTGGAAAGGTACGGTCTACGAGTAAAAATCATTAATATCGCCAATCGAATGCTCATGAGTGACAAATTTGATGTCGAAGCAAAGTTAAAGAACGTCCAAACAAGGGCCTTCGGGATTGACCTACACTGGCTTCCACATGCACACGGCAGTATCGAATTAGCCAAAGTGGTTAAAAGGCTGCATCCTGATATCCCGGTGATCTTTGGCGGCCTGTCTTCGACCTATTATCATAAGGAATTGATAGAATATCCCTGTATCGATTTTGTGATGCGCGGCGATTCCACCGAAAAACTGATGCTGCTATTGATGAATAAAATCGAACAAGGAAATACCCACTATGCTGACATCCCCAATTTAACGTGGAAGAAGGGCCGCGATATTGGCTGCAATCCCCTTACCTATGTACCAAAGGATTTAGATGATCTGGATGTGCCAGGATATCGCTATGCGATACGCTCGGTCTTTAAATATCGGAACTTCCTTGACCCGCTGCCCTACAATGGCTGGCTGCAGTACCCAAATACCGCCTTATTGACGGCGCGGGGCTGCTCACAAAACTGCCTGATATGCGGTGGTTCGAAGGATGCTTATAATCAGAACTGCAACCGTGGTGCGCTCGCCTTACGGTCACCTGAAAAGCTCATTGAAGATATTAAATTCATTTCCCGGTTTAGCCGGGCACCCATTTTTATCCTCCATGATTTGCGCCAGGGTGGACGTGAATATGTCAAAGAGTTCTTTAGCCGCCTGAAAGAACTCAATCTTAAAAATGAAGTCGTGTTTGAATTATTCCAGTATGCCGATGAAGAGTTCTTTAAGCAAATGAATGAAAGTGTTCCAAAATATAGTATTGAGATCACGCTTGAAACCCATGATGAAAAGATTAGACACTATAATGGGAAATTTAATTGTACCAACTCCAAAGTCATCGATACGCTCCAGTTTGCCTTAAAGCACGGCTGCAAAAAAATCGATTTATTCTTCATGGTTGGAATTCCAGGACAAACGTATGACAGCGCCTTAGAAAACATTGATTTCTGTGAAAAGATTCATCTTGCCTGTGATCAGGACAAACGGATTTTCTATTTTGTCGCACCGCTTGCACCGTTCCTTGACCCTGCCAGCCCAGCCTTTGAACATCCAGAACTGCACGGCTATAAAAAGTTCTGCCATACCCTTGAGGACCACCGCAAGGCGATCACTCAACCTTCTTGGAAGCATATGCTCAGCTATGAAACGAAGGATATGACCCGTGATGATATTGTGAATTCGACCTATGAATCTGCTAAACTACTAAATGAATTTAAATTAAAATTTGAGCTGATTGATGTAGAAGGGTATCATGAAATTAATTGGAAGATTGAGAAATCGATTCATTATATTGAAAAGATAGACCATGTTCTCTCGCTTCCTGAAGAGCAGCAAGGAATTGAATTGGCGAAGATTCGGGTAGAAATAGAAGAGCTAAATAAATA
The DNA here is from genome assembly GCF_042136325.1 of Neobacillus sp. KR4-4. Classification (NCBI taxonomy): domain Bacteria; kingdom Bacillati; phylum Bacillota; class Bacilli; order Caryophanales; family Bacillaceae; genus Neobacillus; species Neobacillus sp. KR4-4. The sequence continues at coordinate 232,506 of NZ_JBHHJU010000002.1, forward strand.
TAGTATTTGTGGAAAGAACGAGTTAAAGTGGGAAGTCCAAAAGAATTATGCTAACTTCTTTTCACTATCATTAGTAGGATTGGAACAGTTGTATGAAGATTACGCGAACAAGATTAGACATCTAATGCAGCCAAAGCGCCGCCGGCAATTCCGGCTAGATCCTGAACAACGGAAAATGAAAATATAATATAAAAAGGAGTTGGGGGTCCCCAACTCCTTTTTGTGATGTCTAGCTCCAGCGTCTAGGGGCTCGCAGGTCTACAGCCAATCCGTCCTGAAGGTTAAAAAGCAACCTTCAAGCCGGCTCGTCTTATGCCTGTCGCCCCTGGGCAAGACGCTTCCGCTTTTCGATTTTAGTGTCCGCCAAGATAGGCGTTTCTAATTTGGTCGCTTGAGTTAAGTTCTGCAGCTGTACCAGAAGCGACAATTTTTCCTGTTTCAATAACATAAGCACGGTCGGCAATCGAGAGGGCCATATTGGCGTTTTGCTCTACTAATAGAATTGTTGTGCCCGTTTTATTGATTTCCTCAATAATCTTGAAAATCGTTTTTACTAATAGCGGCGCAAGACCCATGGACGGCTCATCTAACAATAATAAACGCGGCCTAGCCATTAATGCTCGTCCCATCGCTAGCATTTGCTGCTCCCCGCCTGAAAGGGTCCCAGATTGCTGCTTTTTACGCTCTAACAACCGTGGGAACAGTTGATACACCTTTTCAAAATCTTCTTGAATTCCCTTTTTATCTTTCCTTAAGTACGCACCTAATTCAAGGTTCTCCTCCACTGACATGTTCGCGAACACGCGGCGGCCTTCCGGTACTTGTGAAATTCCCCGTTTTACAATTGATTGCGGGACCTTACCGGCTACATGTTCACTCTCAAACAATACTTCACCACTTTTTGGCTTCAATAGTCCGGATATGGTTTGTAAAAGCGTACTTTTCCCGGCACCATTGGCACCAATCAATGTAACAATTTCTCCTTGATTGATCTCGAGGGAAACACCCTTCAACGCGTGAATATTACCATAATAAACATTTATATCATTCACTTTTAGCATTAGGAGACCTCCTCTCCAAGATAGGCTTCGATGACTTTTGGATTATTTCTGATTTGTTCTGGTGTCCCATCCGCAATTAATTGACCATGGTCAAGCACATAGATGCGCTCACACACACCCATTACAAGGCCCATATCATGTTCAATTAAGAGGATTGTTAATGAAAACTTCTCACGAATTAACGCAATTAAGTTCATTAATTCTTCTGTTTCCTGTGGATTCATTCCGGCAGCAGGTTCATCAAGCAGCAATAATTTGGGGCCGGCTGCCAATGCCCGGGCAATTTCGAGGCGACGCTGCTGACCGTACGGTAAGTTCTTCGCCTTTTCATGCATCACATTTTCCAACTTAAAGATTTTCAAGAACTCAATGGCCTTTTCTTCCATTTCCCTCTCACCAGTAAAGTGAGTTGGAAAGCGGAAGATCGAGCTTACCATCGAATGCTTTGCCAGTGAATGATAAGCAACTTTTACATTATCGAGAACAGACAGATCACTAAACAAGCGGATGTTTTGGAATGTCCGGCTGATTCCCTTTTTGGTGATTTTATACGGTGCTAAGCCATTAAGTTTATCGCCTGTTAACGAGATGGTTCCCTCCGTTGGAACATAGACACCTGTCAGCAAGTTAAAAAATGTGGTTTTCCCTGCACCATTGGGGCCAATTAAACCAACGAGTTCACCCTGATTTAATACCACGTTTACATCTGATACAGCTTTTAAACCGCCGAAACGGATCCCGACATTTTCAACTTTAAGCAACTGTTTTTTTGTTGTCATGCTGTACTCCTCCTTTAGCTGCCTTACCAACTTTAAAGAATGAGGTAATTTCTTTTGTTCCAAGCAGACCTTGTGGACGGAAAAGCATCATCACAATTAGGACAAGGCTGTAGATAACCATCCGAACCTCTGGATAGCTAGATAGATAGGTTGAGATAATCGTTAACAGGATCGCAGCAATGACTGCTCCTGACATACTTCCTAAGCCGCCTAGAACGACAAAGATTAAAATATCAAATGATTTCAAAAAGCCAAAGTTTGTTGGCTGGATAATATAAAAGTTATGTGCATATAATGCACCGGCAATTCCAGCAAAAAACGCACCGATGGCAAAAGCTGTTACCTTATAGTAGGTTGTATTAATCCCCATCGCATCGGCAGCAATTTCATTTTCTCTGATTGAAATACATGCTCGTCCATGAGTCGAATTCGTAAAGTTCGCAATCACTACAATGGTTAGAATAACACAGCCGATCAGCCATGGCCATGTGGTAAAGTGGGAGACAGTCATGCCGCTTGCTCCACCGACGTAATCAATATTTAAGAAGACAATTCTCACAATCTCTCCGAATCCAAGTGTGGCAATCGCTAGATAATCACCCTTTAATCGAAGGGATGGAATCCCAATAATGAGACCGGCTACTGCTGCAGCTACACCGCCGACAAGAAGGGCCACTGGAAATGGAAGGCTTAATTTCATTGTCATAATGGCTGAGGCATAGGCACCAACGGCTAGGAACCCGGCATGTCCAATCGAAAACTGTCCGGTAATACCAATAATTAAATGAAGGCTTACTGCAAGAATAATATTAATACCAATAAAAAATAGCGTATTTACATAAAACTGATTCAATGAACCACCATTAATTAAAAATTGCATGACGACCGCAAATACAACGGCTAAAACGATCGAGGTCCAGAAAAATTTTGCTTGTTTTAACATTGTCATTGCTTAAAGACCTCCTTACACCTTTTCCCTGATATTTTTACCAAATAAACCTGCTGGACGGAAAATCAAAATTAAGATAAGAACAACAAATGCTACACCGTCTCTCCATAGAGAGTAACCTGCAGCACTTACAAGTGACTCAATAACCCCTAACAATAAACCGCCGGTCATTGCGCCAGGGATAATTCCAATTCCACCTAAAACAGCTGCGACAAACGCTTTAAGCCCTGGGATAATTCCCATTAACGGCTCAATTTTTGTATAGTAAACTCCAAAGACTACGCCCGCTGCTCCTGCTAGGGCAGATCCGATTGCAAAAGTTGCTGAAATCGTGTTATTTACATTGATTCCCATTAGTCTTGCGGCATCCATGTCATGTGATACAGCACGCATGGCTTTACCAATTTTTGTTTTATGCACGATAAATTGAAGCAAAATCATTAAGATGACGGATGTTCCTAAAATAAGGATGGACTGACCGCTGATTTTTACCCCTAAAATCTCAAGGGTTTTTAGTGGAACGATTCCATCTGGATAAGCTTCCGGCTGAGCACCGCGAATATAAATGGTTCCGTACTCGATAAACAACGAAACCCCAATCGCTGTAATAAGGGCAGCGATTCTGGTTGCATTTCGGAGAGGTTTATAGGCGATCCTCTCAATTAATACACCGAAGATTGCACAGGCAACCATTGAAATAAGTAATGCTGGGAAAAATCCTAAATCAAGAATAGTAATGGAATAAAAACCTATAAATGCACCAACCATGAAGACATCCCCATGGGCAAAGTTAATTAGTTTTACAATACCGTATACCATTGTGTACCCAAGGGCGATTAGTGCATAAATACTGCCCAAGGAAATTCCATTGACAAGCTGCTGTATTAATTCCATATGTCTTACACTCCTCTGGACCGACTTCAACGAATCTTTTTTTAAATACAATTAAACAACGTTTGCATAGTGGGAAACTTACATTTCTTTTAGAAAGTGGAATAGGGAGACGTTACGCTCCCTATCCCTTTGGCAAACTATGAAAATTTGTCTAGCAGATACAATTGAGCTAGCGTCAGCTCTAAGGCGCTTCCGCTTTTCTATTTGTCTAGCTGCAGCGCCTAGGGGCTCGGGGTCATAAGCCAATCCGTCAAGAAGGTTATAGAGCAACCTTCTCGCCGGCTCGTCTAGACTCACGCCCCTGGGCAAGGCGCTTCCGCTTTTCTATTAAGGGTTGATCTTTGTCTTAAATTGTTGTTCACCGTTCTTATACTCAAGGATAACAGCGGCTTTGATTGGGTCATGGTTTTTATCAAGCTTCACTTTACCTGATACAAGCTCTAATCCATCCGTTTCTTCAAGTGCCTTTTGAATTTTACTAGATTCACTGCTTCCAGCACGCTTAATCGCATCTGCAAGGAAGTATACTGTGTCATAACCTAGAGCTGTAAAGGCATCCGGTGATTTACCATCGTATTTTGCTTTGAATGCAGCAACGAATTCTTGAACCTTCTTATCACTATCACCTGAAGAGTAGTGGTTCGTAATAAATGTGTTATTAAGTGTTGGTGCCCCAGCGATTTCTACTAGTTTAGGAGAATCCCAGCCGTCACCACCCATGATTGGTACATTTAAGCCAAGCTCACGAGCTTGTTTGATAATTAACCCAACTTCTTCATAGAAACCAGGAACAAAGATATATTCTGGATTTGCTGCTTTAATATTTGTTAAAGTAGCACGGAAATCTGTATCCTTTGCCACATATGCTTCTTCTTTAACAATTTTCCCGCCATTGGCTTCAAAATTCTTTTTGAAAGAAGCTGCAAGACCTTTAGAGTAGTCACTTGAGCTGTCAATTAAAACAGCTGCACTTTTAACCTTTAAATCATTGGTTGCAAAGTTCGCGGCAACTGTCCCTTGGAATGGGTCGATAAAGCATGTACGGAAGACAAAGTCATTTAGCTTTCCGTCTTTACTTGTGATCGTAGCGTTTGTTGCAGTTGGTGTGATTAATGGAATTTTGTTATCTTGAGCAATCTGTACTTGAGCAAGTGTGTTTGTACTTGTTGCTGCACCAATCATTGCCACTACTTTATCTTGGGTGGCAAGTTTTAGTGCACCATTTGTTGCCTCAGCAGCATCCGACTTATTGTCGACTGTCACTAATTTTAACTTTTTGCCATTAATACCTTCTTTGTTGATTTCTTCGATGGCTAATTCAATACCTTCTTTTGCTGACTGACCATACGAAGCTACTCCACCAGATAGTTCGAGGTTGGCACCAATTTTAATATCTCCGCCTTTTTCCCCATCCCCACTAGTACTTGAGTTACATCCTGCCAACACCCCTGCTGCTACCATAAAAGACATAAATACACCAGCTAATTTTCTCTTCCTCATGACTTTCCCCCTAATTCTCTTGGAAATTTTCCCAACTACTTTTGTCTAACTGTTTTAAAAAAAGATAATATTCTGAAAACATTGTACAAAATATTTAGGGGTTCGTCTAGTGGTATTGTACATTATTTTAAAATAATTTGCAATATGGTAAATATACTGTTTTATCTGAACAAACTCTTTATTTCACTAAAGTCGAAAAGGATTTGCTTTTATTCAGTGGAAAAGTACTGTTTTTCAAATATTTTAGTTAAATACGTTTCCCTATTTACAATAAAAGAAAAAGACTCCAAATTAAGGAATCTCTATAGCTAAAATTATTATACTAATTCTTTTCTTTTCGTTTCTTTTCCCAAAAAGAGGACCGAAAGAGCACCAACAAGGACGGCGATACAGAAAATCGTGAAGATGGTTGATATCGACACGTTTTTTGTCACCAGCGACCCAACCAATAATGGCCCTAGAACCCCGCCAATCCGTCCAAACGAAGCAGCCATCCCTGTACCCGTTCCACGAATGATCGTTGGGTACTGTTCTGGTGAATAAGCATAAAGTCCTCCCCAGGCTCCAAGATTAAAGAATGATAACAGGATACCTGCTGTCAGCAATTGGGCGGTAGAATCCGCCGTTCCAAAGAAATAGGCGCTGACTGCTGTTCCGAGTAGATAAACGACAAGGACAAATTTCCGCCCGAACTTTTCGATAAACCATGCGGCCGTGAAGTAACCTGGCAGCTGTGCCAAGGTCATTATTAACACATATTCAAAGCTTTTTACTAAACTAAAGCCCTTCATCCCCATCACACTTGGGAGCCATAGGAACATCCCATAATAGGAAAAGACGACGCAAAACCAGACGATCCACAGCATCGCAGTCTGACGGCGATACTCCTTCGACCATAACTTTGCAAAACTTTGAAAAGCAGAGATTCTTTCACTCTTCTTTAATGCCGCAAAGCGTGGCGAGTCAGGTAACCCCATTCGTAAATATAAGGCATACAAAGCAGGGATAGCACTAATAATTAAAGCAATCTGCCAGCCATATTTTGGGATGATAAAGTAGGAAATAAGGGCGGATACTAACCATCCTCCTGCCCAAAAACTCTCCAGTAATACAACCACTCTGCCGCGTTTTTCAGCAGGGACACTTTCTGATACCAAGGTCGAGGCAACCGGTAGTTCCCCGCCAAGACCTGCGCCAATGAAAAATCTTAGTGCTAAAAAGGCTCCTAGTGTGGTTGTAAGGGCGGAAAGACCGCTACCGATTGAAAATAATAATAAGGTGATGATAAATACATTTTTTCGGCCAATTTTATCTGCCATTAGGCCAAAAACAAGGGCACCAACGGCCATCCCGATTGAATTGATACTTCCAATCCAGCCCATCTGTCCAGGTGTTAGATTCCATTCTACTTTTAAGGCTGCGATGATGAATGAAAGCATGCCGACGTCCATGGCATCGAACATCCAGCCCATCCCGGCAATACCTAGCAATTTCCGGCCCGATATTTCCTTTTTGTTGTTCATGTCGATCCCCCTAAATTCATAGCTATTTTTAACATTATTCCCTATATTCCTTAAGATTAGGTACAGAATAATTCTATTAATCATTAGTATTCTATCAGGTGTCTTTACAGTTGTCATTATTTAGTGTCGTTTTTTGATAGAGGGTTTTGGGATTTTATTAGGAAGGGACATGAAATGGGGGGCATCAACCATTTATTCAAAAAAACAGTCTCTACAGGCAATGAAGGCTATATAGAGCACAAAAAAGAGACTGGTCCCCCAGTCTCCACCTCATTCTAAATCCGCTTCCACATTTTTGAATTGATTATAAAACATACTATAATATTTACCTTTTTGGCTCATTAATTCCTCGTGATTACCGTTCTCGATGATTTCCCCGTGGTCGATGACCATGATGGTATCAGCACCCTGAATCGTGTTGAGGCGGTGGGCAATGATGAAACTGGTCCGGTTCTCCATCAAGGATAGCAAGGCCTCTTGAATATGTAACTCGGTTCGCGTATCAATGCTGCTCGTTGCCTCATCCAAGATAAGCAAAGCAGGCTTCGCCAGGATTACTCTGGCTATCGCTAACAGCTGCCGCTGCCCTTGACTTAAATTGCCGCCATTTTCGGTTAAGACCGTTTCATATTGATTAGGCAGCCGCTTAATAAACGTGTCGGCATTGGCCATCATCGCCGCACGCTCGACCTCGTCGTCAGTGGCCTGCGCATTTCCATACTTGATGTTTTCCTTGATGGTTCCTGAGAATAAGTATGTATCCTGGAGAACAAATCCAAAGCATCTCCGCAAACTATCACGAGTGTACTCACGAATATCATGACCATCAAGCAGAATGCGGCCGCCGGTCACATCATAAAATCTCGTCAGCAGGTTTACGATCGTTGTTTTTCCCGCACCAGTTGGACCAACGAGGGCGGTACTGCTGCCGATATCCGCTTCAAAGCTGACATTTTTTAAAATGGGAACATCCGGCCGATACCCAAAACTAACATTTTCAAAAACAACATGTCCGCTTGGATTTTCCAAACGAATGGCCTGTGGATGGTCAAGCGGTTCCTCTTGTTCATCAATGATTTCAAAGACACGCTCCGCCCCGGCAACACCGGACTGAAGGATGTTGAAAATGTTCGCCAAATCATTAAGCGGTCGGACAAATTGCCTCGAGTAGGTTATGAAACTGGCAATCGCCCCAATCGTGATGATGCTTTTCACCGCTAGAATTCCGCCTACCACAGCGACAACGGCAAAGCCTAGGTTATTAATTACGTTCATGATTGGCATCAAAAACCCAGACCAGATTTGCGCCTTAAGGCCGACCTCACGCAGTTTCGTATTGACCAGCTCGAACTCTTCGATGACCTTTCCCTCATGATTAAAAGCTTTAACAATTTCAATTCCAGAAATGGTTTCCTCAATATGTCCATTTAATTTTCCCAACTCGACTTGTTGGTCTTTAAAGAAAACACTGGTCCGTTTCGCAATCGTCCTCGTCAATAAAAAGACAAGTGGTACAGTGATTAAGCTGGCCAGCGTTAATAACGGGCTAATAAAGAGCATCAATATTAATGACCCGGTAATGATGACCAATCCAGACATTAATTGCGTCGTCGATTGAGAGATGGTGTTACTCACATTATCCACATCGTTGGAAAGCCTGCTCATTAACTCTCCGTGTGAACGAGCATCGAAAAACGATACCGGCAATCTTTGCAATTTTTTAAAAAGAGCATCCCTTAAGCGTTTGACAATCCGCTGCGATACACCTGCCATCAGCCAGCCTTGTAAAAAAGTAAGCAGACTGTCGGTCACATAGGCAGCGATCAAAATGACAATCATCACCTCAAGAAAGCTAAAATCAACTTTGCCGCCCTGACTGCTCATTGCATCAATTGCTTTTCCAATCAGGAAGGGGGCGAGCAGCATCAATGCGGAATCGACCACGATAAAAATAAAAATGACCGAAAGCATTTTTCGTTCTTCACCGAAGTATTCCCACAGCCTTTTAAGTGTGCCTTTGAAGTTCTTCGGCTTCACAACAGGGCCGGGTCCACGGCGATGGGCACCGCCAAATCCTCCTGGTCTTATCGGCGGCGGGGTGGAGGCGGCCTGTACGTTTTCCTTTGACATTAAGGCGACACCTCCTTACCGACTTGTGATTGATAGATTTCCTTGTAGACGCGGCAATCCTTCAATAGATCCTGATGGGTTCCCACGCCAACTAGCTTGCCATGGTCGAGGACAACGATTTTATCAGCATCGATAATCGAAGTGATCCGCTGTGCAATCAACAAGCATGTGAGCCCCTTCGCATATTTCTTCAGGGCTTCCTTGATTTTTGCTTCTGTCGCGACGTCCACCGCACTTGTACTATCATCAAGTATCAATATTTCTGGCTTTTTCACTAACGCCCGGGCAATCGAAATCCGCTGCTTTTGTCCGCCTGAAAAATTAACGCCGCCTTGACCAATTCTCGTTTGGTAACCTTCCGGAGATTCCTCGATAAAATCATGGGCCCCTGCGATGGTCGCGGCAGCTATCACTTCCGCATCGGTTGCGTCTTCTTTCCCCCAGCGAATATTTTCTGCGACACTGCCCGTGAATAAAATATTCTTCTGCGGCACCATTGCAATTTTCTCTCGTAAAATCTTTGGGTCTACCCGTTTACTATCCACACCATCGACCTTAATCGTACCGCTCACAATATCATAAAAGCGGGGGATCAGTCCGACGAGCGTACTTTTCCCCGATCCGGTTGAACCAATGATGCCAACCGTTTCTCCCGGAAGAATAGTGAGATTAATATTTTTTAAAACAGGATCGCCCACACCACCTTCATAAGAAAAAGAAACATCCTCAAATTCGATTCGTCCTTTTTCCGTAAAAGGTTCGTCTGCCCGTTCCTTCCAAGTTGAGTGCTCCTCTTGCAAAAATATTTCATTGATTCTCCCAGCGGAGGCTTTGGCTCTAACAAACATATTAAAAACCATGGAAATCATCATCAGCGAAAATAAGATTTGCGTCATATAGTTGATAAAGGCTATAATATGTCCGACTTGAATATCACCAGTATTTACGCCGTTTCCGCCGATCCAAAGGACAGCGGCAATACCAAGATTGACCGTTAACATAATCAGCGGGCTAAAGGTGGCCATCAAGCGGTTCGCTGCGATTGATTGCCGTTTATATTCGTCATTCACCACTTTAAACTTATCACCCTCGACATCAAACCGGTTGAAGGCTTTCACCACCCTGACACCGGATAAGTACTCTCGCATCACACTGTTCACCCGGTCCAGCGCTTTTTGGACGCAAGAAAAGCGGGGAAAGCCTAATCGCAGGTTAAAAATAATTAACAAGGCAACAATCGGGACCACTACAGCCAGAACAACCGAGAGCTGCAAGTTTAACCGCGTCGCCATAATCAACCCGCCGATTGCGAGTAACGGAGCTTTCACGAAAATTCTCATTAACCCGTTGACAAACACCTGAACCTGAGTTACATCATTGGTCAGCCTTGTCACCAATGAGGCGCGGTCAAATTTATCAATATTTTTAAATGAAAGCATTTGAATTTTTTTAAATAGGTCCGATCTTAACTGGGTCCCAAAGTTTTGAGAAACAATACTAGCCACCACGCTTCTAGTCGAAGCAGCCACAGCGCCGCCGGCTGTAATGAGCAGCATCACACCACCCATTTTCAACACATAATGAATATCCCTGTTAGCTACCCCTTCATCAATAATTTTCGCCATAATGGTGGGCTGCAATAAATCACTTAGGGCCTCCAACGTAAGAAATAGAACCGCTATGCTAAAAGATTTCCAGTATGTCTTTATGTATTTTGATAAAAATCCCATCCTATCACTCCAGCCTGTCGGAAATCCCTCTCTAGAAATATTATAAATTTTTTTCCCATGATTAACCAACTAATTGACCTGCTATTTTCTTGGTATGCCCATAAAAAAAGCGGTCCATTGATGAATGGACCACTTGTCTGATTTATCTACTTTTGAACAGGGCTGAACTCATGCACCCAAACTCGCATTTGCGGCAGCCAAGGCATGCCAGGGTGATAGCTTAGGATCGACTGTTTATACTCTTCAACCGTCTCAAAGCCCTCGCGGCGGGCATCGTCATCTGTTAGTTCACCTAATGCTTGGGAATAAACGCGATCGACCACAAAATCACGGCCTTCTAGTGTCATGATTTCACCAGGGTCTGCATAGCGGCCATTACGGCGTGTCGCTGTTTTTTCACCCGCAAGAACTTTCTTCACATCGGCTTCCATCGTTACTAAGCGATCGACCGAGCAAGTTTTTGGCGGCAGGGTATTGTTATCGTTTACAGTTGTCATTTTTTCTCCTCCTATTTCCAATTCATTTTTCTATATTAACACTATTGAGATGATTAAATCCAATTTTGAAAAGAATTTAAACCACTTGCCCGCCTTTATCACGATATTTAAGAATGCCTTCAGCCGCACGGTAGGCTAATGCACCGACTGTATCGGTAGGATTATAACCGGAATTGTGCGGAAACGCAGTTGCCCCTACAACAAACAAGTTATCATAATCCCACATTTGCAAATACTTATTTACTGCCGAGGTTGCAGGATCAGCCCCCATGATGACCCCGCCAGTATTGTGAGTGGATTGATAGGTCGTGATATCATATGGACCTAAATCCTTCATTGTATCAATATGATCTGCTCCCATTTCTTTTAGGACATCTGCACATTTCGAGGCAAGGAACTTGGCCAGATTTCGATCTTGATCTTCAAAATCAAAGGTGATGCGAATTAATGGATCTCCATAAGCATCTTTATAGGTTGGGTCAAGGTCCAGGTAATGGTGTTGAAAAGGCATGGAGGAACCTTGGGCACCTACGGATAAAAAGCGGTTCGCATATTTGACCGACTTCTCCTTGAATTCTTTTCCCCAGGTTGGTTTGCCGCCAGGAACAGGGTTATTTTGAATCGGCCTCATGCCCGTTTGGCTGAGTGATACCATTCCGCCATGGATAAAATTAACCTTAGAATGGTCAAAATTATCCCCATTATAGTCATCCAAAACCATGCCAAGCGATCCTGCCCCTGCAAAGGTATTAAACTCCTTATCATCAAAAAAGCCAACCGCATTTCCTTTGATAACTTGATACGCATAATTTTTCCCAATGACACCTTTGCCCGTTTGCGGATCATAGGCTTTACCTACATCCGACATTAATAATAGACGGATATTATTAAACACATAACTAGTCATGACGACAATATCAGCCGGCTGCTCAATTTCCTCACCGGTAGTCACATCCGTGTACAAAACCCCGGTTACTTTATCGCCCTTTTTTAGGATTCTTCTGACATTGGAATGGGTTCTTATTTCAAAATTGCCTGTTTTGTGGGCGACCGGAATAACGGTCACCACCGGATCTGCCTTTGCTCCATATTCGCATCCAAAGCGCTCGCAGTATCCGCAATATTGACAGGCTGCCCGAGACACTCCGTCTGGATTCTTGTAGGATTCTGAAAGATTCGCAGATGGCATCATATACGGGTGCAACTTCAACTTTTTCGCCGCTTCCTCAAACATCTTCAGCGGCGGCGACTTTTTCATTGGCGGCGTAGGATACTTATCCGACCGTTTACCAGCAAGCGGATTCTCTTCCCCGGAAATACCGGTCAGTTTTTCAAATTTATCATAATAGGGTTCTAGTTCATCATAGGTAATGCCCCAATCCTGGATGGTCATCCCGGCTGGAATTTTATTTTTCCCATACCTTTCGACTGTTTTGCTATAGATTTCAAAATCGTAGGGCAAGAAGCGGAAAGTCTGTCCGTTCCAGTGGACTCCCGAACCTCCTAGACCATCGCCAAGCAAAAACGAACCGTACTGCCGCATCGGCAAGGCACGAATTCTTTCATTTCCTCGGAAAGTAATCGTTTCTTTCGATAGATCTTGCATCATTCCATATCGTAATGCATAACGAAGTTCGTCATGAACCATAAAGTAATCTTCCGTTTTGCGTTCCTTACCTCTTTCCAAACCAACGACTTTCAGTCCCTTTTTGGTCAGTTCAGAAGCAATGATCCCACCTGCCCAACCTACACCAACAATCACTACATCCACTTTCGGTAATTTCCTTGCCATCGCTGCCACCTGCCTCTTCTTAGTTAGCTTCCTCTTTTATTAGTGTCTAGCTCTAGCGCTAAACGGGCGCTTCCGCTTTTCTTAATGTCTAGCTCCAGCGTCCAGCGGCTAGTGTCCTTCGCTCTCCGCCCTACGATAAGTCAACATCGAATCGCTACGCTCTTCGTGTTTCCTTTATCTCGGTTGGAGTGCTCCAGGCCATACGCCGCTAAACGGGCGCTTCCGCTTTTCTTAGTGATTTAAATGATTTTTTAAGCTTTGTGGATTTATTTTTTTGAAGTCTTTTTCAATAATATCTGTGTAAGCCATTTGGCTGCCTGGATAGTTCCGCATTTTCCAGCCATTCATATTTTTATTTCCTCCATAGAGCGGGTCACTATAGGCTCCTTCTAGCGTTGCGCTCCTAAGTAATTGGAAGAATCCACTTGGAGAAATGGTGGTCAAATTCACCTTATCTTGTTCAAAATCACTCAGAATGGCATCCTGTTCTTCCCCTTTTAGTTCCGTGAATTTTTTCTTATGGACCGCCATACTGTGATTTTGAAGTTCCCTTAGTCCAATATCAAAAACATCCCTGCGCCTTAAGCGGCCTTGATATCCTTGGACTTTTTCTCCTTTATAAAAAGGAGCCTGCATATATTCCCGAGCATTAAAGCCCCAATCACCAGCTAACTGGTGATCAATGAAGAAAGCTACCCCAAGGGCTTTCGCACCCGGTCCGGACTCATCCTCAGGAAAAATCCGTTCCGTTGCAGCCTCGGTTAGTTGATATTGTTCAGGTGTAAAATACATCAGTGCCTGATTGAAATTTTCTGCCTCAGGCGGTGGTGCTTTCTGTTGTTTTTCATTATTTCGAGGGATGAGACTGCCCAATACACCACCAACAGCTAGACCGCCAACAGTGAAGCCTGTATTACGTAAAAACTTCCTTCTTGATAAAGTTTCAGGATTCTGTTTGTGTTCTTCAGCCATTTTTAAACCTCCATGATTTTTCGACATTATTCTCAATCAACTAATTTTAATATGTTCCCAAAATAATCCACTAATACTTAGAAATAGCAGCGGAGAAAATAATTTTAAAAAAAGGAGGCATCTTTATGTTGAAACGAAAATGGAAAATCTGGGGCTTCCCGTTCTTTGGTGCGGTAATGATGCTAACAGCTTGTGCAAGTCAAAACGGAATAAAGGAAAATGAAGTAGGGGCTGCAGAAAATATCAACTATCATGATCAGTCAGTGAACAACAAAGGAAATGGACATGTCCATAACCAAAATAGTGTCAATGTGATTCCAAGTGTCGACAGAGCCAAGAAAAGTACAACCAATCGGAACAGCCAAACAACCGAAGGGGTAGGCACAAATGTTTATAGTTTGATTGGCAGTTCCAGCCTTCATGACGGCGGGATATCCTCTCATTTGGAATCACGCCTATCTGGGGAGGGCATCCCTGGGATAAAGGTTTTCGTCCTTGATGACACTGTTATTTTGGCTCGTGCCAAACAAGAAGCCACTTCAACTCGTTATGATGAACTTCAAAATAAGGTGTTAAAAAGCACCTCCGGCTCCTCAGGAAAGGGGAATCTTGATGGAGTGGACCCAGATAAGTTAAATAATGACGATAATCTGGATCGAGCAAAAGAAGTGATTGATAAGGCTTTTAACGGTAATGTTCAGGTTTTAACGATTACAAACCCTAAAGCGTTGACGCTGATTGATGGAATCAAAGCCAATATCAAGGCGAAAAATCCATCCTACAGCAAGCTTTCAAGTGATATTATTACCCTTGTGAAAATGTCTAGTGAAAAGTAAGAACATGGAGATATGCCGAAGTTAGAACATAAAGCTCAGATTCTAAAAAGAATCTGGGCTTTATTCTTTACCACAAAAGTGGTGAAACCCATATAAAGATTGTTCGTCTAATTACAAAAGGAGAGGGTTGAATATGAAAAATCTAATGATGCCAGGCCTATTTCTAGTCATGCTATTATTCATTACTAGTTGTTCCCAACAGGAAGGTCTTGCTCCAAAATCGAACAACTCCAATCAATCAATGTCTTCCCAAGAAGAGTCTGCCAGCACCACAAATACCCAGCCCATTGAAAATCAACCAGGCTCTGTCACAAAAGGAAAGTTAGTAGAATCTAGCTTAACCAATACAGTTAAGGGGGAGGGAGCTGAATTTCAATTCAAGATAAAAAACTCCTTAGACCATCCATTGACACTCCATTTTAAAACCATCCAACCGTATGACTATATATTAAAATCAAGCAATGGTACGGTTGTTAAACAATTATCGAAGGAACAACAAAATCCTAAGCTTCCTAGGGAGGAATTCCTTAAACCGAAGGGTGATTTGATTTATACAGAAACGATTAAAAACCTGCCAAAAGGAACATATTCCATCACCTTTATTTTGCTGGCAAAAGAGGAACCAGCAAAAGTAAGCTTAAAATTTACCATTCATTAGAAAGTGCAATATAGTAAATCAAAATACAAGAAATACCCCTGAAGAATTCTTCAGGGGTATAACCATGTAAAGATGGTTAATTATTTCTTTACAACTTTAACTTTTGTTGAAGCGCTAGTGTTACCAGCCTTATCTTTTGCAGTTACTGTTAAAACAGTTCCTGTTTTAAGAGCCTTTTTCAGCTTCACACTGTATTCACCTTTAGAATTTACAACAGCTGAACCAAGTGTTTTTGAACCAGCTTTAACCGTTACAGTTGCGCCTGCTTCTGCTTTACCAGTTACTTTCAAATAATTGCTGTCAACTTTCTTAACGGAAGGTTTACCAGGCTTTGTTTTGTCTTTTACTGTTGTAGTAGCAGTTTTGCTTACATTTCCAGCTTTATCAGTTGCTGTTACCCTAACAACTGTTTTTGCTTTAAGAGCTTTCTTTAATGTAACGCTGAATTTACCATATTTATCAGCATAAGCAGTACCTACAGTCGTTGAACCAGCTTTGACTGTAACTTTGGATCCAGCTTCAGCCTTACCAGTTACTTTCTTATCATAGTCTTTTACTTCGTACACAGTTGGGGTGCCTGGTGCCGCATTATCCAACATGAACGATTTGGAAGTCCATTTTAACGCATTGCCAACTGCATCTACGCCACGAACATGTAAGTACCAATGGCCATTTTTACCTGAAAGCTTTAATGTACTGCCATTTGTGAACTTGCTCCAGCCTGATGCAGGGGCGGCAGCAGTTTGAGACCATACATATTGAAGCGAGCTAGCTTCAGCATCCTTCACAGTTACTTTAGCAGCAACTGCTTTAGCAGGTGTTGTGCTGCCATTAGGAGCAACAGAAGCGGTTGGTGCATTATTGTCAACTGCATATGAAGTTTGTCCAGAAACAGCATTTCCATCTTCATCTGTAGCTGTTACTTTTACAACATAATTACCAGTTGCACTGTTTGGTAATGTGAGTGTACGTTCAAATGATTCAACCAGACCTGTTAACGTTTCAGACTCAGTTAAAACAACTTTGCCATTTTTATTAACTAGTTCATATTTAAGGGCAACATTGTCACCAGTACCGTCAAGATGTACGTTACCTGAAACAGTTACTTCTTTATGTCCCGCATGGTTTGAGTAAGTAGTTTTGCTTAATGGATTAATATTAATTGTGTTCACTTTATCTGTATGAATTTCAATCGCTCCAACAGACATATCATCCGCTTGACCAACAACGTGAATCTTCAGGCCATAGTTTGGCACGTTACGGCCAGCATAAGCTAGTAAAGGATTGTTATAAACTCTTGAGTCGTCAAACGTAGCTACAGCTGGCTGCGCATCTAAGCCTAAATATCCGCCGCCATTGTATTCAAGGGACATCTTAGCTGTTTGATTTAAAGAGAACGCTGCATCATGAATTTGGTATCTTGTAGTAGCAGGACCCGAGTAAGTTGGCAATTGACCGATATTGGTGTCTTTCCATAAAGCTACTTCTTGGTGAGCATCAACAACTCCTAAGAAACCATCGCCCGGATGATCTCCTACCCAGTTATCAGTATATTTGTTGTCAACATACCAAAGAACAAGACCTGGATCATGCGTTAATACAGAATTTCCGCGAGAAGTAGCTGCTAGTCCGCTGTCTGTACCCGCATGAGTACGCCACTCAGCTAAATAGTATTGAGTTGATAATTTAATACCATTATTCTTCTCGAAGCCAGCGAATGTAAATGGTGACGTTGCACCTTCAGCATCGTCTGTAAATACATCCGTGCCATCAGCAGTTACTTTCACATCATCTACATAGAAACCAGGCATAGAAACCCCAGCATCAGTTACATAATGGAATTGAAGAGACACTTTTTTACCTGCATATGCAGAAAGGTCAAATGTAGCATCTACCCATCCCTTAGAGTCGCCTGTGATTCCGTTTCCTGGATTTGCTTCATTTGGATTATCATCGGTTGTGATATTCCCTGGAATAGAAACATAATCTGTTGCGTCTTCTGCCTTTACTTCAACAAAGGCATAGTCGTAGGCTTCTTCAATGTTATACCATGTTTTGAAGGTTAATTGTGCAGATGTTTTACCTGTTAGATCAATCTCAGTTTTCATTGACTGATCAATCTCATCTGCACTTCCGCTAAAGTACTCATACTGGCCGCTTGCCGGAGTATTGATAGTAGTTTCCTTATTTGGAAGGTTAATTTTCACAGCATCAAGGTTTGTACCTTTGTCATTTGCTTGGTCTAATTTAACCGTTTGTCCATCTGTTAGGTCAGATAGGTTATATTCAGCACCTTTAAACCAGTTTGATCCTGGCATTGTTGATTGTAAGTATTCTTTATCATATGGACTGAAGCCTGTTGGTTCTGTTCCGTTGATTTTACCAGCCCAACTTCCAGCTGACATGATTGTCCAATATTCAGTTGGAGCACCAACTGAATTAGCTGTATACATTGTGTCATATTCATCAGGTAGACCTAAGTCATGACCAAATTCGTGCGCAAATACACCTGCTGCGCCATCTTCCGGTTCAATTGTATATCCGAATGCAATCATCTTTCCACCAAAATTATCTGAAGATGATGTTGAGTTTGGGATAGTTTGGATCGGAGTAAGTGACGAGCTATGAGACCAAATCGCATCGCCGCCAAGTGAACCGCCTCCGGCTTCCTCACCAATACCGGAGTGAACAACCATTAAGTGGTCAATAATTCCATCCGGTTCACTGTAATTGCCATCACCATCTAAGTCGAACTCATCTTTAAGATCATAGTCCTGTAAGTTAATTTCAGGATCTTGTGCTGCTTGGGCAAGAGCTTCTCTAACTAATGAACGTGGACGTGCATCATTTCCATCTGGCGCTGGAACGTTTTCACCATAATACTTGGCTGGCTGGCTGGCCGTATACCATTTAGAAACTTGGCCTTCAACCGTGTAACTGCCGCCTGACTGTGCTTCATAGAATTGTTTCATTGAAGGTAGTTTTTGACCATCCGGGCCAGTATAGCCATCTTTACCAAAAATCATATCTTCATAATGTTGTTGAGAATAATCGTCATAGTAAAGAACGGCACCCTCCTCTGGTTTAATTGTACTATGAGGCGCATCTGGATAATCTATTAGTAAAACAAGTACATTATCCTTTGCCACTGGACCATCCCATGATTCCTTTTTGATTGGATCTACTTTAGAAGAAGTAACAGCAGCAGCATCGGCTGCATTCGCCGCTTTTGCTTTTGGAACCTTTGCATCTTTTATTTTTAAACCAGCCTTTTCTTGCAATTGAGTACGAATATTTTTCACTTCTTGTTGGTTCGTACCTACAACATCGGCCTGTTTTGCACGTTTTGCAAAATAAGCATTCATTTGTTTTTGCTGCTCTTGAGGAGAGGCTTTTTTGCTCACAATACCTTGATCAATTAATAGTTTAAGAACTTTTTCATCATTTACTAGACCAATATCAAAAGGACCACCAGTGTGCTTGCCGAGGAATGGCAGGGTTGATCCTTCTGAAGTTTGTAAAACATTGGCGTATGGGACTTTTGAAACATTTGTAGTCTTCGCAAATGCAGCTGGTGCGAAGGAACTAACTACAAGACCGGTTGATAATAGTGATGTCCCAAGGACATTCTTCCAATTTACCATCGTTTTTCCCCCTAATTTTCAAATCATATGTAACCTGCTAGATTACTTTATTTCTCGTTTCATCCCTCCTTTAAGGATTGTAATCTACTACAGAATTTCCATATTTTAATAGATTACAATCGTGGAATTTTATTCTATCACTAAAATATTTTAAATTCACCAATTATTTATAATTTTTTAAATTGTTTTTTTCGACAAAAAAAAGACCTTAAATACCGGTCTTTTGTCATGCATTCAAATCCCTCTTTTTATAAAAGGTGAAGGTAACTGCTAATAATAGGGCAGCTACGATTACTGATATAACAATATATAAAGGTTCAAGCCCACTGCCTAACATTAGATTCTTAGCTTCGAAATATTTAAACGGGGTAAAATATTTCATTCCTTCCATGTCCTCGTTCAAATCAATCACAATTGATAACATGTACGTTAGCAGCAAGATTCCCATTGCCAGCGATGGGGCTGTTTTCGGTTTCTTTTTTACGGCTGCCAGCGAACTGCCGATAACCAAGAACAAGACTTGTAAAATAAACATGCCCACCTGGGTGAGGACAATTTCACCATTAACGGCTTCACCCGCGCTGTTGTATTTTTCAATAAGGGTTATGGCTGAGATCAAAGTAACCAGATTAAAAATAACGATATTCGTGAACGCAGCTAATAGTTTTGCCGTAATAATCTCCGTTCTAGAAACCGGTTTGACGAATAAAAACTCCGCTGTTTTGTCACGCTCTTCTTTCGCAATAATCGAAGCCCCAAGCATCGCCGCATGAATGGTCGCCATTAATAACAAATATATATACAGTAATGAATAATACCCGCTAATCTTCGATAAATCGACCACACCAAACCCCATGACCGCCTTTAGCGACTTAGGCAAATCAGCGATAAGATCATTGATGGATTGGCCCGATGAGGAATAGGCAGCGTATTTAGCCATTCCTGAAGCTACCATAAGAAAGACACCAATGCTCCAAAAAATCAGCGACTTTCGGTACGATTTCAGTTCCTTTACAAATATATTCATAACCTAATCCTCCTTTTCACAGCTATACAGCATGGATATCCTTTTTTAAATAAACGAAATAACTCACAGCGACTGCCAAAATGATAACCACGGCACCAGCCACTAAAAAGGACACTTCATAGCCAGAATGTTTGATGATATAGGCGGTGTCAAAGTATTTAAATGGCGAAATATAACGTTTCGATTCCTCACCAGTCGTGCTGCTAAACATCCCCAAAAAGTAAAACGCGAATACGGTTGTAAGTGAAACGGAAAGGACAGATTTAATCTTTGGAACAATGACTGAAATCATTATTCCTAGCGCAAGGAACATCAACTGAATAAAAAAAATAGTAAGTGAGAGCATAATTAATATTTTTACACTGAAAGCGTCTGTCTTGACTTGAAATGTCACAATAATTGTAACTACCAAGTAAATGACATTTGTGATGACAATTGAGAAAAAAGCTGCAAGCAGTTTCGATGTCAATACCGCTGTCCTCGTAACCGGCTTGGTTAACAGAAAATCAGCCGTTTTCTCGCGGACTTCCTTGCTGACAATGCTTGTGCCAAGGTTCATCCCCTGAATCGCCCCGCACAAGGTAATGAACGATAATGGAAAACAATAGAAGCCTAAAATCGTAAAGAAATTGCCGAGGTTAAAACCGATCGCATTTCTAATCCCCTCAGGATATCCTTCCATGATCTTTTTAAAATCATCTGCATCCTTTGCAAAGGCAGGATAAAACGACATAAACAGAGCAATGATCAGCACTAAGGAAGCAGTCCAGATGATGGTTGATTTCCGGTACGCCTTCAACTCATGAAAAAATATATTCATAGTTTTCTAGGCCTCCTTCTCATAATAATGCATAAAGATCTCCTCAAGGTCTGGCTCCTCTATCCATAAATTCACGAGTTCAATATCGGCAAGTTTTTTCATGATGGCATTAATATTCCCTTTAAATAAAAAGCTGATGATGTTGCCTTTGACTTCTAAATTGTTGACACCACTGATATTGAAATGGTCCGTATCCAGCGGCACTTTCGTTTCCACTTTAAACTTCTTATAATTGTTTTCTTGCAGGGTACTAATCTTTTCAACGGTAACAATCTTCCCTTCTTTAATGATTGCCACCCGGTTACATAAACGCTGCACTTCGCTGAGGATGTGTGATGAAAAAAGAATGGTAGCCCCTTTTTTATTTTCTTCTTCTAAAAGCTCAAAGAATTTCTGCTGCATGAGCGGGTCAAGGCCGCTAGTTGGTTCGTCGAGAATAATCAGCTTTGGCTCATGGAGCAGCCCTTGAACAATGCCAACCTTCTTTTTATTTCCTAAGGAAAGATCATCAATTTTCTTATTAAGATCCAAGTCCATAATCGCAGCTAATTCTTTGATTCTTTTACTGCAATCTTTTTTATAAAAACTAGCTGAATATTTTAATAGGTCCTTAACCTTCATATTGTCATAGTAAAAAACTTCAGAAGGCAAATAACCAATTTCTTTTTTAATTTCAGGCGCAAATTGAACGGTGTCTTTACCAAAGATGGCAGCACTGCCGCTGGTTGGGTAAATCAGCGACAGGAGGGTCCGAATGGTGGTTGATTTCCCTGCACCGTTTGGGCCAATGAATCCAAAAATCTCGCCTTCTTCCACATGAAAGCTAATGTCAGTAATCCCTCTTGATTTCCCATAGGTCTTGGTAAGATGGTTAATTTCAATAACATTCATTGTGACAGCCTCCTACTGTTTATAAAAACATTTAATCATGACCTCAAAATACTCTTCTGCTTCGGCTTGGATTTTTTGATAATCGATCTCGTGGCCGGGGGTTAACTTTGCTTTTTCTATCGCTTCATCACTCATTTTTTCAAATGTCCAGCTGATCATTTTTATAATTTTCTTGAGATCGACATCCTCCCTAAATTTCGAATAATCAATCCCCTCATACGCCTTTTCAATATTGATATGCGTCAGTTCTGACTTTTTTTTATCAAACTCAACCTTTATTTCAGCCGATTCGTCCATAAATACCTCTTGCATGAACTTCAAGATATCTGGATAAGTTGAGAGCATTTCCATTTTAACGATGATGGCTTGACGCATTCGGATAAAGAAATCCGTCTCTTGAAGATTAATTTTTTTGTAAAATTCGTCGACGATCAGTTCGTAGCAGTAATCAAAGACAAATAGGAACAATTGCTTCTTGTTTTGAAAATAATGAAACAGCAATCCCTTGGAAATACCTGCTTCTTTGACAATTTCATTCGTCGATGCCCGGTCATATCCTTTCCCGGCAAATTCCTTAATGGCAGCATTTATTATTCGATCTTGTTTTTCTTTATCTAAGTTGAGAAACTTCGAAAACATGGTTGCGGCCCTCCTTTTTTTGCATTGACCACATCAGTCAATCACATTGTACTCCCGTTGACTCAACTGGTCAATAGTGGTCAAGCTATATTTTTTACAAAATTATGAAATGGTCAGTTGATGTATAGTATGGCCTTTGTGGATGTGCTACGATGCAGGGTGAAGGTACTGTTTTGTGGAGGTGATGGACAATTTTAATGAAAGACCAAGATGCATCATTGACGTTGGAAGGATTAATTGCCGCGCAGCAGCGGTTAGCCGTTGACCATTCGCTACAGTCGGTTTTGGCGGCAAAGCGAAGCTCTGTCGAGGCGGGGATTGGCGGAGAGGAGAGGGTGGCAGAGGTATTCCGGATGCACCCGTTTTCTGATGAACACCATATTTTCCACGATCTATCTCCTGCATGGCGCAAGCATTTCCAAATGGATTCCTTTGTGCTGACTCCTTGGTTTGGTACAGTTTTAGAAGTGAAGAATATTGGCGGGGTCCTGGAATTCAAGGATAAACCGCCCCAATTGATCCGCACAAAGGAGGATGGACACCAGGATGGGTATGAGAGCCCGGTTGTCCAATTGGAGCGCAATCGCGAACTAATTAGTGATTGGCTATGGGGTCGAAATATTGATATCCCTATATTCGGTGCCGTTGTATTGGCCTATCCTAAACAAATTGTGGCCGCTCCCCCTAAGAACACAAACATCTTATTCCCCAGTTTGATTCCCTCTTTTTTGAATAGCATCCCACAACATGGAAATAAGTTGGACCACGAAACCTTTAACTGGCTATCTGCAGAACTTTTGAAAAGTCATCAACCTTTTATTCCTAAACCAATATGTGAATCATACGGTGTTCCTTACGGAGATTTCCGATCTGGAGTAAGGTGTGTGACCTGCGGGAGATTTGGCATGATTAAGCAGCCCCGGACATGGTGCTGCCCGCATTGCGGTGCGTTCGATCACATTGCCCATCAAAGGACATTACGCGAGTGGTTTTTGATATTTAAGCGAACCATCACAAATCGGGAGTGCCGGGAGTTTTTGGGGGTGGATGATATTCATACAGCCAAGCGTATTTTGCTGAGTATGGATTTGCAAAGTGAGGGAACCTATCGAGATCGGTGCTATTTTATGGATTTAAGATCTACTAACTAAACCAATGATCGGGAGACGATTATTGTTAAGTAATGTCGCCAGTAAATGATTTCTATGCGCCAGTAACAGATGCTTATCCTCCAGTATTTGGTGCCTATCCGCCAGTTATTTTCGCTCTTGCCAGTAATGTGGGCTTATCCGCCACTAAATAGAGCTCATCCGCCAGTAAGTTACCTCTATCAGCCAGTAAAATCAATTCATCCGCCACTAACCCCGTCCACTAAACACCACTCACTATAAAACGTGTAACCGCTCTCCCATAGTGATATGATAGTCATGAATTCAACTCAATTAAGAGGAGTGTAGTGGAATTGAAGAACGAACTGATTGAAAGATTTACTTCCTATGTTAAAGTGGACACCCAGTCCAATGAAAACAACGAAACTTGTCCATCCACCGAAGGTCAGTGGACACTAGCCCGCATGCTTGTTGAAGAATTACAAGCGATTGGGATGCAAGAAGTCACAATTGATGAAAATGCTTATGTGATGGCGACCTTACCGTCGAACACAGATAAAGAAGTCCCAACGATTGGCTTCCTCGCCCATGTTGATACAGCAACAGATTTTACTGGGAAAAACGTGAACCCGCAAATCGTTGAAAACTATGATGGGAACGAAATCGTCTTAAACGAGGCCCTTAAAGTCGTGATGTCACCGAAGGATTTCCCAAGTCTTCCTGACTATAAAGGTCACACTCTGATCACAACAGACGGCACAACGTTGCTAGGGGCAGACAACAAAGCCGGCATCACCGAAATCATGACCGCCATGGCTTATCTGTTGAATCATCCAGAAATTAAACACGGTAAGGTCCGCGTTGCGTTCACCCCAGATGAAGAAATCGGCAGGGGACCCCATAAGTTTGACGTTGCGGCCTTCAATGCCAAGCATGCTTATACCGTGGATGGCGGTCCGCTCGGAGAATTAGAATACGAGAGTTTCAATGCTGCGGCAGCAAAAGTTACGATCAAAGGAAACAACATTCACCCAGGCTCCGCAAAAGACAAAATGGTCAACTCGATGAAAATTGCGATGGAATTACATAGCAAGCTCCCAGCCCAGGAAGTACCCGAACATACCGAAGGATACGAGGGCTTCTTCCATCTATTAGCATTCAATGGTGATGTAGAACTGACCAAGCTCCACTACATCATCAGAGACCATGATATGGACAATTTCAAGGCCCGTAAGACATTAATGGAAAGCATCGTGAGTGAACTAAAGTCCAAATACGGCAACGACTCCATTCAACTCGAACTCAATGATCAATATTACAACATGGGTGAAAAAATTAAACCGGTGATGGAAATTGTTGATATTGCTCATGAAGCGATGGTGAGCCTTGGCATTACGCCAATTGTTAAACCAATCCGCGGCGGCACCGATGGCTCACAGCTTTCCTATATGGGTCTGCCGACACCGAATATTTTCACTGGCGGGGAAAATTTCCACGGCAAATTTGAATTTATTTCCGTGGATAATATGATTAAAGCCACTAACACTGTCATTGAAATCATCAAATTAACGGAACAAAAAGCATAACTAAAAAAGCTCGCTTTGACTAACTCAAAGTGAGCTTTCTTTCATAAAAGCAGTGCTGCAGCACATTGTCGAAGACTTGACACCGTTTCTTCAAACTGATTATTTAGTTGCTCAACAGACCATTTCCCGCCATTTCCCTTTTGATCCTTTTGTATCAATAACAGCATCCAAATTGAAAACACAGTTGACACTAAATAATACTCCGTAAAAAAACATTCCCGGTCATGCTCATATGTAACCAGATCAAGATACGTTCTCAAGATTCTTTCCCGCAATGGACTTGTTACTCTTTTCGGAAAAAGAGGATGGGACATATCAATCAGGTGGTACAGGTCCCAGTGTGGAGAATTAAGATGGGCGTGCTCCCAGTCTAAGATCTTCAATTCGGTACCAGCAACCGCAAAATTTCCGGTATGTAAATCGCCGTGGGTCAACACTTGAAGCTTTGACAACTGCCAATCACTTAGTTTCTCAAAAATAGCATCGACAAGTTCCTGCTCCATGGTCATATCAGACATTAAACGATATACTTCATTCTTCTTACCAAAGACCTCAGATATAATTTCCTCTATTCTTGGCTTCAATCCATTAAGTGGTACATCCCCCAATTGTTCAACCGGGAGAGAATGCCACCATGCAGTCCACTTTATGACATCTAATACTATCTCCTCATTAAATTCATGCGAGAGCTGACCGAGGTCCTCAAGAATCATCCAGTTCAGTTCGGTGCATTCATTTATGGAGTAAGAAATAATTTTTGGAAAAATGGCTGGGAAATGGGGGAGGATATGTTCATAAACCCAGACCTCTTTGCCTAATTGACCATTATTTGTTAGTGGTTTAAAAATATAGCTTGAATCCTGGGTCAGATAAAATCTTTCGACAAATCTCCCATTCATTCCTTTATAAAGGATTTCCTTTTTCAAAATTAACTTCTCATTTAAACCCCCGTTGGCCTCAACAATATTGTTAGGCAGCTCCATTAGCACACCACCAAATCTATTAATAGTTTAATAGAGTTATTTTTACTAAAAATATATTGGTAATCTTTATGCAAAACAAGTGAAATGCATTACTGAATATTTTCAAACAGCTTGGTCAAAATAACACTGGTTCGATTTTTTCAAGGAGGTTAGGCAGAATGGATAACCGTAGCACACATGAGTTTGTAGAACAGCTGCATGAAAAGCAGGCAAAAGATCAGAAAAATAAACAACGTCAAGCAACGAGTCAAAAAAGCCAAAGAATGCCGAATAAACAGCATTAATAAGAAAAGGGCCGGCCTCACACAATACGGTGAGGCTGGCCCTTTTAAATTACTTATTCATGTTTGCAAGAAAACCACCAAGTAGGTCGTCGATATCTAACTCGACTTCAGTTTCCTCTTCTTCAGGTGAAGGCTGCTTTTCTTTTGCATCTTCCCAGTCAAAATCACTAAGGTCATCATCCATATCGCTTAAGTCGATAGGGGTTGGTGGATCCTCCTTACCGGCAGCAATCTGAAGATAACTGTCATCTTTTTGGAGTTTCTCGGGAAATACTTCTTCCTGAAGATACAAAGCTTCATCGATATCGATTGAATGACTGTTTAATGATGCCAGCAGTGCAGTCGAACGAACTGGATCAGAAATCAGCTGATAAAGAATACTTCCCAGCAAGGCTTCTGAATGCTCATGCTTCAACCAATTCCGCTGGGCTTTCGTTAACTTGTGGGGGAGGGGGATCGTAATGGTCTCCTTTTCCCGCGAAACAGAACCACTCACACCTTGCATCACAAACTCGGCAATTTTACTAGAAAAATTCCTTCGCTCTGTATCCTTCAACTTTTGTAAATGCTTTAAGATATGGTCAGGTGTATCAGAGGGGATGCGAAAGGATATGGCTTGACCCCTCTGAACCTCATTTGAGGCTGGCTTTTTCATATATAATCACCTTATTTAGCTTTTACAGGTTCAACTCTAGGCGCTGGTTGTTGTTTTTCTGACTTTCGAACAAAGTCGATGATAAGTTTATAATAAGCGTTAGCCATCATCCAAATACTTTCTTTCTCATCTTCAAAGAAATCAATATTGTAACCGTCTAAATTGTTATTTAACGTTTTAAGATATTCCTTTAAGACATTAGCTCCGCCGCCAACAAAGTAGCAAATTTCTGTTTGGGAGTTTCTCTGCCAAACATTACGCAGCAAACGATATTGCTTTTTAGCTAGATCAAGCAAGATGCGGTCGGTAATATCATGTACGCTTGTCCGGCTTCCTTTTACCATAATATGATTGCGGTCACTCTTCTTCGTAATAATCTCAACTACATCACGGCGGCTATCGAGCTCAACGCCATGCTTTGTTCTAATTTCTTCGCGAATTGCTTCTAATGATTCTGAAACCCCTAGATTAAAGCCTTGAGCTTTATCATCATCAACATTACGATTTTTGATGACGGCGATATCTGTTGATAATCCACCGATATCTTGAATTAAGATGCGCTTATCAATTAGATCCTTATTGATGATTTTCCCGCTATTATCCAAAACAAGATTGATAAATGCAGCGAAACCTTCAGGATATACTTTTACTTCATCAAATTTAATATTAACTTTTAACCCTTGGTACTTTGGAGTGACAAGGAATTCAACTTGATGGACTGAACCTACTAGTTTAGAGCGGTAGCCGGCATCTTTTCCTTCTTTTACTTCGCGAAGGGGAAGACCTGTTCCTAGAGTATAATTGGCATCAATTATATTTTTAGTGCGCGGGAAAGCATTTGAGTTATTTTCCCTTACTGCGTCTAAAGCTAATGTTGCAAAGAGCATGATTAATGTTTGATCTTCTTCTGACTTGCTGCTGCCAGGGTCTAACTCAGTAGCATTAATACTTTTAGTAGCTAGATTACCAATACGGAAAATTCCGTTGTTCTCTTTTAAAGCAGGGGAGTGGACTTTGATGTGAATGCCATCTAATGGATTTTTATTATCAAGTTCTTCAATTCCAATAACAGGTCGATCTTCTGTATCTCTAGCAATAATGTTAGGAATATTTAATTCATATTCAAGTTCTCCGAAAATAGCCTTAATTGAGTCATTCCCTACATCAATAGCTGCAACTCTGGATTTAGTCATTAATATCATTCCTTTTCAATTTATAGATTTATTATTTTTTATACTGGGTATGTAATTCTAGTTCCTTCTCTTAGGTTATAGAAGATTAATAGATTCTTCAAGATTTCTTAGTAAAAAAAAATATAACTGTAATGATGTAAACAATATGTAAACTTTAGTGCGTTGTATACTTTTTTGTAAACACCGATGACAAATTTGTACACAAAGCTCCATATCAGAATGTGTACGGGTTTGTTTACATGTATACATAATTGTAAACATCAAGTGTACAACTTTGTAAACAAGTACACAATAATGTAAACTTACCATAATTCCTCATGGTTGATTCACTATTTCACTAAGTATAGTTCTAGACAAAAAATCATACCATCAAAGCGGAGCCTTACCGATCTAGGATAATGAGGAAGAAAAGGGGGGCCTAGTGTACTGACCTAAATTCATCGACCTAGCAGACCACACTATCCTTACTAAGATATAAGCTGTATTAACCTTATATGCGGATTACCGATCCAACCAACATCGTGACAAAGTGACCTTTAACCCCCAAAAATATCCTTGTACTTTTCCTTAAATAAATCTGACCCATTTGAATCATTACCTTCATCCTTCTCGAGATGACCCCACTGATTGTTGCTGAAGAGAGCCTGAGTGTTCTTTCTACCTCTTTCACACGTAGAAGTAGCAGCTTTCCCATTTTTCTTAGAGCTGCCCTGAGCGTTTTAATGATGTAGGATTGGAAGAATAACATTCCTCTAACCTCGCTATCCAACTTGAATTCACACAATAACGTTATCAAACTTCTGTATTCAATAATAACAACCAAATATACATGGTTTGGTTATACGGTGTATACCAGTTTGTCTACTTGAAAACATTTTTGTAAACACGAAGTATACAAAACGTAAACTTGTATGCAAATTGGTAAACACGTCTACAAATTTGAATACAAGTCCTATAACTTCTTAAAAACCTCAAGTCTTTGTTCTTTAATCCTTACTCATTCACACATACATACTCCATCGAAGTTGAACATAATCATCAAATGAAGGGAAAAGGGGATAGTCCTTTATCCATCATTTATGACGCCAGCATCCAAATTTTCACGACATAGAGGTAATACCATTTCCCCTTGTAATCAGTAAACTAACATCATTTTATTGTCCCAATGTTATTAAGATATTTGTAAACAAAGATTACAAATCTGTATACACAGCGCTATTACTTGATGTGTACTAGTTTGTCTACATGTTTACGCTTTTGTAAACGCAAAGTATACATAATGTAAACATGTAGACAAAAATGTAAACCAGCGATTTATCTTTCTTTTTTAGGTCAATATTACAAAAAAACACCTCATGGAGGCGCTTTAAGAGGTCTATTAATCTATAAGGTAATTTATCCTATAAACTCTATTCACCCTTCACTCATCGCACTGGCAACCATATCTTCACTTACGTAAAGGTAATACCATTTCTCCTTGTAATTCAACCAGCCAGTCACGACGGACTCATGGCTGGATAATTTGTACCTTTCTGCTAAAACATTTGCCCCCTCCAATTCGGTATTTTCGCTTTTGTCGAGATAATCCCACTGAATATTGTTAACGAGTTCCTGTGTATTTTTCATTACACCTTGATCATTAAGGAAATACCATCTGCCTTCAGAGTTGATCCAACCTGTTTTCATCAGCCCTGTATCATCGAAATAGTACCATTCTCCCCTATCAGCAAGCCAGCCTGTTTTCATTGCACCGCTTTGATCAAGATAATACCGATTCGCATCCACCGATAACCAGCCGGTTTGCAGCTCCCCCTTATTATCTAGATAATAATTCTTTCCGTTGTCAGCAATCCAGCCCTTTCTCATCACACCCGTTTGGTCGAGATAGTACTTCTTACCGTCTTTTTCGAGCCAGCCGGTTTTCATGACACCTTTTTTATTGAGATAATATTTCTGTCCATTCTGGGTAAGCCAGCCAGTCTGCATAACCCCTTTATCATTAAAGAAATAGCTTTCCCCACTGATCGATTGCCAGCCGGTTTTTACTTCACCATCAACATAATAATACTTGTTCCCGCTTAGTTCAGCCCAGCCGTTCCCGTATCCGTTCGCTTTGGCAATGGAATCAAAGCTGCTATCGGTATGGGTGATGATAACTGATGTATATTTACTAACGTGGCTATAGAGCCAGCGTACTTCTGAATTGTGCATCCGAATGCAGCCTGAGCTGGCATAGGTACCAATTGAATTTTCATTGGCGTTCCCATGAATTGCATAGGTTGTCCCATAGGTACCTCTTGCTTCCAATCCCATCCAGCGGTTACCTAAAGGGTTCCGTGGATCTCCTCCTGGGATTTTCAATTTATAATAGGGCCGATTAACGATTTTCGTAACAATTCTAAATTTGCCTTCCGGAGTAAGTGATCTGGTTCGACCTGTAGCCACTCTAAATGTTTTAACTAGTTTTCCACTATCATAAAAGGCAAGAGTGTTGGTCTTCTTATTAATAATAATTAGCTGTGAACCGCCACTAGCATCTGCTTGACTCGTAAATAGGAATATACTAAACAACAAAACAAAAATAATAGAAAGTTTTTTCATCGTAATCTCCCCAATTTATGTCATTATTACTAATAAAAGTAACATACGTAATCAGAATATTTTGTCAAAAAATCAAAGGAAAAGTAATCCTACTTACCTGTTTTTTAAGAAATTTAATCGGAAATTCTCTCTCTATTCGACAATCTTCTCTCTACATTAAAAGATAAATATCTCCTCTACCTGGTGTCAGGCACCAGAAGGACTTGAAAAAACAGTGGCAGTTGGGTATGGTAAAAATACAATTCTCCATTTAGGGTGTGTATCATGCGTATTAATAAGTTTATTAGCGAGTCTGGGAAGGCATCTAGAAGAGGGGCCGATAAGTTAGTTAGTGAAGGAAAGGTTACGATTAATGGGCAAGTGGCGGTAATGGGCAGTCAAGTGGAACCGGGGGATGATGTTCGAATCAACGGGAGCCAGATTAAAGTTGCCCATAATTATGTCTATATCGCCTTAAATAAACCGGTCGGAATTACGAGTACGACGGAAAGGCATATCAAGGGAAATATCATTGATTTAGTCAACCATCCCTTACGAATCTTCCATATTGGACGATTGGATAAGGATTCTGACGGCCTCATCCTTCTAACGAACGATGGTGATATAGTTAATGAAATTTTACGTGCCGAAAATAAGCATGAAAAGGAATATATCGTTACCGTCGACAAACCGATTACTCCTGAATTTTTACAGAAGATGGCGGCCGGGGTTGAAATTCTCGATACAAAGACACTTCCATGTAAAGTAACCCAACTATCTAAATATGTATTTCAAATCATCTTAACACAAGGGTTAAATCGCCAAATCCGCCGGATGTGCTCAGCTCTCGGCTACGGGGTTGTCCGCTTGCAGCGGACAAGGATCATGAACATCCATTTAGGCAACCTGCCGATTGGACAGTGGCGTGACTTATCGAAAAAAGAAAAGAATCAATTATTTTCTGACTTAAATTACCAGCCGAAAGAATGGTAAGCTAGAATAAACGATCACCAGAGGTGAATCATTTGGAAATCGGAGCAAAAATTCGTGCGATACGAAATCGAAAGAGAATCACCATTGCGCAAATGTGTGAAGGAACAGGGCTGTCTAAAGGATTTATCAGCAAT
This sequence comes from Neobacillus sp. KR4-4, assembly GCF_042136325.1. Lineage (NCBI taxonomy): Bacteria > Bacillati > Bacillota > Bacilli > Caryophanales > Bacillaceae > Neobacillus > Neobacillus sp. KR4-4. Next base: position 264,365 of record NZ_JBHHJU010000002.1, read on the forward strand.
GTTGAAAACAATAATACCTCTCCATCTATTAGCACGCTGCAAACAATTGCAACCTTTCTTGGGGTTCCTTTACCGTATTTATTATTAGAAAAAAAAGAGCATATGCGGGTTGTTAGAAAAAATGAACGGACTCACTCCACTTTTAACCACTTAAAGATTGAACATTTAACCTCTAAAGGCGGCTTAAGAATGATGCTTGTCGAATTTCCTGCGGGCGCTTCTATGGGTGAATTAAATGCTCATGAAGGAGAAGAGTGTCATTTGGTGTTAGAAGGAAAAGTCCTAGCAGAACAAGGCGAGGACTCCATGATCATTGAAGAAGGGGATTCCTTCAGCTGGAACGCTAGTGTACCCCATTTTGTTAAAAATATTGGTGATGGAAAAGCAGTTGTCCTCATTTCGATTTATTCTGATAGTGAACTAAGAGACATTTTTTAATGTAACCCACTCCCTATTCAAAAAAAGGCTGACAAATAGGAACCAGCAGCTTCCATATATGTTAGCCTTTTATTTATGTTCCTACTGTATTTTCAAATCTCGGATGACCTCTTGTGCAGCCCTCTCACCCGTCTCGACTGCACCATTCAAATACCCTGGATACTTGATTGATGTGTGCTCACCGGCAAAAAAGATATTCCCTTCCCTTTCCCCTAAAATACCAGCGAATTTCGTATACTGCCCTACCCTCCAATACGAATAGGCCCCTTTGCTCCATTGATTACTAAGCCAATGGTCGATGGTGGCTAACCCGTTCCAATTATTAACGCTGCCTGGCAATACAGGTTCTAGTTTGTCCAAAAAGTTACGCGTCGTCTCTATTAATTTTTCGTCTGTGACTGCAAATTGCTGAGCCGCATTTTTACCACCTGTATAATTAACCAGAATCCCCGATAGACCTGGTTGAGCCCGTGATGATTCAAACGTTTGCTGATAGCCTGTGTCCGCAAATGTTTCGCCATTATTTCCAAGTTCATTCCAAAATCGATTGGTAAATTGAACATGATGCTTTGTATTGATGCCCATTCCAAGCTCTTCAATCGCCACCGCCTTTAATGGGCAAAATCTTGCATTCTGATAATCTATCGTTTTTAAAATACTAACTGGGATAGCAATAATTACTTTATCCGCTATGACCTCCCATTCTTTTTCATTATTTTTAAAAACCAGCTTTATCTTCTGATGACTGTGCTGGTCTATTTTGATTAGTTCAGCATTATAATGGATTTGTCCGTGAAGCTTTTTTGCTAATATGGCAGGGATTTGATCATTGCCACCGCAAATATGAAAACATTCGTCTGAATCTCCGTACATTTGAAAGTTCATTTTTTCTACAGCCCCTAACATATAAAGAAGATTTAGTGCACTCTGCTCACTGGCGTCTGCTCCAAATTCAACGGAATAGGCCAAGGCTAATAACTTGCCAAAACGAGAACTGATGCCTCCAGGTACCGTTTCATTGATATAGTCAACAATCGACAGATGATCCAGCTCATATCCTCGTTCCGTATAACAATTATAAAGAGTCGTTTCACCCGCTTCTTTCAGATCCCTTTGTAGTTGGGGGAGGATTTTGATAAAATCATCGGTTACTTCCTGAAAGGAATACGGACGTTGATCAAAAAAATAAAATGGCTTGGTACCAATGGCCTCTGACATGATTAAATGGTCTAATTTTAAGCCTAATTCTTTCGCAAGGTCCTGGATCTCCGTATGGCACGTATCGATCAATTCCCCCCCGCGCTCGACCATTTGATTGTCTTTGAAATAATTCCTCCTTGTCCAACAACGTCCGCCAACACGTTCAGACGCTTCATAAATTGTTGCTATGATCCCCGCCTGTTTTAGACGGTACGCGCATGTGAGACCCGCCAAACCTGCTCCCACAATGACAATCCTTTGATTCAATTGCACACCGTTATGCACCATATCGTGTGTAAGAAAAGTATCTTGTGAATGATTATGTTTTAGTGTAAAAGCTTGTCCAGTACCAGATTGTTTGTCCATTTCAGAACCTGCCATCGCAAATGATTTCTGCAGTATACTTGCTAATGGTGTTCGTGCCAAGAAAAACCAGCCCCTTTTGCAAAAATAAAGCCATGCTAAATGATTGATTAGCTATCGCCGGATAGTACTTATCAATAAAATATGCACGGCGTTTTAATCTGCCTGAGACAAGTAGCCGGTTCCTTAATAATTTTATTCCCGAAAAAGACTGTTGCTTCTACAGAAATAGAAACTCCTATTGTGTTAAAAATTGCTATACATTCATCGTGTGTGACAAAATAAGGAGGGAATGGGTCTGGTAATGTTGCCGGAAGCAAAAATTAAATAATCCATTTACATATCGGCATCATTCACCAAAAATCACATATTGGAGGGAAATAGTTGATGAGAACCATGAAACTCGGAAGCAGTTCTTTAGAAGTGCCCGTCGTAGCTGTTGGGTGTATGCGTATTAACTCGCTAGAGAAGAAAGAGTCAGAGCATTTTATTCAATCTGCCTTAGAAGAAGGGGCAAACTTCTTTGATCATGCCGACATTTATGGCGGCGGCGTATGTGAGGAAATTTTTGCAGATGCGATCCACATGAATGCAAATATTCGCGAGAACATTATTTTGCAATCTAAATGCGGGATCCGTAAGGGCATGTTTGATTTTTCTAAAGAATATATTTTGGAATCTGTCGATGGGATATTAAAACGATTGAGGACTGAATATCTCGATGTACTGCTTTTGCATCGCCCGGATGCACTTGTCGAGCCTGAGGAAGTGGCTGAGGCCTTCGATATCCTTGAAACTTCTGGAAAGGTCCGTCATTTTGGCGTTTCCAACCAAAATCCAATGCAGATCCAATTGCTTAAAAAGTTTGTGAAGCAGCCACTCGTAGCTAACCAGCTGCAATTAAGTATTACGAACGCTACAATGATCTCAAATGGAATTAATGTCAACATGGAGAATGATTCTGCGATAAACCGGGATGGAAGCGTTCTCGATTATTGCCGTTTGAACGATATCACCATCCAACCCTGGTCCCCATTCCAATACGGATTCTTTGAAGGCGTTTTCCTTGGAAGCGAAAAGTTTCCGGAATTGAACCAGCAGATTGATGAAATTGCCGCTACATATGGAGTCAGCAGCACTACCATCGCAATCGCCTGGCTACTACGCCATCCAGCCCATATGCAGCCAGTCATCGGGACAATGAATATCGACAGATTAAAGGACTGCTGCAAAGCAAGTGACATACAATTAACTCGTGAGGAATGGTATCGTATTTATCGCGCCGCCGGCAATATTCTTCCGTAAAGTAACGTTTTGTCGAATACCATGAGTCGTTAATGTGCTGATTAGAACATCGGAGAAATGAAATCGGACTAAAATACGTAGGTAAATATACCCAACCCCTATTGTTAGATGATGATTCTTATGTAATTTGTAACATAATTGTAATAAACGAAAATTAAGCTCAGTAGTTGTCACTACTGGGCTTTTATCATTTAAAGGCAGTAAAATAGTCCCGTTTTCAGATTATTAGGTAAACTGCGAAATATTATTGCAATATAATTGCCATAGATGTAAAGCTTTTAACATTTTCCTGTTCTTTGTTTCAGCAAAATCCATGTTACGATAAGGAAAAATTAGCTGCCAAAAAGAACAGGGAGGGTAAACAATGCTAAAAACATTTAAAACATTGATAGCAGTTGCTGTACTCTCAGTAACTGTCAGTGCTAATGTACAAGCCGCAACGATAACTGTAAAACAAGACAATACCCGATGGGATCAATATAATCAAACCTTAGAAAATATCCAAAAGGATGCGGATATGCTTGAAACAGATATACCTGTGAATCCTGCGGCACCAGCCGTTACTGAACCATTCCCGGTATCTGCAAAACCCGTTATTGCACAAGCAAAAAAGAAAAGTACACCTGTCATAAAAGTAACTAGCAGTAAAAGTAAAAGTAAAAGTGCAAAGGAAATTACCGTGAAGGCCACTGCCTATACAGCTTCATGTGAAGGATGTTCAGGAATTACCAAGACCGGTATTAATATCAAAGATAACCCAGATGAAAAGGTCATCGCTGTTGACCCATCTGTCATTCCTCTGGGCAGTAAGGTTTATGTAGAAGGCTTTGGTGAAGCGATTGCCGCAGATACAGGCAGCGCAATCAAAGGAAATCGAATTGACGTGTTTATTCCATCTGAACAGGATGCGATTGATTTTGGTGTAAAAAAATTAAAGGTGACTATCTTAAATTAACACCAAAGAGAGAACCGTCCAAATATCCAGACAATACACTGCAGACACTACTTTTTCCTATAGTGTAGCAGTGTTTTTTATTTGTCCTTAGAAATATTATTGCAATATAAATGCCATGTATGTAAAGGATTTAACATCTCTCTGTTCTTTGTTTCAGAAAATTCTATGTTACTATTTAGAAAACTTAGCAACCAAAGAACATGGAGGGTAAAAGAAATGCTTAAAAGAATACTATCAATTTTAGCAGTTGCTGTACTCTCAGTAACTGTAAGTGCTAATGTACAAGCTGCAACGATTACTGTACAAAAAGGGGATACCCTTTGGGATCTTTCACGCGAAAATAATATATCTTTAGAAAATATCCAAACGGTGAATAATCTAACCACGGACCTAATTTTCCCTGGTGATCAATTAACAATTGCTCCAGAAAAACATTATACTGTTAAAAAAGGTGATGCATTATGGGACATCGCCATGGATTATCAAGTAACTGTTCCGCAACTTAAAGAATGGAACAAATTAACTACCGATCTCATCCATCCTGGATTAAATCTATTAATCTATGAGGGTTTAAATACTACTACAACTACTTCTACTAAGGTTGTAACAGAAAAACCTGTTAAGCAAGCCGTACAAAAAGAACCTGCAAAGCCGACTGCACAGGCACCAAAGGAAAGTGAACCTAAGGTGGAAGCTGCGTCAACAGAAAATAAGAGTTCAAAGGAAATAACTGTGAGAGCTACAGCTTACACAGCTTCATGTGAGGGATGTTCTGGCACTACCGCTACTGGAATTAACCTAAAGGCAAACCCAGATAAGAAAGTGATTGCCGTTGACCCATCTGTTATACCACTTGGCAGTAAAGTGTATGTAGAAGGCTATGGTGAAGCAATCGCTGGAGATACTGGCGGTGCAATTAAAGGAAACAGAATTGATGTCTTTATTCCTTCCCATCAAGATGCCGTTGAGTTTGGTGTAAAACAATTAAAGGTAACTATTATAGACTAATCAGTCAAAAAAATGCCACCCTTTATTTATAGAGGGATGGCATTTTTTATTGTAACATTCTAATATACATTCCCAGTTTTTATGATGTTTACCTTTACGTTCGGCTCAAATTGGACATTTTTATATTCGTCTTCCCAATTGATTTTCTTCCATAATTCAGGGTGAAAACTAGAGATTTGTCTTCCAATTCCCAATGCATCACAATTGGATTTTAATAATGTGTCGGTGACCTCCTTTGCTTGTTTGGTTAATTCCTTTGAAAGATCTTGATTTAGTTTTTTGATGTTTAGCCCCTTTTTAATATCCTGAGGATAGCTAAGTATTTCAATATTCATTTTGAGATTAATTTTGAAAGTAATTTTCTGATTCTTATCCACTTGGACTTCTAAGTTCCTTTTTATATCCCTCGTTGCAAACGATATGGATCGGCGGCTGCTGCTTGGGCCTAGCATTAAAACCATATTATTCGTCGTATTTAATTGATCCATTAAGGGTAATAATATACTGCTTTTTTCTTTTGATAATGTTGTACCTGTATATTTATCACCATTAAATAAAGCTACTCCATACACTTCCACTTTATTCGACTCAACTCTTTCAAGATAGGGTAAAATCATATCTTTACCAGGATCTAATATGTTATTCCAAACTCTAAAGACTGTTTTATTCGGTATAACCGTATCCGCTTGTGCACCCTTCAGTAATTGCAAAATAACGAAGGCAATTGGGCTTTTTTCCTTTTCCATAGAAAGAATATCTTTCCCCTTACCTTTACTTATAACAATTTTGGCGGACAAATTAGAATCCATTTTTCGGTACATAAATTCAACGAATGGGTGGATTCCTTTTTTCGCCAGCTCCTCACCTATTATGATTATGTGCGCTTTACCAGCATCTATTACACCCGATATTTTACTGTCTACATCTAACCCTAAACCAACTACAGTTGGTCTAACCGATTCAACTAACTCATCCTGTACCTCGAATTGACCTGCTCCTTTATTTTGTATGTATAATGCTCTTACAGCCCCCTCAATCTTCCCCTCTTCGTTAAGATCGAAACTAACTCCGTTTAACAATGTTCGATTTACTAGCTGCCGCTGATCCCAACAGCCAGTCAACAGAATGGAAGTGATTAGTAAAATCATGAGGACTATTTTTCTCATACAGATTCACTCATTTCATGCTTTTTCAATAACAACGAAAGAATTAATAGCAAGATCGGGATCAAAAAGACGACCAGATAACTTAAATAATAGACATATTTGTTAAAAAGATTAATCATGGCATCATCATTAGGAATCAAGGTAATCAAAAAAACAATGAGTCCATTTACTAAGACGGCTTTAGGATAGTTCTTCTTATCTACATTTAAACTCTTACAAGCAAAAAATAAATAGGCGATGACGGAAGTAGTCATCGGAACAATCCATATCGATAGAAAAATAAGATCGACACGATCGACCACATTATATGCGATTCCCCTTAGTAAATTTACAATAGGCTCTCTCATTTGTGCCAATTGACCGGTAGTAAAATGGATGAGAGTTAAGAACATAAAATAAGTGTAAAACATGGTGATGAAAAGGTTGGCCATTGATATGGTCTTTAATACTCCTTTTTTATTTTCAATAATAAATGGGAAGAAAAACAGCAGTCCTTCGAATCCCAGCATGGCGAGTAGTGAATTTTTACTTCCCACTATCATATTTTTTAATCCCGAACTGCCCAGCGGAAGTATGTATTGAAACTCTCTCGGGGTAAACCAGCTTAAACAGGTGGTAAGCCATAATAGCAGGATTAACGAAGATGCCAGTACAAAGAATCTTGCAATGATCCTCAAATCACTAATTGCTAAATAGATACAAGCAGTCAAAATAAGCAATGATATGATCCAACTTGGTGTTAACGGTAATAACCACAAATTAACGATTTTAATCAGTAATATCGTCGCCAGGCCTCCGACAAGGATGAAATATATATAGATGAACAAGTTTAGCAACTTCCCCAAATAATTCCCTAGTATCTTTTTAGTTATTTCCGTATAGATCAGCTTTGGAAATCGTTTTAATAAATGCCAATAGATAAAAAGCATAACTTGTACTGCCAATCCCGCAAGAAGAGTAGATATCCATCCGTCTCCTTTGGCTGATGACTGCACGGTATTAGGCAATGATAATAACCCCACACCAATTTGAGATTGAATCAAAATAAAAAACAGCTGAAATCTTGTAATAGACTGATCGCTTTTCATCATTTCTTCTTCCACCCCCTTGTTCGTCCTTGTTGTTTTGTAAACACTGGTCTAGCATCTGTGGGACGGGTATTTAATTTCCAGTGTGGAAGCCTTATGAACGAATCTTTAAGATCCTCCTTCTTAAATGGGGCAAATGGGGAAAAATAGGGTGATCCAAAAGAATCTAATTTACTTAAATGCATAAAGATGATCATTAACACAAAGACGATTCCAAAAAAACCAAAGCATGTAGCAGCCAGCATTGTTGGAAACCCTAATAATCGTGCACTAGTCCCCATTTCATTGATAGGTGCCACAAATGAGGAAATGGCTGTAAACCCAATCACAACAATCATCATATTAGACACAATATGAGCATCTACTACTGCTGTCCCAATGACTAATCCCCCAACAATCCCGATGGTTTGAGCGATAGGCGAAGGCAGGCGAACGGAAGCCTCTTTTAATAATTCTAAAATAACCAACATGGTTAAGGCTTCCACAAGCGGAGGAAAGGGAACAAACTCTAAGGAGGTCCTGATGGAGTATAAAATGCCAATCGGAAGGACTTCTGAATGAAAGGAAACAATAGCAATGTAAATAGCAGGCAGGCTAATGGCAATAATAAAACTCACAATGCGGATTAAACGAAAGAAGGAACCCACAATCCATCTGCTATTATAGTCATCAGGTGTTTGAAAAAAGGAAAAAAAAGTAATAGGGACGACTAGCACACGAGGATTCCCATCGACAATGATAGCAATTTTCCCTTCCGTTATATACGAAACCACTCGATCTGGCCTTTCCGTAGCTAATATTTGTGGAAATGGGGAAAAGGGATGATCCTCAATCAGCTCCTCTAGTTCACCAGCTGAATAAAGCTGATCCATCTCAATAGAAGTTAATCTCCGCTCCACTTCATCAATAAGCTCTCGATTTGCCAGATTTTCTAAATAGACCATCCCCACTTTCGTATTAGAAATGTTTCCAATCGTAAAGTATTTCACCTTTAACTGTGGACTTTTAATCCGCACTCTTAAAAGTTGGAGATTCGGACTAAAACCTTCAACAAAACCATCATAAGAACTTTTAACGCTCCGCTCGTTCGTTGCTTCCTGAATAGCCCTTCCTTCTATTCCTCCTACTGAAGCCAAATAAGCTTGAGGGTCGTCTTCTAACAAAATTAAGCAAAACCCGTCTAATAAATTTTTGCCTGATTCTGTTACTTCGGAAGTCCTTTTGACTTCGGCTGCACGGACTGTTTTTTCAATCTCGCTTTCCTTCGCTTCTAATGTAGGTTCAATAATGGAAGATTGGAGAAGTTCTTTATTCACCAGCGGTTCAAGATATAAAATGACACACTTATGGTTAGAAAATAGTAGTTCTTTTTGCATCAAATCTTCTGTATGACAAAAATACTCTTGTATTTTTTTTATATTTTCCTCGATATCATTTGAGAGGTCATTAGAACGGCTTAATAAAGAAGAATTCTGCTTAAAGAAACTCATCTCTGAAAACTCCTTAAAAGACTGATATTTACTATTATTTCCTTAATTTCCACCCCTATGCGAAGGAAGGTATGGATTACATCCTGGCTTTGAAAAAAATAAAAAAGTTGAACCTAATAGCACGGTTCAACTTTTTCATGTTTATTCTTTGGGGCGGCCTGCAGGTTTACTATATCTTCAAGACACGGCATACATTTTCTGCCGCAAAAGCTAAGTTTTCTTCCCCACATTCGAGTGCTTTCTCTAATGTAGTCACACCCTTTAAGATTCCAATAATGGCAGTAAACCCGTTGTCGTACAGGGACTCTACTCCATCGCCAATTCGGCCGGCAAACGCAATCGCCGGAACGGAATATTTTTCAGCGATCGCAGCCACGCCATAAGGTGTTTTACCAAACAAGGTCTGGCCATCAATGCTGCCTTCTCCTGTAAAAACATAGTCTGCTCCCTTGACTTGCTCCTCGAGGCCTGTATATTCAATGACCAGATCAATTCCTTTTTTTAGCTGGGCATTTAAAAAAGCCACTAGCCCCGCACCAAGTCCGCCTGCAGCTCCAGCACCATCCAAATAGGCAATATCTTCACCTAATTGTTTTTTAATCACATCAGCAAAATGTGCTAAATTTTGGTCAAGAGCTCTTACCATTTCCGGAGTTGCTCCTTTTTGAGGACCAAAAATAGCTGAGGCGCCATTGTCACCAATTAGTGGATTGGTGACATCACAAGCGACATCGATTTGAACCATTTTAATCCGTTCATCTAATCCACTCATATCAATGGAATGCAGTTGCTGTAATGCTCCCCCGCCAAAAGGCAGTTCATTTCCAGCCTGATCCTTAAATGAAACTCCCAGCGCTTGCAGCATTCCTGCTCCGCCATCATTGGTGGCACTTCCGCCAATTCCAATCAAGAAGCGCCTTACACCTTTGTCTAAAGCATGTTTGATTAATTGGCCTGTTCCATAGGTTGTCGTCAGTAACGGGTTTCTTTCTTTTGGTTTGATTAATTCAAGACCACTTGCACTGGCCATCTCAATCACGGCCGTTTGTCCTTCACCTAAAAGGCCATATTCCGCAATCACTTTTTCTCCTAATGGACCAATGACTTCTGTCTTTATAATTTCTCCGTTGGTCATACTTACGAGGGACTCTACTGTTCCTTCCCCGCCGTCAGCCATGGGAACAATGACACATTCTGCGTTAGGGAAAACAGCTTTCACCCCTTTTTCCATTGCAAGGGCAGCCTTCTTCGCCGTCATACTTTCTTTAAATGAATCGGGCGCTAACACAAACTTCATAATAATCTGTCCTTTACGTTTTATATGTTTTATTATTTGGCTCTGATAAATTGGCCTGTTGGTCACCGCACCTTCTGCTACAATCAACAGGATGCCAAGGTTAAGTCCATATTAATGTATACTTCATGCGCCTTCAACCATTATTCGGGAAAGTTAATCCGAGCCATTTCTTTTTACTAGTTCACAAAGTGTTCACATTCATACCGTTAGATTTAGGTACTCCCGGAAAAAATGGTAGGTAACGGAGCATGGGGATGTTCTCGTAATAAGCTACTTTTAAGGAGGGGTGGGCGTGACAATAAAGCGATTAGCTTTGTTCACCATATTGCTCACATATTTATTAATTGTCTTTGGGGGCTATGTGGCTTCCTCAAAGTCTGGGATGGGATGTGGACCTGAATGGCCCCTTTGTAATGGTGACATTGTTCCAACTTTACATGGGGAAACTTTAATTGAATTCACACATCGAGTGATAGGGGCCATTCTTGGAATTATTTCTATTCTCCTATTCGCCCATATTTTACGCAGGGAAGCAAGTCCATTGGTTCGTACAGTTGGATTTTGGATGCTTATTTTACTTATCATCCAAGTGTTCCTAGGTGCACTCGTCGTGTTAAAAGATTTACCGACAAGTATTATAGCGAGTCATTTACTCATTGCGATGCTCTTTCTAGCAAGTCTCCTCTGGATTTGGGGACGAACCGGTGAGAAAGCCCATATTCGAATCGATGCTGACGACTATTCTGGCCATCAAAAAGGGATCAAACGGCACTTCAGTATCGTTCTGGTTCTTTTGCTGTTGGTATTTGGATTTGGGGCATATGTAAAGCATGAGTCATTGGGAATGGTGTGTGGTTCGTTTGGATGTAGAAGTTCAATCTTACCTGTGACAGGTCCAGAAATGATTCAAACCATCCATAGAGGGTTGGCATTCATTTCTGCCTTGTACATCTTCTTCCTTGTCTTTTTATCTTTCAAAAAAGGGTGGGAGGAAAAGCTTCAAAATCGACTTATTTTTTCAGCTATTACTGTTCTCATTCAAATAGTATTGGGAGTTCTGACGATCGCTTCGTCTATTGATATCTCATGGGCGATGCTTCATGTCGCAGCAGGCACGCTTTTGTTCGCTCTCATCGCTGAGGCACGAGTCTATGTAGGCAGTGAAGTCTTTATGAAAACAAGGCTAACCATTGTAACAAACCATCCAGTTCCTAATAAAACAGAAGTTTAGAAATGTGTGAGAGGATGCGAAGTTGGTCATCATCAAGGCGATGATGACCAACTCTCTTACACAACGGTTCTCTATCAAACTAATACTTCAATCGTTATTCGATACCTGAGTTTATAATATCGGCTTCAATCCTGCTCATGAACTCTTCAGCCGCGCTGTATCCTTGCTGCTTCAAATACCAGTTATTTGCTGCTGCTTCAATTAACCCCGCCACATCACGTCCAGGCTGGAGCTGGATTTCCATGGATGGAATCTTAACACCCATATAGTCTGTATAGTGAAACTCCTGATCTAAATCATTATACAAGGCATCCTTTTCCCATTTAGTTAAATGGATATCAAGAGCAATACGGGTTTCATCTTGAAACGCCTTGCGGCCGTATAAACGAACCACATTTAACAAACCGATACTACGAAGCGCCAAAAATTCCCTGGTTTTCCCGTCATGAGTACCCAAAATGGTTTGCGGACTAAGCTTCTTTAGGACAATAATATCATCGGCTACCAGCCGGTGTCCCCGGCGGATTAACGTGTGCGCCGTTTCACTTTTTCCTACCCCTGAATTCCCGCGAAGTAAGATCCCAATGCCCGACACATTCATACACACTCCATGCACAGCAATTTCTGGTGCTAATTCCTTGACCAAATATGCATCCAATTTGGTAATAAATTCAGAGGTTGTCTCAGGTTTATTTGTCACCAACAAAGGAATACCCTGTTCAACACAATGATGCGTTAAATAGGTAAGTCCTTCTGAACCGGCTGTAACGATAAAACATGGCGGATGATAATGAACAATATTACCAATTCGTATTTTACGTTCCTCTTTACTTAACTTATGTAAATAAGTAATTTCCTTTGTTCCTAAAATTTGAACTCGTTCTGTTGGAAAAAAATCAAAATGACCAACAAATTCTAAGCCTGGGCGATGAACCCGTGATTGCGTAATCACTTTCTGCAGTTGATTTTCACCGGCCAGTACTTTCAATGAAAACTTCCGAACCAAGTTTTCAACTGTTATTTTTTTCACCCTATTCACCGTCCTAATATCTTCCTATAGTTGAATTATACTGAAGAATAAAAGAACAGTCATCCATTTATGAACGAATTCCTGAAACTAATGTGTCCCGCTTACATCTAATGTAGTTGTGGTGGTGTCAGGCACTAAATTTCTATATTTTTCCATATAAGTTTTTTTTATTTGTTATTATAATTTTATAGCATTTTATTTTTTTATACTTTTGCTTTATTATTGGTGTGAGGAAAGGAATAGTTACTTCATTAAATTTTAGAGTGCTAATTTCATCATGCTAAATCATCCTTGAGGTTAAACATATCTTATATATCTTTAGCCAGGTTTTAGACAACTGTCTGTTGGACAGAAATTATTTATTAAATAGGAGGAATTACTATGTGGATCATCACTCGTTACTTAGACTCGAATATTTCCATGTTTGAATATGAAACGGAAGAGGCAGCAAGAGAGGCTCTCAAATATATGAAGGGTAGTAAAATTCTATCTGAAGTAATTTACTACAATGATCCTTGTTTCCAGCAGGGAGTAGCTTAACATATGTAAAAATGGACAAGCCGTTAGTTGTCAATTGACCTGCTAACGACTTGTCCTTTTTTTATCTATTGTCTAGACCGCTATGCCTTCTTCCAGAAAAAATGCCCGCCTTCTTAATTGATTGTTCTACCATATACTGAAAGCCATAAATAATGATCGCTAAGAAAACACAAATAAAATACCAGGCAGTATGTTTCATCTTAATGAATTTGATAATTCCAAACTTTCCCCCTATGTAAGGTAAAGGAAAAGCATTAATGACATCCAATACCATATTTGTAAGTAAGTACTTGGGGAAATTTCCGAATGTTAATTTAAAAATCCACAATGTAGCTACAAAATAAGGACCCAATATATAGGTGAAATCGATCGGACCAGGAGAAATAGGATTTTTCGTGACCCACCATTTTTTTCTATAACAAATTAGACTAAATGCACTTATAACTAAATTAACAAAACTTGCCACAGGTAAAAATCTAAAAAAACTTCTTTTCCCCATAAACGGAACGGTGAGCCATGGAAGTATTAATGTGGCTAAAGAGAATGCAACTTTTGTTTTATGCTTAACCATTGGGTTCCCCCTCAAATTGATACTTTTCAGTAATAATTACCACAAATATATAATTTATCCCAATTGGTCAAAATATACATAATTAAATATTTATTCCTTTTTCGTTTTGTTTTACTAGATTCGTTTTTTCTTAATATTCCACACAAACGAATCAACCCCTGTGGAGAAATGAGCGATCGGAGGAACTTGAGAAAGTTCAAACTGAAATGGAGAAAAAAGGCTATTCTCAACTATCTCTATTTCTGCTTTTTGCAAAGGCCAAGGCAAATGGTGTATTTCACCACAATAAACGTTGACTCCATTATTCGAACTATAGAGACAATACCGCTCAGTGAGCCAATGGTCCAGCGTTCCTTCCATTGGAAAATAAATCTCCGATACCGGTTCGTATTTCCCCTTAAATGAAATAGGCTTATCAACGTTACCATTCCGTCTGGTATGAAAATGAAAGGATTGTCCTTCTTTTCGAAGAGAAATTCGTGCGGAATAATAAGGTAAATGATACCACCTCTTTGCAATCTTTAATGAAGCCCAGTTCTCAACATCGATAGATAAAAAATAAATACCAGGTTTTCCATCGCATGTAACATAGGTCCTTACGTTTACTTCAGGAAATTTGGGCGTAAGAGAAATAGAAGATAATCCACGAGGAAAGATCCCCTCCAATACAAATACAATGACACCTATCCATGCGGAGCCATTAAAAGTATCAATTTGTAAAGAAGAAGGAATATGCGGCCGTAGTAAATGAAGTGGAATGGGCCAATGTAAAAACAATAGATTTCTCCAAGTTTGTCGCATAATCCAGTTTTTTGATGGTAATGGCCAAGCTCGGTGACCAATATCATTCATTATATTCATCCAATAATCCCCCTGTTTTTATATGTATATAGTTTGGAGTAATTTGATAATTTCATACGATTTTAAAAATACTATCTTGATTTATAATATTTTCCTTTTTTTGACTATACTAAGAATAATTGGTTTTATTATTAACTTTTGTGGAATATGGAGCAATAACTATGGAGATTATCCTTTATTACTTAACTTTTGGAATGGTAGCGATTATTTTTATCACCTTTATATTCATGCTTTTTGGATGGCGTTGGTTCATGAAGCTGATGGTGAAGCATATGGGAAAAATTATTTTATCTGACAGTTATCAAGAAAATGTGATGGAGTTGATGCCGGGACTCAGACATATGGGCATTCAAAATATGCTTGAAAATAGTCTGCGGGCAGAAACAGGCGATATCCTCCATCGCCCGATGGGGTCCTCAAAAAAGTGGCCGCATTTAGATCCAATTACATTTATCCCTGCCCAAACATCACCATTTCCAATTGACGGTGAAGATGATGTAGATGTGCAAGTAACCATTGGGCCACAGGCTAAAAAGCCAATGAAAATAAAAATCCCGTTAATGATCAGCGGAATGGCCTATGGAATCGCACTTAGTGAAGAGGTAAGACTCTCCTTAGCTAATGCTGCGAATAATGTTGGAACCGCCATTAATTCCGGTGAAGGGGCCGTCCTGCCTGAGGAAATAAATATAGGCGGGAAATATGTTTTACAGTTCTCCAAAACAAATTGGGCAAAGGAAGAAGATCTCCTTAAGCGGGCCGATATGATTGAGATTAAGCTGGGACAAGGGGCACTATTGGGGACAGGCGGGAAAATATCTCCGAAAAATTTAACGGGTCGTGCCCGTGAACTGATGGGGTTAAAGGAAAATGAAGATGCCGTCATTTATGATAATTTTGTTGAAGACCAAACGCTGGATGATTTGAAAGAACTTGCTGATGAGCTTCGGAGCATTACAGGCGGTGTTCCCATTGGGGCAAAAATTGGGGCCGGCGGAAAAATTGAAGAAGATATTGATCATTTAATCTACATTGGTGTTGACTATATTGCGGTTGATGGAGGACAAGCAGCAACACTCGGCGCCGCTCCTATTTTATCTGATGACGTCGGAATTCCAACACTTCATGCAATTGTCAGGGCTGCTAATCATTTAGAAAAGCGAGGCATGAAGGGAAAAATTAGTTTAATTGCCTCTGGCGGGCTGCTAGTACCCGGCCATTTTTTAAAAGTGCTCGCCCTCGGAGCCGATGCAGTCTATGTAGGATCAGCTATGTTGTTTACCGTCTCACACCCTCAATCATTAAAGGCACTTCCGTTTGAACCACCTACACAAGTGGTTTGGAATCAAGGGAAATTCAAGGATCAATTTAAGATTGAAGAAGGAGTAAAATCGGCGGAGAAATTTATAACAGCAAGTATTGAGGAAATAAAAATGGCATTAAGGGCAATGGGAAAACGCTCTTTAAAAGAGTTATCGAGAAGGGATTTGGTTTCTTACGATGAATTGACTGCCAAAATGGCTGGAATTCCATTTTCCTTTGAACCATGGGAAGACAAACAATTGGAGAAATGACTATGCCGAACCTATTATTTTATCTGACTTTTACTATGGTTACTCTTTTATTTGTCGTGTTGATATTCATGCTCATCTGCTGGCGCTGGATCATGAAACTCATGGTGAAAAAGGCCGGAAAAATTATTTTATCCGACAGTTATCAAGAAAATGTGATGGAGTTGATGCCAGGTCTCCGGCATATGGGCGTTCAAAATATGATAGAAAATAGCCTGCGGGCAGAAACAGGGACTGTCCTGGATCGTCCTCTTGGCGGCTCTTCTAAAAAATGGCCAAATTTGGATCCTATTACGTTTATCCCTGCACAGACCTCACCATTTCCGGTTGATGGTGAGGAAGATGTAGATATATCTGTTACCATTGGTTCAAAGGCAAAAAAGCCAATGGATATAAAAATTCCGCTTATGATTAGTGGCATGGGTTACGGGGTTTCACTTACTGAACAGGCAAGGTTGTCTTTAGCAAAGGCAGCTAAAAAGACCGGAACGGCGATCAATTCAGGGCAAGGTGGAATCTTACCCGAAGAATTAGACGCTGCCGGAAAGTATATTTTACAATTTTCTAAAACAGACTGGGCAAAAGAGGAACATTTATTTAACCGGGCAGACATGATAGAAATTAAATTAGGCCAAGGTGCAATAGCGGGAATGGGGAAGAAAATCGCTCCGCAGAATTTAACAGGTCGTGCCCGTAAAGTAATGGGACTTAAGGAAAATGAAGAAGCGGTCATTTATGAAAACTTTTATGAAAATCAAACGTTAATAGACATAAAGCTACTTGTGGAGGAGCTTCGTGTAAGATCAGGCGGTGTTCCGATAGGGGTCAAAATTGGCGCAGGTGGAAAAATTGAAGAAGACATTGATCATTTAATCTTAATGGGAATTGATTTTATAGCCATTGACGGCGGCCAAGGAGCCATGCACGGGGCGCCGCCTATATTATTTGATGACTTTGGAATCCCGACCTTACATGCGGTAGTTAGAGCTGTGAATCATCTAGAAAAAAGAAAAATGAAGGGAAAGATTAGTTTAATCGTTTCAGGAGGACTTTTAGTACCCGGTCATTTCTTAAAAGTGCTTGCACTCGGAGCTGACGCTGTATATTTAGGCTCTGCCATGTTGTTTGCTCTTGCTCATGATCAAGTATTGAATGCCCTCCCATTTGAACCTCCTACACAAGCTATATGGTATGATGGCAAATTCAGGGATCAATTTAAAACCGAGGAAGGGGAAAAAACAGCGGAAAAATTCTTAACCGCGAGTGTAGAAGAAATGAAAATGGCATTAAGAGCAATAGGAAAACGATCCTTAAAAGAGTTATCCAAAAAAGACTTAGTATCCTATGATGAATTAACAGCTAAAATGGTTGGAATTCCGTTCTCCTTTAGACCATGGGAAGACAAACAACTTTAGCAATAGACGAGAAATACGACTAGGCGCAAATCGGTTTTTTCAAGAGGACAGTTTTGGTAAGCACTCAATTGACTATAAATAAAATATACGAGAAAATATATTCCAAGAGATGACAGCAGAAAGGGGTATCTCAATGGAACAACGCTCGCTTATTTTACTTGGATTGCTCATGAGCCAAAGTCAACATGGATACCAAATCAATGAATTTATAGAGAGAAACTTAAGTGCAGTTACAGATATGAAAAAACCTACTGCTTACGCCACTTTAGATAAACTCAGTCATAACGGATATATTGACATTCAGTTGGAGCAAGAAGGAAACAGACCGACGCGAAAAGTGTACTCTATCAATGATAGTGGCAAAGAATATTTTTACGAATTATTATTGAATAATTTATCTTCAGCCGAAAGTGTGAATTATCATGGAGATATTGGGTTAATGTTTATTGATTTTCTCCCTTTAGAAAAAACAATACCTGCGTTGGAAGAACGATTAAACAATAATAAGAAGTTATTAGAACTCATCAAACAAACCCCATCTCACGGAGAAAGGTCGGGAGTCAATCTTGCGGTAGAACACAAAATGGCCATGTTAGAAGCAGAGGTTGCCTTCCTTGAAAAGTCGATAGGAAAGCTTGCCACTCATTTGGAATAATTCTCCCTCTATAAGTAATGCTACATCCAAGGAAACCTTGTTATGGGGTTTCCTTTTCCTATTTATGCATGATCAATCCCCCATTGGTTCCTTCTTGCCCTATTAGTCACGTTTGACTAATCACCGATATAATAATATAATGCTATTAAATTAGTCATCTATGACTAATCATATATATCTAAAGGAGGACTTACATTGTTTTTAGCTTTAAAGGAATTAAGACATGGAAAATTTCGTTTTCTTATGATTGGAATCATTACTGTCCTTATCGCTTGGCTAGTCTTTATTCTTTCGGGTCTAGGTAACGGGCTATCCACACTTAGTGCTGCCACATTTAAAAATATGAAAGCTGACTACGTTACTTTTGAAGAAGGTTCCAGATCCTCTATGAGCCGTTCACTAATACCTGAATCACTTGTGGACGATCTAGAAAAGCAAGATCATGTTACATCAGCAGCACCGATGGGGGCCACAATGGCTACCGTTTTAAAAACAACTCCTTCCAATGAAAGTGAAAAAGTAGATATTACGATACTAGGCATCACCCCTGGGAGTTTTTTAGAACCAACTATAATTGAAGGAAATCCTCTTAATAAGGATAAATCCCTAGGAGTTATCGCTAATGACACCCTAAAGGACAAGGGCTTTAAAATTGGGGATACGCTCACCATCGAAGGGTCATTAGAGGAAATGGAAATTATCGGATTTGTAGAAAATGAAACGTATAATCATTTACCTGCTATTTTTACCACACTAGATAAATGGCGCTCGATTCAATTTGCAGCACCTGGTGCTGATAATGGCATTAAGAATCCAGTAAATGGGATTATGCTTCAAGGAGAAAATATTGATCCGCAGAAATTAAATGATGTTTTCGATAACACGGAAATCTTCACAAAGGCTGACGCCATCCAAGGCATGCCTGGATACAAAGAGGAAAACGGGACAATTATGATGATGCTTGCCTTCCTTTTAGCCATCTCTGCCTTTGTACTAGCTGTCTTCTTTTATGTACTTACCTTGCAGAAGTCCAATCAATTTGGCATTTTAAAAGCAATTGGCGCAAGTAACGGATTCTTAGGAAAAGCGATCGTGTCACAAGTATTTTTACTTTCACTTACTAGTATCGTTGTTGGAATACTCTTAAGCTATGGAACCGCACTCATTCTCCCAGAGGGAATGCCGTTTACACTAGATATTAAGATTGTTGTCATTTATGCTATTTTATTGCTCGTGATATCCATATTAAGTTCATTGATTTCCATCCGTAAAATTACAAAAATAGATCCACTTCAAGCGATTGGGAGGATAGAGTAATGTCAGGAATAACGTTTAATCATGTATCTAAGGTTTATCAGCAAGGGGAAAATCAAGTGGTTGCGCTTAGTGATGTTTCCCTTTCCGTCAGCCAAGGAGAATTTATTGCCGTCGTTGGTCCCTCAGGCTCTGGGAAAAGTACGTTTCTCTCTATCGCAGGGGCCTTACTGCAAGCCTCTGAAGGAGAGGTAACCCTAAATGGAAAAGTAATCGGGGATTTAAAAGCGAAAGATTTATCAAAAGTACGCCTAGAAGAAATAGGATTCATCTTACAAACTAGCAATCTTGTGCCCTACTTAAATGTTCTCGACCAATTACTGGTTGTAAAAAAAATGGCGGGTAAAGTGACAAATAAAGATAAAGAAAATGCCAAAGAGTTACTTCAACATCTGGGGTTAGAATCGAAAATCAAGAAATTTCCAGAACATTTATCCGGAGGAGAACGTCAGCGAACGGCTATTGCTCGTGCCTTGATGAATGATCCTTCGATTATCTTGGCAGATGAACCAACAGCAAGTCTTGATACTCAAAGAGCCCATGAGGTCGTGCAGCTTATCTCAAGAGAGGTCAAATCTAGAAATAAGGCCGCCATTATGGTAACTCATGACGAACGAATGTTGGAATACTGTGACAAGGTGTATCGAATGGAAGATGGTAAACTGATGCCGTCCGAATTTCAAATAAAAGTTGCAAATGATAAATAGGAGGAATAAAAAATGATCATCGTAACAAACAGAATTAAAACAAAATTAGGTTTTGCTGCAAAAATGGCTCCAATGTTCACAAGACCAGGAGCCTTACAAACCATGCCGGGTTTTGTCAAAGTCGAAGTATTAATTACTAAAAATCTTTCAGAGTATGATGAGCTGAATGTAAATATGTATTGGAACACGATGGAAGACTTTACCCAATGGAAAAATAGCGATGCCTTCAAA
Organism: Neobacillus sp. KR4-4; assembly: GCF_042136325.1. Classification (NCBI taxonomy): domain Bacteria; kingdom Bacillati; phylum Bacillota; class Bacilli; order Caryophanales; family Bacillaceae; genus Neobacillus; species Neobacillus sp. KR4-4. The sequence continues at coordinate 284,801 of NZ_JBHHJU010000002.1, forward strand.
GATGCCCATAAAAGTCCCTCTAACGCTGTTGAAGATTCGCCTATCTTGGGAAGTGACATCATTATCTCTGAGGTTGCCTCCACTTTAGAATAACTACTCGACCATATTTTTTGTAACCTTTTGGTCAAATACCTTGAAATCTAAATAAAATCAGCAGGCTAAACAAGATTATTATAAAGATATCTTGTTTAGCCTATACGACTTTATCTCTTTTGAATAAAGGAAATAATTTCAATATATAGGCTTGTCATTTCTTGAGGAGTTTTATCTAAGCCATTTTGAATCCATTGTTCAATTAATCCTAAAAAAGCAGACGTAATAAAGGACAAAAAGTATTCCATTGGGGCTTTTAACTTCCCATCGAAGTTCTCATTTTTCTCTAAATTAACACGCACCTTTTCTGTAAATGCATCTCTAATGGGCGGCCAAGTATTATTCGGCATTATTATTGCACTATTCTCAGGCTTTACTGTTGCAACACTTGCTTCACTAGCTGGGATTAATATGCCAAGTTATTTACTAGTGGCATTCTTCGTATCATTCGCTGCATTCTGTTTCTTCTTATTGGTATCAGCCATTACAGCGTGGATTGGTAAACCAGCCATTACTTTATTCATGGTGGTGATGCTATTAGGTATGGGTGTTCTTATGACACCGCAAGAAATGCTTCCAAGCTTCTTCGTAAACTTTATTCGTCCATGGGTCCCTCTTCGCTTTGCATCTGAAGGGTTACGGGAAATTTTCTACTTCGGCAGCGGCTTTTATACTGGTGGTTCATTCAACACGATATTAGGAATTGGTATTGCAGGTTTAATCATTTACCTGCTATCTACTTTCAAACCAGTACGTGGGCAGGAAAGCTAAATAAAAAAACAAAGGGTTATTTTGCCTTAGTTGCAAAGTAACCTTTTGGTTAGATAAAGAGTACGGTCTAAAGAGGATTTCCCCTTGTGGATGTTTTACTGTGAAAAGAAAAAAGGAGGAGCGTTATGAAAATTATTGTATTTGGTGCCACTGGCGGAGTGGGCCAATATGTCGTGAAGCAAGCGTTAGAAAAGGGGATTGAGGTAACTGCATTTGTTCGCACCCCGTCAAAGATAGATTTGGCACATGAGCAGTTACATATTGTGCAGGGAGATGCCTTCAATAAAGAAGAAGTCGCTGCAGCGATTGCAGGGCATGATGCCGTAGTGTCATGTTTAGGCTCAAATCAAGCGATGAAAAAATCAACAGAGCTTGAAGAGATGACAAAAAATATTGTAGCTGGAATGCAGGCACATAATATCAAACGAATCGTCTATACAGCATCCGCAGGAATTAACAAAGAAATTCCAGGGATTAGCGGGAAAATAGTTATGAAAATGTTAAAAAACCCTCTGGCCGATCATCGCAATGCCGTTGATTATATTAAAGCACATGGATTGAATTTCACAATCATTAGACCAATGGGATTAACGAATGATGCCCTAACAGGAAAGTACAGGGAATTAGAAACGGGCGTACCAGCTAAATCAAGAACGATTCCACGCGCTGATGTAGCACACTTTATTGTGAAAGCACTAAGCGATAAACAATACGAAAACTCATCTATCGGTATTGCAAAATAAAGTGTAGCTTCCACTAGTTGTTTGCTAATCAATTCCCTTGTCCGAAGTTCCCACAATTATTGTCAATTAATTGAACAATTGCAGTTGTTGACAGGCACTGTGTAATAAATCACATTTGTCTCTCATTAATAATGCTATCATTATTAATGGGGTTAGATAATAATCACCTAGAAGCAGCCGATCTTGCCCTCGCTAATATTTGTATTATTTTATTCTTCTCATAACCGGAGATTGTATATAGGAGGGTTTTATATGTCTGAAAATAAATTGTCTGAATTAATTAGTCCTGAAGCTGTTATTAATTTTGAAACTGGTGCAATTAAAGCAAGCACTCTGGATTCAATTATCAACCTTTTACCATTTGAAATGGGCTTTTGCGATGCTAACGATATTTTCCGCTGGTATTCAAATAATCCAAACCGTGTCCATGGTCGTCGTAAAGAAGCAATTGGTCGCCCTGTGCTTGAGCTTCACCCAAAAGTGGCTCATCATGTTGAAAAATTGTTGAATGATTTTCGCTCAGGAGCACGCGACGAATGGGAATTTTGGTTTCCAAAACGCTCTGGTGAAGAAAAGGGCCAAATTTACCAAAAATTTATGGCGGTACGTGATAAAGATGGAACATACCTTGGCTGTATGGATGTGACCGTTAATATCAACCTTTTCCAAGGAAAAGAAGGGAAAAACACCCCTGAAACTATTGAGGAATTTATAGCTGTTAAGCCTGAGTAAAAAACTTTTTCATTTAAGAAGCTGCTTAAAAACACATTGAATCCCCCATTCAATGTGTTTTTCTTTATGATAGAAGTATTGGGTGTTACCTATGTAAAACAATAGAAGAATTATTCCCCTCCAACTTTTTCCTCAATTTAATACCTATAGGCCTAAACCGCTGTTTAAATACAGAGCGAATAAAAGACTCCTCTATTCGTCTTTTATTTTATTTTTCCAATCGAAATATTAATTCTGTAGTTAGCATATTTGAGTATATCATCAAGTGTCTTATTTAAAGCCACTTGATCTGAAATGCTGGCTTTAATCATATAGCAGCCTTCACCACTTATACGGTGGACTTCTGTTATATCTGAATTTTCCTTTAGGTAATTTTGAAATTCAAGATGACGGTTGGATTTTAAAAAGACCATTATAAATGCCTGAATACTCTTTCCAATCTTTAATTCATTAACTGAAATGGTGTACTGCTCAATAATTCTTTCCTCTTCCATCCTGCGAATTCTATTGCCTACCGCTTGGCCTGTCATATGTATCAACTCTCCAATTTCCTTCCATTGTCTACGAGAGTTTTCTTTTAATAATTTGAGAATTTGAAAGTCGATTTCATCCATACCCATTCCCCCTCAAAAGAGTATTTATTCCCAATTTTATTATAGCTAAATCTTTTTCATGCTGAAATAAAAGTTCAGTTATCCCTTTCACCAAATACTGTTAGTAAGATTGTGGAGGGAATACAATAATTTAGAGTACAAACTTACGAGGAGGAAAAATCTATGCAGATTCAATTAATACGCCATGCAACACATCTTATTTCATATAAAGGTCTAAAGTTCCTATTAGACCCTATGTTTAGCGAGCAAGGGACACTTGCACCTGTTCCTAATGCCCCTAACCAGCATCTAAATAACCCTTTATCTTCACTTCCAGTTGACCTCGAGAGACTAGTAGATATTGATGCTATTATTGTTACACACTCGCACCGTGATCATTTGGATGACCGGGCTATTTCATATTTACCTAAGAATTTACCGTTATTTTGTCAGCCGGCAGATGAGCTATTAATGAAAGAAAAAGGATTTGAACAGACAATAGCAATAAGTAAGGGATTGATTTGGCAGGGGATTGAGCTAATTCAAACAGAAGGAAGACACGGCCATGATCAACTTGCGGATGCAATGGGGCCCGTTTCCGGATTTATTTTAAGGGCAAAGGATGAGCCAACTTTATATCTTATTGGAGACAGTGTATGGAATTCGGATATTGAATTCTACTTTAAACATTTTTCCCCTGATACCGCAATTGTTTTTGCTGGAGAAGCCCGTTTCTTGGAAGGACAGCCAATCACAATGGGACTTGCCGATATTGAAAAAATAACAAAAACATCACCAAATACTCGTCTCATCATTTCCCATATGGAATCTTGGAATCACTGCTTATTAAAGCGAGAAGAGGTAAGGGACTATATACGACAGAACCACTTAGAGGATAAAATTTTAGTACCTGAAAATGGGGAAATAATAGGGAATTGATAGTGAAAGATGAGAGAATCAGCATGGTTTAAAAAATAAGCGGAGAAATTTCTCTTAATTATGAAATAGCACTAAAAGTGGCTAAAATAGACGGAGAAATTCCGCTTATTAACTCAAAAAACGTGAAAATCGGTCATTTTGATTTGCTTAGCCGGAAAGTTTCCGCTTATTTTGCTCAGAAGCGAGCTCTATTCTGCAATTAACCGGAAAACCTCCGCTTATTTTAACCATCATTAGTAATTCAATTAAGGATGAGACCTCTATTGTTTCAAAAAGTCATCCATAACGTTGAAACTTTATCTTAATAACAACCAAAAATTTAAAAAACAAAAAACCTCATTTACTTATGATAAGGTTCCCCGTAATGCATCAAAATGAGGTTAGATAACAAAAAGTATGCTTTAAAAGACACGTCATTTAAATAAGAAGTTCTGTTATTATTCATTGTTGATTTTTCGTGTTGGTATGAGAATTCATAGGCGGAGAATTTCCGGCTAATGTATAAAGAGGAATCTTACGAAGCAGGAATAAGCGTAGATATTCCGATTAACTGCTCTAAATAAGATAAAACCCAAAGATTGGTAATATAAACGGAAAAACTTCCTTTATTTTTAAGTAAATATGGATATTTCCCAATTTAAACGGAATTTTACCGTTTATTTTTCACAAATACAGTGAAATCAACATTCAGTTACAACAGAGCCTTTTATAAAAAAGTATACATGGCCTATTTTTCCATTATTCGCTGACGTGGTTTTCTTTTAAATATGAGGATGTGCTTTTTTATACACTTCAATATCATGTTGCAGATGATTTTTCATTTCTGCTTCGGCCAGATTTGGATTCTGTTGAATAATGGCCCTGATAATGCTTTCATGCTGATCAATAAAACGGATATTTTGAATTAAATCTTTAAAAATGACATTTCTGGCATACATCACTTTTGCGTCTATCGTATTGATTAAATGTAACAAAGGATCATTTACAGCAGCTTTGGCAATAATATGATGGAACCTGGTATTCAACTCAAATACAGCATCCTCATCTTGTTTAGCCCAAGCATCGCGTGTAAGACGAATGGTTTCTAATAAAGCTTCTTTCTGTTCTTCGCTTGCTCTCTCTGCGGCTAAACGTGCTGCTAAAGACTCTAAATTTTGTCTGCAGAGAAACAAGTTCAAAATTTCTTGATAGTTTGGCTGATAAACCCGGATACTCTTTCCTCTTTGCTCTAATAAACCATCTTGTATCAGCATTCGAATCGCTTCCCTTACTGGAGCACGGCTGATTTGGAAGCTCTCTGCCAACCTGGTTTCCACTATCCGCTCACCTGGTTCATATTCCCCTTGCACCAAACGCTTTTTAATAGCAGCATATAGTTGGAGATGAAGCGGATCACTTTTTATTACCTGCATCATCGTATCACACACCTCCCAGCTTATCGTAATTTATCCCCGAATTGAGTTTAATGTATCATAGTCAATGTAGACAGTCAACCGACTTTTAAACGGTCGTTTTAAACATTAAAAATAACGAAAGGGAGTGCCATTCGATACTCCCTGTTCCGAAAACCGGTTAAGAATTTATCATTTCCCTTATCCCAAAAAGTGTTCGGATATTCCCTTCTATTCGTTGATTTTCAAAGCTTGCGGATTTCGTAAACTTCCTGCAACTGCTTGTCCTACATCCTGTGTTGTTGAATTACCGCCCATATCGGGGGTAAGGACTTTGCCTTCTGTCATAACCTGTTCAATCGAGTTAAGAACCTCTTTCCCCCAATCATCATGGCCAAAGAAATCCAGTATTTGGCTTGCAGACCAAATAGATGCCAAAGGATTTGCAATATTATTTCCGGCAATATCAGGTGCAGATCCGTGAATGGGCTCAAACATTGATGGAAACTCCAAAGTTGGATTAATATTTGCCCCGGCAGCCAGGCCTAGACCTCCGGCAATAGCAGCTCCCAAGTCGGTAATAATATCCCCGAATAAATTGGAAGTAACCACAATTTCAAAACGCCATGGCTGTTTAACAAAAAACATAGCCGCTGCGTCCACTAAGTAAGAATAGGTTTTAACATCCGGATATTCTTCTCCCACTTCTTCAAATACCTGATCCCAAAAAACCATGGAGTAATTCAGCGCATTCCCTTTGCTGATACTGGTAAGTGATTTGCCTTGCTTTCGCGCTTCTTCATAGGCATAACGGATGATTCTCTCCACACCGTTTCTGGAAAAAATACCTGTTTGCAACACCACTTCATGGGGCTTCCCTTTAAAAAGCCAATCACCTGCACCTGCATATTCACCTTCGCTGTTTTCCCTGATAACCAGCATGTCGATCTGATCACGGGAAACATCCTTGAGTGGACAAGGCGCACCATTCAACAGCTTAATTGGACGAAGATTCACATACTGATCGAAGCCTTTGCGAATTTTTAATAAAAGATCCCATAACGAGATATGGTCCGGTACACCAGGATAACCGACGGCTCCCAAGTATATGGCATCAAAGTCTTTTAACTGCTCGAGTCCGTCCTCATCCATCATTTTCCCATACTGGGTATAATATTCACATCCCCATGGAAAGTGGGTAAATTCAAACTCAAAGCCTCCATCTAATTCTGCCACTTTGTTCAGGACCTTGATTCCTTCCGTTAAAACCTCCGGGCCAATGCCATCTCCAGCGATTACCGCTATCCTATACTTTTTTTTCATGGTGTATTCTCCTAATCTTTTAGATTAAAAAGGCGGCTTCGATTATGCCGCCTTTTTTCAGATCGATTCTTGGACTTAAAACTTACCGGACAGTAAGTGACCAGCATTAGGCACCTCTGTTTTTAAGTTTAATCCCTTCAAAATTTTATAAACAGTCGAAGTGGCAGCCGATAGAACTGGAAGCCCCAGGCGGTCCTGTACCTTTTGAATGGCAGGAAGTGAAGGCATTTGAACACATGCCGATAATACAACCGCATCTGCTCCTTCAATGTTGAGGCGGTCAGCATGCTCAATAAGGTTCATTGGATTCAATCTTCCTACCTCTAAGTTATCAGGAACTTCAAGACTGATAGAATCAATGACTTCAATGCCAGCTGTATTCAAATACTCAATCACCATATTGGTTAAAGGCTTCATGTATGGCGTAATAATGGAAACCTTCTTTGCACCTATTGTTTGGATTCCTTCAATAAGAGCCCCTGCGCTGCTGACAATTGGAGTACGTGCTCCATTTTCGTCCGTTGCATTACCAAGCTTTTCTTCTGAAATTTGGTGGTAGCCCGGGCCCTGACACATGATCGCAATTAAACATGCGTAAGCAAGTACATCACAACGAGCATCGGATAGCTCTACGGCACAACGTACACTATCCACATCCATCTTTTTCAATTCTTCAGGGTTCACATGCATCATCCGCATTCTTGAAGAATGGAAAGTAAATGTTTCTTCAGGGTTTAGCTGCTGTCTTGCTTGAAGCATGGCTGGAATTTCAGTTTCCATTGTTGTATTTGAACTTGGTACGATTAAACCTACACGATAATTTGTTGACATTGTTGTTTCCCCCTAGTAGTTAAATTAAAGTTTGTATCCCTAAACCTTATGAAGATGACCTGTTAAATTCCGATTGGTTAACGGCTTGACCATTTCGACACAAGCCAGAAGCTGTTTTAGATCAATTCCGGTTTCAATTCCCATTTCATGAAGCATAAAAACAATATCCTCAGTCGACGAATTTCCAGCTGCACCAGGTGCAAATGGACAGCCCCCAAGACCGCCGATTGAAGCGTCAAAGCGGGTTACTCCCGTTTGCAATGCAGCAACTACATTGGATAAGGCCATGCCATATGTATCATGGAAATGAGCCGTAATCATTGCTGTTGTTTGTAAAGACATAACTTTTTCAAATAAATCAAAAACCTGCGCCGGATTTGCTCGACCAATCGTATCACAGAGAACAATTTCATCCACCCCGAGGTTCTCTGCCTTTTCCACAAGATCAAGGACCAAATCTGAATCTACTTTTCCTTCAAATGGACACCAAAAAGAGGTGGCGATATTATATCGAATAAAGATATCTTGTTCTTTTGCCTTTTTGATTACAGTCTCAAAACTTTGGATTGACTGTTCTCTCGTCATTTTTACATTTTTTAAATTAAAGCTGTCACTGGCGCCTACCACAAGCGAAAGTGCTTTGATTCCACTTTCAATAGCCCGGTCGCAGCCTTTTTCATTCGGAATCAGGGCCATATATTGAATGGAAGGGTCCCGGTCGATCCCCTCAAGTACTTCCTTTGCATCCTTCATTTGCGGAACATATTTCGGATGAACAAAAGAAGTGGCTTCCATTCTTTTAATCCCTGTTTTATTCAAGGCATTGATCAGTTCAATCTTATTTTCAGTAGAGATAAAAGTGGATTCGTTTTGAATTCCATCCCTTGGCCCTACTTCGATTATTTCAACTTTGTTGGGAAGATTCACTTTTATAGCCCTCCTTTATTTAAAAAATTAAGAGATTCCCAGTTTCTTTGCTAAATAGGGTTCCAATCCACCAATCTTTACCATCTCAATTAAATGCTCAGGCAGCTTTGTTCCTTTATATTCAGCTTGCTGCGTATGATTAATAATTTTGCCAGCAAGCAAATCAATCTCAATTTCGTCACCCTCCTGAATGATGGAGGTATCGGATATCTCCACTACAGGCAGACCTACATTAATGGAGTTGCGGTAAAAAATCCGTGCAAAGGAGTTCGCGATAATGGCCCCGATCTGATGGTGCTTTAACACCATTTGCGCGGTTTCACGGCTTGATCCGGAACCAAAGTTATTTCCCGCTACTATAATATCACCTGGCTGAACCTTTTCATGGAAAGTCGGGTCGATCGCTTCCATGGCATGCTCAGCCTGCTTTTCGACCGACAGGCTCATATATTGTCCAGGAGAGATGATGTCTGTGTTAATATTGTCACCATACTTCCATACACGTCCTCTGATGATGAAAGACATTTACATGACTCCCTTCAATAAATATTTTTTTGGATCTGTTATTTTTCCCTCCAGCGCTGTTGCTGCAACGGATGCAGGAGACCCCAGGTAAACCTCGCCTTTTGGACTGCCCATTCTTCCCCTGAAGTTTCGATTCGATGATGACATGACGACTTCACCATCTCCAATAACACCACTGGTAAATCCACCACATGCACCACATGAAGGCATATTAACCACACAACCCGCTTCGGAAAAAATATTCAACAGTCCCTCTTTGCTTGCCTGCGACCAAATATATTGGGATGCCGGCACAACCAAACAGCGGATCCCTTTAGCGATTTTTTTTCCTTTTAATATTTGAGCAGCAATTCTTAAATCACTTAATCTTCCATTTGTGCATGAACCAAGATAGACTTGGTCAACCTTAATTCCTTCAACCGCGCTAATAGGATGAACATTATCCACTTCATGAGGGCAAGCAACTTGCGGCTCCAACTCTGACGCATTGTAATGGATCGTACGAACATATTCCGCATCTTCGTCACTTGCAATCAGTTCAATATCATCCGTTACACCTTTTAATTTCAGGTATTCGATCACTTTTTCATCCGGTTCAATTAAACCTGCTTTTGCACCAGCTTCCACTGCCATATTGGATAATACAAGACGCTCATCAATGGAAAGATTTCGAATAGCGGTACCTGAAAACTCAATAGCCTGATAGGTAGCACCCGCATGGCCAAGGTCCTTTATTGTTTTTAAAACCATATCTTTGGCATAGACACCTTCAGGCAGCTCACCGTCCCATACAATCTTGATGGTTTCAGGAACTTTTAACCATGTTTCCCCGGTTAATAAAACTCCGATCATTTCGGTTGAACCAATCCCAGTTGCAAATGCTCCAAGACCTCCAGCCATGCAAGTATGGGAATCCGTACCTAAAATCACTCTGCCGGGACGGACATGTCCGTGTTCTGCAATAACCTGATGACATGGCCCTTCGAACTCATAATAATACGAAAGATCATGCTCCCGAGCCCAATCACGGGTGTATTTTAAAATATTTGCCTGCTGGACGGTTGCCGGCGGTGTGCAATGATCGGATACAACGACTACCTTTTCTTTATCATGCAATTTTCCACCCAAACGCTTAAATCCGCCGTCTACGAGCCATGGTCCCAATAAATCATGCATAAGGGCAATATCAACCTGTGCCCATACAATATCCCCCGCCTTAACACCAGACTGACCAGAAGCTTTGGCAAGTATTTTTTCAGCTATCGTCATCCCCATCCCAATTCAGCCCTTTCTTTAAATAATCCCGTTGTCTTTTAGACCTTGAATCTGCTCCTTTGTTAAGCCGAGTTTCCCTCTCAATACATCCTCCGTATGCTGCCCAAGCTTAGGACCCGCCCATTCGATTTCCCCAGGGGTAGCACTCATTTTTGGAACAATCCCTGGCATTTTTAATTTTCCCAGGCCCTCAACGGCTACTTCCTGAATCATTTGCCGAGCTTGGTAGTGTGGGTCATTCAAAATATCCTCAACAGAGTAAATTGATCCGGCCGGCACCTTCGCGTTATCCAGGAATTTGAAAACTTCCTCAAATGGCAAGGACTTTGTCCAATCTTCAATAATTCCATCAAGGTATTCCGCGTGCTCCGAACGCTTGGCATTATTTTCGTAGCGTGGATCTTCCGCAATATCTTCGCGTCCCAAAGCATTCATCAATCTTTTAAAAATTGCATCACCATTGGCGCCGATTACCACATACTTTCCATCTGCACACTTATAGGTGTTGGATGGAGTAATTCCAGGCAATGTACTTCCTGTTCTTTCTCTAATGACTCCTGCACGATCAAATTCTGGAATGGTACTTTCCATTAAACTGAAAACAGATTCATAAAGGGCAACATCAATCACCTGTCCTTCATTAGTTCTATTTATATCGCGGTGATAAACAGCCATTAATGCTCCGATTACAGCGTAAAGGGCAGATAATGAATCTCCAATACTTATTCCAACACGGGTTGGCGGGCGGTCAGGATAACCTGTTATGTAGCGGAGTCCACCCATCGCTTCCCCAATGGAACCAAATCCCGGATTATCACGATATGGTCCATCCTGGCCATATCCGGAAACCCGGATCATAATTAATCGTGGATTAATTTCCTTTAACTCCTCGTAGCTCAGGCCCCATTTTTCCATTGTTCCGGGACGGAAGTTTTCTATTAAAATATCAATCTCTTTTACTAAGCTGCGAATAAGTGCTTGCCCTTCCTCTTGTCTAAGATCAATTGTAATGGATTTTTTATTTCTGGATTGGACATACCACCATAGGCTTGTGCCGTTTTCAACGACACGCCATGTACGGATTGGATCTCCTTTTGCCGGTGCCTCCACCTTGACTACATCTGCGCCGAACTCGGCTAATAAACGAGAAGCAAATGGCCCCGCAATCAACTGACCCATTTCCAACACTTTTAATCCTTCAAGTGCTCTTCTTCCCATCACAGTCATCTCCTAAACTCGTTGTATTTAAATTAGAGATGCAAAAGCATCTTTCATAACAAATTTCCGTTGTACATAGTTGACCGTCGACCGTCGACGATAATAAAATTTCGGATACATTCCCACAACAAATGTCAGTGCATCCGATTTTTTGACTGCCACAGGCAGATCTTTAAGCTCATTTAAGAGGTTAAATTTACAATACTTCTCCTCGTAAATTTTCGCTCAGGAAGAGAAGTATTGTCAACTGCAAATTTTATTAATTTCCGCTTGTCAGCTGTACACCTTTTGTTTCCGGTATAGCCAAAACAAGGAAGGCAGCGGCAAAGTAAGAAAGTGCTGCGGTTGTAATAACAACCGGATAGGAGAGTCCCCCCGCAAGGAGCTTAGGAATAATCACAATTCCCGCAATAGCTCCCACTCGTCCAAAGTTAAAACAGAAGCCTGCTGCGGTTGAGCGAATACTTGTTGGGAATAACTCAGAATACCAAGCCCCAAAGCCGCTGAAGTAGCCTGTAAAGAAACCAAGCAATGCTGAGATAAATCCCAAAATCATAACGTTTGAACCAGTTAAAATCAACTTTCCATCAGTTAACGGCATGTGGCTTGATACATACGTGAAGACTGGCACGATTACTGTCATTCCCAGGAAAAAGAACATAAACGATTTCCTGCGGCCGATTTTATCAGCCATGTAACCGTATACAATATACCCAATCATTGCCCCGACACCAGTCCAAATCAGGAAAACAGGAGCCATATCGATACGAATACCCAGCACTTTTTGAAGATATGTAGGGACAAATGTGAAAATAATCCAATATCCCAACATTCCAAGAACAGAAACAGCAAGTGCAAGTAAAGTAATTTTTAAGAATTCAGGTTTAAAAATTGTTCCGAGACTGGCTTTATTTGCATTGTTCTTGATAAAGTCGCGGTTTGCAATCCAAACTGGAGATTCTTTTACAAAGAAAGCAATATACAATACCGTAGCAAAGGCCGGAAAACTGGCAATCATGAAAAGATTTCTCCATGATTCAGGATCTGTTGGATTTAAAATGGACCAAGCGAAAATGGCGGCTAAAAGGTTTCCACCTGCCCAACCCGTTTGCATGAAGGAGATTGCCTTTGCACGTTTCTCAGGCGCCCAAACCTCCGAAATCAGCGCTGCAGCTGCGGACCAAAGTCCACCGACAGCAATACCAACGATAAAACGATAAATATTTAACTGTACAACGCTATCAGCTAAACCACAAAGGAATGTTCCAATTCCGTAAGCCAAAACCGAAATCAAAAGCGTTTTCTTTCTTCCAATATGGTCAGAGATATTACCCAGGAAGTATCCGCCAATCCCTGTCGCTAAAAGGAACCAGGCAACAGTACCAACGACAGCACTAATATCTACTTTAAATGATGCGGAAATTGCCAAAATAACAAATCCAAAAATACCTGCGTCAAGTGCATCAAAAAGCCATCCCAGCCAGGATCCAAATAATGTTTTATATGCACCCTGCGGTTTTTGTGGCTGAATAGCCGGTTGTGAATTGGACTGTGCCAGTAAAGGTTTTGCCATAAAATGTTGCCCCCTGTGTTGAATAATGATTTGAGTGTTTGTAAATCATTTTCAATATGATTGTGCGTTTCTCTTTCTGCCTTTTTCCTGCTAAAGCATCAAAGATAGTTGAGGTTCTTTTATAAGAATTACTTTTCGAACATTCCCCTTAAATCCGCAATTCCTTAGGTAAGTAACTTTCCCGCTGCTAATTATGCCAGTTAAGGAGATTCGTTGACTATTGTTGGAAGCATCAAGTACTCTCTCATCGAAATCAATGTTCAATTAAACTCTTTGTTTCAAATCTCCTTTTACCCCCTAGCTTCGTTTGTTGCATCCAGGATTTTGTTCTATTATAACCACAAAACGACTCCTTTCTATAAAATCAATTTGAAACCGATTTCAATTAACTGAATTTAATATAATACATTTTTTGTCGACAGTCAACAGTCATCATAATAAAAATAGAGTATTTTCTAAATTTTTTAAGATATTAGATTTCCTCTTCGAAACTATTCATTCTTGTGCTTTATTTGAACTTTCCTCTTTTCTACCAACGTTTCATAAGTTACCCTCAAACTAATTTATATAATTTTCAAGGATAAAAGCTTTGATAAAATAATTTATTATGGTGTATTTATGTACTTTGATTCGGATGAATACGCCCAACAAGCAATCAGCGAATTAAAACGCGTAGCAAAAAAAGCTATCTTCATTGGTGATCTCCCTATGCGTTCACACAGGCCAGAACATAACTTGTATAAAAAAGACGACTTTTCTGATTGGGTCCTAACAGATGGTTTTTATGACCCATACCGAAAAGATCGATTTAATGCAAACTTGTTTCTTTTAGAAAAACCACAGTGACAGTTCTCGCACCAATTAAAAAAACAAGAAAAGGTCATCAAGGGCGATTGTCGATGACCCAACCTGTTGGAAAAAGAAGAAATGGTATAGAATCCTTGGATTATTTTTTGCCAATTTACCAAAACCTCATTTACTTATGATACGGTTCACCCCGATTAATCCGAAACGCTCGATAAATCTGCTCGACGAGGATGAGCCTCATCAATTGGTGGGGGAAGGTCATCCGTGAAAAGGAAAGCTGCTCATTCGATCGTTTGATTACTTCCTCACTCAATCCCAGCGATCCGCCAATCACGAAGGCAATTTTACTTTTTCCATAGGTTGCAAGTTTATCTAGTGAATCCGCTAGTTCTTCGGATGATCCTAACTTACCTTGAATCGCTAGTGCAATGACATATGTATCTTGGCTAATCTTTGCCAAAATTCGTTCGCCTTCTTTTTGCTTTACTTGGACCATTTCTAACTCACTTAATACTTCTGGTGCTTTTTCATCAGGAACTTCAATCACGTCCACCTTTGCATAAGCCGTCAGCCGTTTTAAATATTCCTCAATACCCTGCTTTAAATATTTCTCTTTTAATTTGCCAACCGTAATAATCGAGATATTCACAATCCACAGCCCTTTTCACTTTATTACAAACAGTTTACAAACAAGATATCCACAGAAGTTATCCACATATTCACATTTTTTATCCACATCTTGTATGGAATCACTTGTTCGCCACAACATATGTAGCTTGATTTTGACAATATTCACAGTGTGTTGATAAGTTATCCCCATCTATTTTCGATAAAACTGGAAATGTCTCAAATTCATCCACAATATCATCTAAGGCAATATCCACATGTTCCTCACAGCTATAAATCATTTTCATCCGTCAACCTTTCTTACAGTTATTATTTACTATTATTGTTTGCACGATAATCGACTGTCATACAAGATCCCTCAATAACTTATACATAATACCACAATTAAAAACAGGAAAGTGACTAGTTCACCTTCCTGTTTTTTATCAAACATTATTGAGTTGTATCAGCTGATAAAGTTAGAGTCGTTTGCTTCAACTTTCCATCACGGTAAAATTTAATCTTCAATTGCTCACCGATTTTCTTTTTCTGGTACAAATGTTTCCGAAGATCAATGACATCATTTATTTTTTCCCCATCCATCTCAACAATGACATCTAATTCTTGTAAACCGGCTTGTGCCGCTGGCGAATTCGGTACCACTTGTCTTAAGGCGACTCCATAGTTGATATTTCGAGGTAATTTCAATGCTTCTTCTTGGTAGTAGGCAGGAATTTCAGAGACTGACTTTAAATCAACACCCATGTATGGACGCTTAACAGATCCAAACCTTTCAAGGTCATCAATGATCGGCCGTGCCGAGTTAATCGGAATTGATAAACCAATTCCTTCTACAGCATTTTGGGCAATCTTCATGGAGTTAATTCCTACAAGCTGGCCAGCAATATTAATCAATGCCCCGCCGCTGTTACCAGGATTGATTGCCGCATCTGTTTGCAGTACTTCTGCATTCCAGTCAATGATCCCATCTTGATTAATATCAACAGGAATCGTCCGCTTTAGTCCAGAGATAATACCTTGGGTGACTGACCCTGAGAAGGTCGCACCAAGCGGATTTCCGATGGCAATGACCGGTTCACCTATTTTTAAACGATCGGAATCACCAAATTCAGCTACCTTTTTAATCTTGGCTGCATCAACCTCAAGTACTGCTAAATCGGTCCATACATCACTACCGAGCAGTTTAGCAGGAATTTTTGTCCCATCACTAAAGCTTACCTCCAGCTTTGCTGCTCCTTCAACTACATGGTGATTCGTCACAACGTAAGCCTTTCCTCCTGCTTTCTTGTAGACCACACCTGAGCCCGTTCCGGCTGCTTCTTCTTGTGTAGGCGCTTCTTCATCAGACCAAAAGTTTGATGACTGGATATTATTAATTCCGACAACGGCATCGGCAGCCTTATCAACTGCTTTCGTAGTGTTTGTGTTCACATCATAGGAAATTTGTTTTTGAGTGAAATTCTGATTCTGATTATTATTATTGGCCGTTGATTCTACAGCATTGTTTTGATTTGTTTCAATTTGATAGGGAAGAATTCCACGATTTGATAGGGCAGGGATAGAAATAACAACTAGAATGGCTCCAAGGATGGCCCCAACGATACTGGCAAGGAAAACCCCGCCTCTATTTCCTTTCCGTTCCCTGAAGCGGTTTTGTGAATGATCATCATAATAACCCACTTTACACCATTCCTCACTTTCCGAAAGATTCCTACCGTTTATTTTGGCTTATAATTACAATTATACTCGCTCTTCTTTAAATTACTAATTAATTACTATGTATTAATAAAAACTTACTACTTTGTTCATAATTTTTTAATAAATCGGCTGTGTTGAACTAGTCTGTTGATATCCGTTCCAGGTTGCTCGCACCTTCCGCTCCAATCAACATGGTGCCATAAAAAACGAGGTACCTGTCATAAGGCACCTCGTTCGTTTAACTAGATTACACAGCTGTTAATGCTGTTGGGATTTTCGGGTCTGTGTCGTAGAGTCCGAATTGTTCGCCGACAATCAGCCCGCGCTCTTGAAGGGTTTGGGAAACTGCCATTTTGGCCAAGTCCTTCATGTTATTGTCCATGCTTAAATGGGCAAGATAAATTCGCTTGGTTTGATCGCCAATGACATCACTCATTGCTAAAGCTGCATCCTCATTGGAAACATGGCCGACATCACTTAAAATCCTGCGCTTAATATTCCATGGATATCTGCCCATCCGCAGCATCTGCACATCATGGTTGGATTCAAAAATATAAACATCGGCATTCGAAATGGTGCCCTTCATTCGGTCGCTAACATATCCTGTGTCCGTGATAAGAACGAGTTTTTTCCCAGAATGGTGGAATACGTAAAACATAGGCTCCGCCGCATCATGGGAAACCCCGAATGACTCAATATCAACAGAACCAAAACTCTTCACTGTTTCCATATTAAAAACAAATTTTTGTTCCGTTGGAATGGCACCGACTGAACTTTCCATGGCCCGCCATGTTTTTTCATTCGCATACACAGGCAAATGGTATTTACGAGCAAGAATCCCAATCCCTTTAATATGGTCACTGTGTTCATGCGTCACAAATATTCCGGAAAGCTTACTAATATCGCGATCAATTTGTCCAAAAAGTGCCTCCATTTGCTTGCCGCTAAAACCCGCATCCACAAGAAACGAATGCTCATCAGACTCTACATATAGAGCATTTCCTGTACTGCCGCTTGCAAGAATGCTATAACTTAAAGACATACAATTTCACTCCACTTTACTTTTTTCATCGCTGTTAAATTGAATAATCTGCCCTTCAAATGCGTTCACAAATAGACTCTCCTTGCCATTGACCTCAAAGCGCCATGTGGGCGCTAATACTTGGGAAGCTGCCAACTGAATGAGTGTGGAATAGCCAAGTTCAATCGTGGTGATATTGCTCTTCGACTTCAACATCCCCTTCTGATGTAAGGTTTCAATCGCCTTTAACGGCGCCAAAATCTCTTCCTTGGCCGTTAACTTTTCCATCTCCACCAGGTAGGTTTGATCATAGGAGACAATTTGGTTCTTATCACCAATTTTAAATGTAATCATCCCATTTATATTTTTAAATAAAGGGACACCGTCTGACGTCTGGTAGTAGGTGATGGATTGTTCCTTGTCACTTTTCTCGCCAAATTGATAATCCTCACCAAAAAGGACATTGTCATTCATAAAAGTAGATAACTCAGCGGGTTCAAACTTTGCCTTAATTTTAATCGGCTTTTCTAGTGTGACATGGAGCGTGGTCGTTCCTATACCCCTTATGTCCTCAGATTTTCCTTTCAGCTTATCCGTATCAACTTGAGTAAACACCTTGGGCTTGGCACTAAGATACTGGGCTTTAATCGGATCCTTAGGAAAGTCTTTATACGTGATTTCATCTGCTTTTAACTTTTCTTCAAATGAGGCCTCAGAAATGACCTCATATTTATTAGCATCACGGATTTTCATGAATTGATATAAGAGATACACATCTAAGATTAAGAAAGTGATAATAAAAATAGTTTTTATCTTACTCCAATCCATGCTGTGATCCTCCTAGGTCTTCCATCGTAATCTGTCCCCATGATTTATCATAGCGATAGAACCAGGCAGGTTCTAAGACGATTAGTTTATTCTCCTTTGAATCCCGTTCCATCCGATAGCCTAAGATCATATCCTCAAGCAGGCTCGGCTTAAAATTCTTTTTGTTTTGTAAAAATTTTAAAGCATCATGTCCTGAAGGACGGGTCACCTTTACCATCTCTGTGGTTAAAGGGAGCTCTAAGGCTATGTTTGGGCGAATATACTTATTGATCTCATTGCGTCCCCAAACCTCACTAATTTCAGTCATGCCATTTCCATTAAAGACAGGGTAGCCTTCCATACTATATAAACGGAAGGTGACGGTATGGGTATATTCATTTTTATCAACATAGCGATAAGGGTCTGTCCAACCTCCATGTTGATTGACAAAATCAATACTTCGTTTCACTAACTCATAAGAAGTGTTGATAAAGTTCTCTTCTACAGTCGGATTGACGTACCGAAGGAGATTACTTTCAAAATTCACCGTCATTTTACTAGAATCGTTTGTGTACTCCTCGCCTGATGGGACAAAACTCTTTTGGACAAAACTAGGGTCGCTAAAAAGCGCTTCTTTGAATTCTTCAGAATCAAGGGTAACAGGCAAATATTTATAGGTCGTCATCTCTGTGGCCGCCTCGGGCAGGAAAATAGTCCGTTTTTCAGATGCTTGATAAGCAAAATAACGAGGATATTTTGCTGCCTTCAAATAAAAATTACGGTTAAACTCATTTAAATTTGCAGAAGAGATGTGACTAATATAAACTTGTTCGCTCTCGGTGGAAACAAAATAGACAATCCCATTTTCCTTTGCGGAATTCTCTGTATTAATAATGATTCGATTGAAGTTGAAGGCAGGTATCTTTTTTCCTTCAATATTTAATACACTGCGATATAACTCAATCGGGACATCACCTGGAAAAATAATTTCCGTTTTTCCTCTGTCATGGATTAATTCCTTGATGTCTTTGACCTCATTCGTAAACTTTTTCACATCAAAGAAAGTCCAACCGCTGAGTTCCTTAATCACCTTGTCCATTTCATCTGTGTTATTGGTCCCGTAATGCTTGCCTTTGAAATGGTAAAGAAGCTGGTCAGGTCTGACAATTTTTTGAACCTCTTGTTTTTCACTTAACGAGACCTCTTTTACATAGTCGTTGCTTTTCATCGTTTCATAATTCGGTTGGTACGTCCAAAGGTTCCAAGTTAGCAAAATACTTACCATAACTAGTACGATTAGAATTCCTGATTTAATATTCTCGTATCTCATGACCATTCATCCTCTTCAGAACGTTCATATGGGAGTGAAAAGGAGATTCTTGTTCCCTTTCCTTCCTCACTTGTTGCCCAGATTGCCCCGCCATGAGCATTGACCATTTCCTTAGCAATCGCCAAACCTAGGCCTGTGCCGCCTAATTTCCGCGTTCTCGCTTTATCCACACGATAAAAACGGTCAAAGATATTTTTAATATTCTCTTTTGGAATTCCAACCCCTTGGTCTGAAATGCTCACAATAATTTTATCGTCCATCTCTTTCATCGAAAAAGTGACTTGACCGCCTTCTGGCGAGTACTTTAACGCATTGGAAATAATATTGTATAAAACCTGTGTCATTTTATCTTCATCCACTTCAACAAAGATCGCATGCTTTGGCAGCTTTCGCTTAAAGGTAACATTTTGCTCCTTTGCCATTTCAAACCTGTCAATAATGCGGTCAAAGAAATCAACAAAGTTAACCCACTCAATTGTCAATCGATAATCCGTACTATCCATTTTTGAAAGCTGGAGCAGGTCATTCACTAGACGAATCATTCGTTCCGTTTCAGTCCGCGTCACTTCCAAAAAGTTCGGAGCAATCTCCTCATCCCGCCAGGCTCCATCTGCGAGCGCCTCTAAGTAACTCCTCATCGTTGTCAGCGGTGTCCGCAGCTCATGGGATACATTGGCGACAAACTCTCTCCGTTCCGCATCAATTTTTTCTTGGTCGGTAATATCATGCAGAACGGCAATTAAACCATTGACAAAGCCTGTCTCTTTTTGAATTACGGAGAAATTGGCACGCAGAAAATACCGTTCCTTTTTCGTACTATAATCTAAAATAATGGAATCCTTTTCTTCCAATAAGTCTTCAAAGGAATTCGTATCATCTAAATCTAATAACTCTACAATGGGCTGGGTCAGCACTGTTTCACGTGAAACATTCAGCATTTCCGCCGCCGGTTCATTAATTAAGATCACTCGGCCTTTCCGGTCAGTGGCGATTACACCATCGGTCATATAGGACAAAACAGTGGAAAGCTTTCTTCGTTCCCCTTCTGTCATCGCCTGTGCTTCCTGCAGTTTCTTCGTTAAATTATTAAAGGTAATCGCCAGTGTCCCTATTTCATCATTGCCATAGACCTTAACTTTTCTTGAAAAATTCCCCTTGGTCATCGCGATCGCCTGCTTCTTCATATCAGCAATCGGCCTAGTGATCGTTTGTGCTAACAATATACCCAGCAATGCGGTAATAGATAGAGCAATCGCCGTACCCGTAGCAAAAATCTTATTGATTGTTTTCATTTGCTCAAAGACATTCTCAATTTTAGCTACCAAATAAATGGCACCGATAACCTTTTTCCCCGACTTAATTGGTGTTGAGAGGACCCATATCCGATGTCCTGTTTGTTTATCGATATTAATGGAACTTTGGTCCTCTTCTAAAACCATAGATTGCTTCACTTGAAGTTTAGTGGTTCGTTGACCAACCACTCCTTGGTTACTAGGATGGGAGGTCCCAAGGATTTTTAGGGAGCCATTTTCAACTACCTGAACTTCTGAAATATCACCTGCATCAAAATCCCTAAGGATTTTCTTGATATCTTCTTCGAGTGTTGGATCTTCAGGCGTTCTCTCCTTCTCCATTTCCTCGACAATGTTATAGGCCAGCAAATCAACCCGCTGTTTTAAAGATGTTTGGAAGTTGGTCCGTAAGGTTTCCTCCAACTGTTTGACAAAATAAACACCGATAATTTGCATCGCCACTAATATAAGGAGGACATAGATGATAACGAACTTTACGTGTATAGAGCGAAAGAAACCAACCTTCTTCATTCCTTTTACTCCTGTTCAGGATTGCGCAAATAGTATCCTACCCCGCGCCTGGTCACAATCCATGTTGGATGGCTAGGGCTGTCTTCAATTTTTTCCCGCAATCTTCTCACTGTTACATCGACTGTCCTGACGTCACCATAGTAATCGTAACCCCAAACGGTTTGTAAAAGGTGTTCCCTGGTCATTACTTGGCCGATATGTTTGGCTAAATAGAATAGCAATTCAAATTCACGGTGGGTCAACTCAATCGTTTCACCGCGCTTTGAAACAATGTAGGCATCAGGATGAATAGTCAGTGAACCTATCTCGATTTCATTCGTTTCAGATTCATCATCTGCCGGTGCCAGAATTTGTTGGTGACGACGTAAATTAGCCTTAACGCGTGCAATTAGTTCTCTAGTGCTAAACGGTTTCGTCACATAATCATCTGCACCCAACTCAAGTCCTAAGACTTTATCAATTTCAGAGTCCTTTGCCGTCAACATGATAATTGGCATTTCATACTTCTTACGGACTTCACGGCATACTTCCATCCCATCACGTAAGGGAAGCATAATATCTAAAAGGATTAAATCTGGCTGTATTTCTTCGACCAATTCAATTGCTTCATTCCCATCATAAGCGCAATAAACAACGTATCCTTCTTTTTTCAAGTTAAACTGGAGAATATCAGCAATTGGTTTTTCATCATCAACAACAAGAATTTTCTTTTCCATACCATTGCTCCTTTTCAATTTTTCACTTTCATCTATTTAATAAAATAAGACTAGAAGTCATAACTATACTATTTTACTGTATCATGTTATTCACATAAATTCACCTATAACCAATTGGTAAGGCTGGAAGAATAAAAAGCGCAAGCGCCCGTTTAGCGGCGTATGGACTGGAGCACTCCAACCGAGATAAAGGAAACACGAAGAGCGTAAGCGATTCGATGTTGACTTATCGTAGGGCGGAGAGCGAAGTACACTAGCCGCTGGGCGCTTGAGCTGGATTCAGAGAACCACCTCCAATTTATTCTAGTTTTTTTATATCCATAATAAAAGCCTCTAGCATTAAGCTAGAGACTCATCTTTTATCTTAAATAAGAAAGTGGGTTTACCAAGCTGCCGTTTTTATAGACTTCAAAATGCAAGTGAACACCTGTAGCATCTCCTGTAGCTCCCATGATTCCAATGGCGGAACCCTTGGAAACTCTCTGACCTACCTTAACCTTAAGTGAAGACATATGGCCATATAGTGTGCGGTAGCCATTTCGATGGTCAATGATAATCTTATTACCATAACCGCCTCCCCAGCCCGCAGAAACAACCACGCCATTATCAGCTGCCTTGATCGTTCTGTTGCTTGGTCTAGCAATATCAATCCCTTTGTGCATTCTTCCCCATCTAGGACCTTGCTTACTTGAAATATAACCACCAACCGTTGGCCATGCAAAGGTGCCGTCACCGCGTGATGGAGTTACCTTTGTTCCTTTGATGACAATCTCATTAACAGGCTGTTCAAGGATCGTTTCATTTTCCTCATCCTTGTTTACGGTTACACCATTTTGTTCGGAAATTTTATAGGTAACGGAGCGAGCACCGTTTTTACCTTCCTGTTTTACCTTTGTTTTCCCTTTTGAAAGAGATTTGTCCTCAATTACATTCTTTTTATAAGGAATTTCTTCCTTTTTGTTTACTTCTTTATCAACCATTACTTCAATAAACGGTTTTGGAACGGTGATATTAATTTTCTTGCCAACCTTTAGGAGTGTATCTTTAGTAAGTCCAGGATTCACCTTTAGGATGTCAGCCATCTTCAAATGGTGATCTTGGGCAATGATTTCAAGAACATCGCCTTTTTGGATCGCATATTTCTTTTCTGTTAGCGTCCCTTTTTGTAAAAAGGTTACTGCCTCATCGACTGACATAATTTTTTCTGTAGCCGTATTTTCATTTGAAAAAGAAACATTTTTAGAGAGTCGTACGTCTAATAAGCGAGACTCATTTTCTTTTAATGCCGGTAAGTTTGTATTATCTGAAGCTTTTCGGTCTTTAAGCTCTGCTAATTGATCCTCAGGCACGTATTGGTGAATCAGTTTCTTCATGACTTCTTCTGCTGTCTTTTGATTTTCTACATAAGCAATTGGTTTCCCGTCAATCACAATGGCAGACGCTTCTGTTTGAAGCTGGAAGATATTTCGGATGGTCTGAACTGTTTCTGTCTCCGTTTCAGCCGTTGGAAATACTTGATATGGAATGTCTTGAATTTGCTGCATAAAATCAGGATCATCGGCCTTTTCAGCTAAGATTTTATTCACCACATTTTTATCCGTAACATTACCTATATATGTACCTTCAAGGTAGACATGATAATCCTTCGATGTTTCTGATGAATCGGCAAATGCAACTGGACCATTACTAAAGGCAATCAGTGATGATGCCATGGTAGTCACCATTGTCGTTTTCAGTAAGAACTTTTTTGTTTGTGATATTTTATCTAAAAAAAACATTTTTCCTCCCTAAACCACGGTAAAACCCTCTTAATCTATTTTTTTGCAATTAAAGAATTTCCCAGAATTTTAGACCTTCTTCACTTTATCATAACTTTTTGTAAATAGATTAATAGTCTTTATACTGTAACAAAACTGTATAATTGCTGACATTTTTAGCAGGAAAGAATTGTTCCTTTTGGTAAAAGGAGGGTAGTCGAGGCATAAAAAAAAGAAGCCTGCGTTTGCAAGCTTCCTTTTTTTATGGCTCAGGACGGAATCGAACCGCCGACACAAGGATTTTCAGTCCTTTGCTCTACCGACTGAGCTACTGAGCCACTTATATGGCGGTCTGGACGGGACTCGAACCCGCGACCTCCTGCGTGACAGGCAGGCATTCTAACCAACTGAACTACCAGACCAATATTAAATTGATTGTCAACAAGGAGACCGTCCTTGCCAGCCATTTGCTGACAATCAAAAGCCATGACCCCTACGGGATTCGAACCCGTGTTACCTCCGTGAAAGGGAGGTGTCTTAACCACTTGACCAAGGGGCCATATATTGAAAGTTATTTTGCTAAAGCAAAAAACTATGGTGAGCCATGAAGGACTCGAACCTTCGACCCTCTGATTAAAAGTCAGATGCTCTACCAACTGAGCTAATGGCTCGTACTTGTTTTAATTTGTCGTATCGTGACGACGCTTTTTATAATAGCACGGACTTTGGACTAAAGGCAATACTTTTTTCAAAAAACTTTTATAAAAAGTTTGAAGCCCTCAAAATGAGGGCTTCATTCGGTATGTTCAAAATTATATTTGTCTAGCTACAGCGCCTAGGGACTCGGGGTCATAAGCCAAACCGACCTGAAGGTTAAAAGGCAACCTTCACGCCGGCTAGTCTTATGCCTGTCGTCCCTGGACAGGCGCTTCCGCTTTTATATTTGTCTCCAAGGGCTGCGAACTACATTTGTTTGATTACGATCTGGTCCGACTGAGAACGTTGTTAATGGAATTCCAGTTAACTGGGTCACTCGTTCTACATAATGACGGGCATTTACAGGCAGCTCGTCTAAAGTTTTAACGCCTGTAATATCCTCTGTCCAGCCTGGAAGCTCTTCATAAACAGGTTCACACTGCGCTAATATCTTCAAGCTTGCTGGGTATTCCGTAATAAGCTCACCATTGTAGCTATACGCAGTACAGATCTTTAATGTTTCAATTCCAGTTAAAACATCAATGGAATTAAGTGATAAGTCGGTTAATCCGCTCACACGGCGGGCATGGCGTACAACGACACTGTCAAACCAGCCAACGCGGCGAGGGCGGCCGGTTGTTGTTCCATATTCACGTCCAACTTCACGGATTTGATGACCAATTTCATCATTTAATTCTGTCGGGAATGGACCGTCACCTACACGAGAAGTGTAAGCCTTGCACACTCCAACTACATGGGTAATCTTAGATGGACCCACTCCTGAGCCAATTGTAACACCGCCGGCTACCGGATTAGATGAGGTTACAAATGGGTAGGTACCCTGGTCAATATCCAGCATAACCCCTTGAGCCCCTTCAAAAAGAACTCGTTTGCCTTCATCCAGTGCATCATTCAAGACCACGGATGTATCACAAACATACTGTTTTACTTGTTGACCATATTCATAATATTCGTCAAGGATTTCTTCTTTCGTAAATCCTGTTGTTTCATAAATACGTTCAAACAAACGATTTTTCTCTTCCAAATTACGTTCCAGCTTTTCTTCAAACACATCGCGTTCAAGCAGGTCAGCAATTCGAATGCCTACGCGCGCTGCTTTATCCATGTAAGCTGGTCCAATTCCTTTTTTGGTTGTACCAATTTTATTCGCACCCTTACTTTCTTCTTCAACAGCATCAAGTTTTAGGTGATAAGGAAGAATGACATGAGCACGATTACTAATACGAAGATTATCGGTTGTAATCCCTTTTTCATGTAAATAAGCAAGTTCTGCAACAAGTGCTTTAGGATCAACAACCATTCCATTTCCGATGACACAAATTTTTTCTTTATAAAAAATTCCAGATGGAATTAGGTGCAATTTGTACGTTTCTCCGTTGAACTTTATGGTGTGGCCTGCATTATTTCCTCCCTGATAACGGGCGATTGCTTCGGCATTTTCAGAAAGGAAATCTGTGATTTTCCCCTTACCTTCATCTCCCCATTGAGTTCCAACAACTACTACTGATGACATATAAGGCACCTCCAAATTAAATACGCTTTACTATTTTCCATAGACCATTTTACCAATTTTTATTACTAAAAGCAAACCAAACACGAACATTTATATTAAAATGTTATATTACGTTCGTAAAATATTAATTTACGAATCTACCTTGTTAGTTTTATAGTTTTTCCATAAAATAGAATTATAGTTTTACTAAAATAATGAAAAGGATGTGGAATATGCTATTTAAATCTCGTCTGGAATTGTTGGAAATTACTCTGTTGCGATCATTAAATGCCCGAATGCGTTTATCCCATAAGGATGTTAGTAACTATACAAGACTCAGAAAGGGATTTGAAGGTGAGCAAAAGAGTGATCTATGGTTGGAGGGGCTCTCAGAGGAGTGGCTCGTCATCCATGATTTATTACTGGAATATAACAATTCTAAATTCCAAATTGATTCGTTACTTATATCCCACGATAAAATTTACCCTTTGGATATCAAAAATTTTGAAGGCGACTACTTTGTCGAAGCCGAAAAATGGTATACGAGTTCTAAAAAAGATATGAAGAATCCTTACACCAACAGGATCGTTGTGTCGTCTTACTTCGTTCCTTACTCCGCGATCTTGGCTATCAATATCCACTTGAGCCCTATCTTATCTTCATTAACTCCGAATTTCATTTATATATAACCACTATTAATCCATCTCTTGTTTTCCACTCACAATTGAACCGTTTTTTGAAAAAGCTCAATGCAAGATCTGTAAAACTGAATAAAGGACACTACAAGTTAGCTGAACAATTAGTTGCTCTCCATATGGTAGAGTCACCCTATCCAAACTTACCGGCCTACCAATATGAAGATCTGAAAAAAGGAATCCTTTGTCCAAAATGTTACTCCTTTTTTTCTGAAATTCACGGTTCAATATTGGTGTGTGGAAATTGCGGCTGCAAAGAGGAGGTGGAGTCAGCGGTGTTAAGGAGTGTCACAGAATTGGTGCTTCTTTTTCCTGGTTACAAGATTACCACAAAGATTGTTTGTGACTGGTGTGAGATTGTGAAATCGGAGAAGACTATTAGGAGGATACTGGGGAAGCATTATAAACTACATAGTAATGGCAGGTCTTCTTATTATAGTAAATCTTAATTATTCAACCCTTTTTACTATTCATTACCGTTGACTCGTTTTTACACCTGGGACGGGAACGATTAGGCCCTATTTGTTACCGTTGACTTTCTTTTTCTTCTCCGATGGGCACAATTAGGCCTCCTGAGCACAACCCATCATCCACCCAACGCAAACAAAAAAAAGGCTAGCCAAACTAATTTGGCTAGCCACTACGCTCCTGGAGCATCATCATACCGTGTCTCGAGGTTGACGAACTTATTGTATTCTTTTACAAACGCCAACGATACCGTTCCCGTTGGACCATTACGCTGCTTAGCAATAATGATTTCGATAATGTTCTTATTCTCTGATTCCTTGTCATAGTAGTCATCACGATACAAGAACGCTACGATATCGGCATCCTGCTCAATAGAACCTGATTCACGAATATCGGACATCATCGGACGCTTATCTTGACGCTGTTCCACACCACGGGACAGCTGAGAAAGGGCGATAACCGGAACTTTCAGCTCACGGGCTAACTGCTTTAAGGAACGAGAGATCTCGGAAACTTCCTGTTGACGGTTTTCACCCGAACGGCCGCTTCCTAAAATCAACTGCAAGTAATCGATTAGGATCATCCCTAAACCATGCTCTTGCTGCAAACGACGGCATTTCGAACGGATATCACTGATGCGGACCCCTGGAGTATCATCAATAAAAATTCCTGAATTCGAAAGACTTCCCATCGCCATCGTCAGCTTGCCCCAATCTTCGTCTGTAAGGGAACCGGTACGAAGCCGCTGGGCGTCAATATTTCCTTCCGAACAAAGCATACGCATAACCAGCTGTTCGGCACCCATCTCCAGACTGAAAATCGCAACATTTTCACCCGTTTTTGTTGCTACGTTGGCAGCGATGTTTAAGGCGAAAGCCGTTTTACCCACGGAAGGACGGGCTCCAACAATGATTAAATCATTTCGCTGGAATCCAGCTGTCATTCGATCTAGTTCAGCAAAACCAGTGGAAATCCCCGTAATGTCTCCAACGCGGTTGTGCATTTCCTCAATATTATCATACGTCCGAACCAGCACATCTTTAATATTATGGAATGCACCAGCATTCTTTCGCTGTGCCACGGCCATAATATTTTTTTCAGCTTCACTTAAAAGCGCCTCAACCTCATCCTCACGGGAATATCCATCAGATGCAATATTTGTAGCCGTGCGAATTAATCTTCTAAGTAATGATTTCTCTTCTACTATTCTCGCATAATATTCAATATTAGCGGCCGTCGGAACGGAGGCGGCCAATTCCCCTAAATAACTAACTCCGCCTGTATCTTCAATCAGTTTGGCAGCTGCAAGTTCCTCTGTTACCGTTACAAGGTCAACTGCTTTCCCTTGATCATTGAGAGTAAGCATCACGTTAAATATTTTTTGGTGGGCAGCACGATAAAAATCCTCAGGAATTAAAATTTCAGAAGCTAGTACGAGAGAGGAAGGCTCTAAGAAAATAGCCCCTAAAACAGCCTGCTCGGCCTCAATATTTTGTGGTGGCATGCGATCTGCATATAAGTCATTCATATATCAAAAACCTCCTATCATGAAGAGGATGATTTATTATTATCAAAAACTATCATATCTCTATAAACAAAAGAAAAAAGTGACCAGTTAAAACCGATCACATCGTGTTGAGTACTTTTCTATTCTATCATGTTCCAGAACCATTTCGTACTGGGAAAATTTTTATTTTACTTCTGTCACAGAAACGGTTAATGTCGCAACCACATCATGATGAAGTTTCACTGGAACCTTTGTGTGGCCAAGCGTGCGAATAGCATCTGCTAATTCCATCTTACGTTTATCGATTTTGATCCCATGCTTCTTTTGTAATTCTTCTGCAATTTGCTTTGTTGTAATAGAGCCAAATAAACGGCCGCCTTCACCTGCTTTAGCAGTTAATTGAACCGTGATTTGATCCAATACTTCTTTTAATTTTTTTGCTTCCGCTAATTCTTCCTCCGCTAGCTTTGCTTCCTTCTTTTTTTGAGCATCAAGCGTACTGATATTGGCATTATTCGCTTCCTTTGCTAAACCTTGTTTAAGAAGGAAATTATGAGCATAACCGTCGGCTACATTCTTCACTTCACCTTTTTTCCCTTTACCCTTTACGTCTTTTAAGAAAATTACTTTCATTCCTTTTTCACTCCTTCAAAATAATCATCTATTGCTAGCTTTAATTGATTTTCTGTTTCTGCAATTGATAAACCAGTCAGTTGTGTGGCTGCGTTCGTCAGGTGTCCGCCGCCTTTTAGACTTTCCATGATGACTTGGACATTGATGCTTCCAAGTGATCTTGCACTAATCCCAATCACGCCTTCACTGCGCTCTGAAATAACAAAGGAGGCTGTCACACCATCCATTGTTAATAAAGTGTCTGCCGCTTGGGCAATGATCACTTGATCATTGAACTCATTTTCTTTGCCTTTCGCAATCGCAACCCCTTCGCGGTAAAAAGTAACAGACTCAATTAACTTGGACCTCTTAATATATGTATCCACATCTTCCTTCAAAAACTTTTGAACGAGGATGGTATCTGCTCCATGTGCTCGTAGATAGGAGGCCGCATCAAACGTCCTGGAGCCTGTTCTGAGGGAAAAGCTTTTGGTATCCACGATGATTCCCGCTAAGAGGGCTGTCGCTTCAATCATTTCAATTTTACCTCGTTTTGGCTGATATTCAAGGAACTCTGTCACTAGTTCTGATGTCGATGAGGCATAGGGCTCCATATAAACAAGGAGAGGATTGGCAATAAACTCTTCGCCGCGGCGATGATGATCAATGACAACCTTATTGTCAATTTTATTGAGAAGCCGTTCTTCAATGACCATGGACGGTTTATGTGTGTCCACGACAACAAGTAAGGTCTTATCCATAGCAATTTCCAGTGCCTCTTCAGATCCAATAAAGTGGGCAAACAACTGCTCTTGCTGTCGTATTTCGGCCATTAACCGTTTCACTCCACTTTCCATGTCCTGCGTGTTGACAACGATATAGGCATCTTTCTGATTCATTTGCGCGACTTTATAGATGCCAATGCTGGCACCAATCGAATCCATGTCCGGATTTTTATGACCCATGATGATTACTTTATCACTAGCGATAATTAAATCCCTTAACGCATGTGAAATCACTCGTGCTCTGACTCTCGTGCGCTTTTCGATTGGATTGGTTTTACCGCCATAAAACTTCACCTTGCCGCTTGGCAATTTAATCGCTACTTGGTCGCCGCCTCTGCCTAAGGCCAAGTCCAAGCTTGATTGGGCTAACCCGCCTAATTCTGGCAGGGAAGTTACTCCCGTTCCGACACCAATACTTAAGGTAAAGGATACATTTTGCTTGGATGTCATTTCTCTGACGTCATCAAGAATAGTAAATTTCCCTTTTTCCAGCTTTTGAAGAATTCCTTCACTGAACACGCCAATAAATCGTTCAGAGGAAATTCTTTTTAAAAAGATCCCATTATCCTGCGCCCATTTATTGAGGATAGACGTCACCAGATTATTGATGCTGCCACGCATTTGGTCATCCATTCCCTGGGTGAGATCATCATAATTATCTAAAAAGATAATGGAAATAACGGTCCTGTCATTGTGATACATTTTCTCGATTTCTTTTTGTTCCGTTACATCGAAAAAGTATAAGAGACGTTCCTCACGTCTATGGATGACGCGGAATTTCCGTTCATGAAGGGTAATAATTTCTGTTTCTACTTCCTGTTTAATTAGCGGTATCAGGGTATCTGCGACATCATACAGTGATCTTCCCACCAAGGTATCTTGATCAAAACAAGAGGCTAAGAATGGATTAGTCCACTCAATATAATACTCATCATTAATGAGCATAATCCCGATGGGCATTTCCATTAGCGCTTCTTCACCAACTCGTTTTACGCGGTAGGAAAGGGTTGAGATATACTCTTCCATTTCTTTTCGTTGGCGCCGATCGACTACAAACATATAGTAAATGGGGAAAAACATTAATAACAGCCCTGCTACACTTAATATCCTGTTATATAAATACAGGATAATGAGCAGTACCACTGTGACAGCAATTAACCCATAAAAAGGGTAACGAATGGACCGCTTTTCTAAAAATGCAGGCAAAATTTTCAGCTCCTAGTCGTGAATCTACTCTTTCTTTTCAAATTGCTTCCGAAAGTTAAAGCCTAAATCAGTAATGCCTAATAACATTATTATATAACGGACCAACGGAATCATGAAAGTAAGAATTACTACAAACACGCCAAGTCCCTTCGCAATGGACCTTTGGTGGAATAGAAAAAATAAAAGCGCCACTCCCTGCAAGAGGATAAACGTCTCTAATACGGATCTTGCATTGATTAAAACAGAATATATGTAGGTTCCTTCTTCTGGATGAAATAAGAGCATTGCCCCCAAGGCAATTAAATAATACCACAACAGACTTTTAGGAAGGGCTAGATTACGAAAATGACCCCAAGGCTGAACATTGACACCAAATCGCTTAGCAATAGGAAAGCAAACCCACTGAATAATAAATGTAAACAGAATGGAGGAAAAAATAAGAGCACTTGGTAACAGTAAGCTAATTTGCTTAAGCATGAGGGCATTTTTCTCTTTAAGCTGTGCAATTTCACTTTCTCTTCCCATCGCTTTCAGCATTTCCTCAGAGTTTTTAACTGATTCATTTATAGCCACTGTTAGTTCATGGATAATATCTATTTTCATAAAGGAAACAACGACGGCATACATACTTATTAAGCCAACCAAAATCGTGAGCGAACTAGCAATCAGTATGAACGTCCGACTCTTGCCCTTTTGAAGCAAATAACCTATCAACACACCAGCCAATCCATAAATAAGCATAAAACCTAACCCCATCAACGAGCCGGCAATGAATGAAATAAAAATGGCTGCTGCCACGAAAGCGGCAATCAGTTTCAGATTATTTTTAAAAGCAAAGATAATAAACGGCAGCGGTAATACCAGGTTTACAATTGCCCCGACAACGGGAACGTAGATGCTTATTAATAGCAGTGCAGCAAAAGCCGCCAAAAGGATTGCACCCTCCGTTAACTTGCGTACATCTTTCACACTTTCACCCCTAAACAATTACAACACTAATCTTTATTTTACCCGAGATAATCATTTCGACACAAGTTTACGAGTATAAGAAAAAGGCAGCAGGGAGAACCCTTACTGCCTTTTCCATCTATTTATTATTCACCTGCAACAAATGGAAGTAATGCCATTTGACGTGAACGTTTGATTGCAACTGTTAATTTACGTTGGTATTTAGCGCTAGTACCAGTTACACGACGTGGTAAAATCTTTCCACGCTCAGAGATAAATTTCTTAAGTAGATCTACATCTTTATAGTCGATTTTAGTGATACCATTTGATGTAAAGTAGCACACTTTACGACGTTTTGCGCGACCGCCTTTACGTCCTCCTGCCATGAAAATTCCCTCCTTTTTCATTATTCATATTATCGTTCAATTAAGGTTGGTTAGAATGGAAGGTCGTCATCGGAAATATCAATTTGACCATTACCAGCAAACGGATCCTCGTCCATTCTTGTATAACCTTTATTCGTGTTTTGGTTTTGACGTTGATTCTGATTGCCGCCGCCATAAGGATTACCTTGTGGTTCCCTAGGAGGAGCACCGAATTGGTCGTAATCGCTTCTTCCGCCACCGCCGCCAGATGCGTTTCTAGGTTCTAAGAACTGAACACTTTCAGCTTGTACCTCTGTAACATAGACACGTTTACCATCTTGTCCTTCATAGTTGCGGGTTTGAATTCGGCCATCCACACCTGCGAGGCTTCCTTTTTTCAAGAAGTTCGCCACATTTTCAGCTGGTTTACGCCAAACAACACAGTTAATAAAGTCTGCTTCACGTTCTCCTTGCTGATTAGAAAATGTACGGTTAACTGCTAAAGTAAAGGTAGCAACAGGGACCCCATTTGGTGTATAACGCAAATCAGGATCTTTTGTTAAACGGCCAACAAGTACGACACGATTCATCATCAGAATCAACTCCTTTTTATTTGGAAAAATGTTCCACGTGAAACATTTCTACCAAGATCTATATTAAGCGTCTTCTCTAATTACTAAGTGGCGAATGATATCTTCGCTGATTTTTGCAAGACGAGAAAATTCTTGTACTGCAGCAGCTGAAGATGTTGTTTTAGTGATTTCGTAGTATCCGTCGCGGAAATCGTTGATTTCATATGCTAAACGACGCTTACCCCAATCCTTTGTTTCAGCAGTTTCCGCACCGTTTTCAAGAAGAATTGTATTAAAACGCTCGACAAGAGCCTTTTTAGCTTCATCTTCAATATTTGGGCGGATGATGTACATGATTTCGTACTTATTCATCACAGTCACCTCCTTTTGGTCTAAACGGCCCATTTGGGCAAGGAGCAATTATTAATTACTCACAAGTTGAAATTATAGCATACAAATAAATTAATTGCAATGTCATTCACAGAAATGAGTTATTTCCAGTTTTGAGCTGTTAATATTGCATGTTAATTTCCGCTCCAGGTGCTTCGCTTTCCGCGGGCGTTCCGGGGAGCCTCCTCGGCGCTTAAGCGCCTGTGGGGTCTCCCCAGGCCCGTACTCCCGCAGGAGTCTCGCACCTTCCGCTCCAATCAACATGGTGCCAAATCACCCTGTCTCCTTTACTTACCACTGCAAAATAAAAGCTCTGCAAAATGTGCAGAGCTTGAGCTATTATACGTTAAAACGGAAGTGGATGACGTCGCCGTCTTTTACTTCGTATTCTTTTCCTTCGAGGCGGACTTTGCCGGCTTCTTTGGCAGCTGTATGACTGCCGGCAGCTAATAGATCGTCGAATGAAACGGTTTCGGCACGGATGAAGCCTCGTTCGAAATCAGAGTGAATGACTCCTGCACATTGCGGAGCTTTCATTCCTTTTCTGAATGTCCAGGCGCGTACTTCTTGAACACCTGCGGTAAAATAAGTCGCTAATCCAAGTAAATGATAAGCAGCACGGATTAACTGATCAAGACCAGATTCTTCAATTCCTAGCTCAGACAGGAACATTTGCTTTTCTTCACCTTCAAGTTCAGCAATTTCCTCTTCAATTTTTGCACAAACCACGATAACTTCGGCGTTATCAGCCGCTGCAAATTCGCGTACCCTTTGAACATATTCATTGTCAGATGGATCAGCAATATCATCTTCACTTACATTGGCCACATAAAGGACAGGCTTAATCGTTAATAGGTGAAGTCCTTTGACAAGTTTCATTTGCTCATCGGTAAAATCAACCGTTCGAGCAGGCTTTTCTGCTTCAAAAGCATCACGCAGCATCGCTAGCACTTCGAATTCGGCCGCCGCTTCCTTATCCTTTTGCTTAGCTAATTTTTCAACACGGCTAATCCGCTTTTCTACTGATTCCATGTCGGCAAGAATTAGCTCTAAGTTGATGACCTCAATATCATCGATTGGATCCACTTTACCTGATACATGGGTAATGTTTTCGTCAGCAAAACAGCGAACGACTTGGCAAATCGCGTCAACTTGGCGGATGTGTGAGAGGAATTTATTCCCTAGACCTTCCCCTTTGCTTGCTCCTTTAACAATCCCTGCAATGTCGGTAAATTCAAAAGCGGTTGGTACGGTCTTTTTTGGTTGAACCAGTTCTGTTAATTTTTGGAGGCGGTGATCAGGTACCTCAACGATTCCAACGTTTGGGTCAATCGTACAGAAAGGGTAATTGGCTGATTCTGCCCCTGCTTGGGTAATTGCGTTAAATAAAGTAGACTTACCAACGTTCGGTAATCCTACGATACCAGCTGTTAATGCCATTTATTTCACTCCTCAAAAAATATGATCTATTTTAAATGTTGGCTATGTTAAAATTGCCTGTCGATTTCCGTTCCAGGCACTTCGCTTTCCGCGGGCGGTCCGGGGAGCCTCCTCGTCGCTGCGCTCCTGCGGGGTCTCCCCTGCCCCGTCCTCCCGCAGGAGTCTTCGTGCCTTCCACTCCAACCAACAGGGTGCCAAAATAAACAAAAAGCCTTAACATAGCCTAAATTAGTTCCAATAATAAAAAGACAAGTCTTTCACAATTATAGAGATTTATATAAAAAAAGACAACTGCCGCATGATGGCGGCAGTTAGTTTATTTTTTCGATATTAACCAGGCAATCATATAACGTGCTTCCCATTCCATTATCGGATTCACTGCTTGATGTCAGGTGATTTACTGACCCGCCAAACTGCTTCCAAATCCCCTCATCGATATTAATCGTGTTCGGATGGGAGGTGGGCAGGATGGAAAGATAGCCTGTAACGGCGCCGCGGCCATTCCATACTCTTACCATGTCATCTTTTTGCAAACCGAGGTCATCTGCAATATTTTGAGCCACTTCGACCTTCAACCTCAAATTTCCACCTAATAGATGGTAGTTCTGCGAGTGATTGGAACGCATCGGATGGATCGTCAGTAAATTATATGGATACTTTTCAGCTAACTGTGGATTCCTCCACTTAGATTCCTCCGGTACAGCTAAGGTTAATGGTTCATGACCGGTCCGTGCGGTAAATTCATACTTGCCGCTAGGAGTAGTAAACTTTCGGTCCTGCCATGGGATCGCTGTGACTGGTAACTCCAGCGTATGCTGTTCCATTAACGTATCCAGGGAAACACCCTTTCTTTCCAATCTTTCAAAACTCATCTGAAGGAATTGCTTTCTTGTATAGTCAAAATCAGCCCCAAAACCAAGCCGTTTCGCTAATTCCGTCCAAATCCATAAGTCAGGCTTGGCTTCGCCTGGTGCGGATACCAGCTTTGGACCATAATTTACATAATGATGATACATCGAAGAAAAATAAATATCCTCTTCCTCAAAGGCAGTCGTGGTCGGTAACACATAATCAGCAAGCTGCGCGGTATCTGTCATGAATTGATCAATGACCACCAATGTTGGTACAGATGAGAAGGCCTTTTCAACCACTTGGGTGTCAGGCACCTGTGTGACTGGATTCCCGCATGTGACAACTATCATTTGTATTTCTGGATTTGTTGCTTTCAGCACTTCTTCGGCCTGTTTCATGATTGAAAATTGACGCCGGCTTTGCCTGCGATTAGCTAGTGTTAACTCTTCAAACACAAAACTCTGACCCACTTGGAGGTTCGCATAATTTGCGCCCCCGCCCGCCATTCCAATATTTCCGCTGCATGCGACAAGCGCATCTATCAGGCGAATTGTATTCCCGCCATTTTGATAACGCTGCAAGCCAAGGCCCATGAACGTGGCAGTAGGTTTGTCCGCATAGACATGCGCTAAATGGGTCATTACTTCACAAGGCACTTCAGTCATTTCACTGATTTCCTCTAAAGTAACACTGCCCAGAAGTTGATCCACATCCTCAAAACCAACGGACGATTCCTCAATAAACTTTCGGTCCTCTAACCTTAAGCGCAGCAGCTCTTTGATAATTCCTGCTGCTAATAATCCATCCATTCCAGGTTTAATCGAGATATATTCATCAGCGATTTTAGCTGTTG
This sequence comes from Neobacillus sp. KR4-4, assembly GCF_042136325.1. Taxonomy (NCBI): domain Bacteria; kingdom Bacillati; phylum Bacillota; class Bacilli; order Caryophanales; family Bacillaceae; genus Neobacillus; species Neobacillus sp. KR4-4. The sequence continues at coordinate 321,223 of NZ_JBHHJU010000002.1, forward strand.
CGTTAAAGATTGGATCAATAACAAACAATTTTGCACCACGTTTTTTTGCCTCTAGCAGCTTTTCGTAAAAGTGCATGTTTGTCCGGGCAACATTTCGTCCCCAGACGATAATATTTTTACTATTATAAACATCATCAGGGCCATGGCTATAAGCATTCCCGAAGTCCCATTGCTGTGCTTCGATGCCTGCCCCCCAGCAAAGAGACCCGTAGAGTTCAGTAACACCGCCGTAGCAATTAAAGAAACGTTGATCGAGGTTTTTTAATAATCCATTATTTGCATAGTCATGGCTGTGTAAAACGGCCGTTGACCCGTATGTTTCTTTTATGTCCCTGAGCTTTTCCGCTATTTCATTCAGCGCCTGTTCCCAAGATATTTGCTCGAATTGGCCGTTGATTTTTTTTAATGGATGCAGCAACCGCTGCGCGGAATTTGTCCTTGTTTCAAGCATCCGTCCCCGCCCGCAAATTTTTCCTTGGGTGATTGGATGGGAGGGATCTCCTTCTACTTTTGTGACGCGATCGTTTTCGACTGTTACATGAAATCCGCAGCTATCCCAGCAATTTAATGGACATGCTGCTTGACGTATTTGTGCCACTATTCCCACCCCTATATACAAAAACTCTATTTCTACTTTTCTTATAAGAATAATATATTTTTTCATTTAAAAAAAGCATAAGGTTATTCCTCATGCTTCACCAAAATTTTCTTCATTTTCCTTGAAAATTCCCGTCTTGGAATGAGGACACTATGACCGCATCCTTCACATTTAATGCGAACGTCCATCCCCATGCGGATGACTTTCCAGCGATTTGTTCCACAAGGGTGCTGTTTCTTCATCTCTACGACATCATTTAATGCAAATTCCTTTTCTTCCATGCCAATCCACCCCTTATTTAGATTGTCCAGTGCCATACATGACCACTTTTGGATCTGGAGCCTTAATGCCATTTTCGTCTAATTGAAGCTTAATATCCCTGCGAATCATACGGGAAACGCCAGCCTGTTTCATTGGCTGCGTTTCAGCAACAACACGTAAGACAATCTCTGTTGCACCCATTGTTTGAATTCCTAATAACTCAGGGGGCTTAACTAACTCCTCATATTGAGCATGCATATACTGAATCGCTTCCTCAATCACTTTTTCCGCCTTAGCGATATCCTCCCCATAGGCAATTGCAATATCTACAACAGCGATACTGTTATTAATGGAGAAGTTGGTTACTTCAATAATACTGCCATTTGGTAAAATATGCAGTTCCCCCGTCCAACTTTTAATTTTTGTCGTTCTTAACCCGATTGCTTCAACATTTCCCTCAAATTGACCGATACGAACATGGTCACCAACAGAAAATTGATCCTCAAAAATGATAAAAAAGCCGCTGATTACATCTTTCACTAAACTTTGTGCTCCAAAACCTACAGCTAAACCAACTACTCCAGCTCCGGCAATTAGCGCTTTGACATCAATTCCTAACACAGAAAGAATCATCATAAAGGCAATAAAATAAACAACATAGGAAAGGACATTATCAAGCAGCCGAGAGAGTGTTTCCTCTCGCCGTTCCGAAGTACTAAGCGGGGAGAGATTTCTAATTTTAAAAATATTATGGATCATTAATTTTCCAATACGAATCAAGATATTGGTAATAATTAAAATCGCCATTATTTTTAGGAGCCCCTCACCTAGAGCCAGCCACGTATCCTCATTTTGAAATTTATCAATTAATTTTTGCATACCCTTTTGTGTAAGAGTCATGTAGACACCATCCTCTAAAACCTTTTTACCAATTCTATTTTAGCAATTATTTTATGCAGTTAATAGCATTATGAATTTTCCTTTTTTACCCGCTTTATGTATAGATTTACTGAAAATTCCGTATAATAGTAAGACTATTTAAGATTAGGGAGTGACTTAATGAATCTGAAATCCGGTTTTTTTGACAGGAGGGCCAAGGCGCGGATCAGCCATGATGATTTGCATGCTGCTGAAAACCTCGCTGAAGAGCTGCTTACGAATATTCCTACGGTAACAAGCCGCCCGATTGTCTTTGTCTGTATTGGTACGGACCGTTCTACGGGAGATTCATTAGGGCCGCTTGTTGGGACATTACTGGAAGAAAAGGATATGCGGGCATTCTATGTGTACGGGACGTTAGATGAACCGATTCATGCCGTTAATTTGGCTGATAAATTAAAGGAAATCCAAGCAAAACATACTGACCCCTATATCATTGGCATCGATGCTTGTTTGGGAAGAGTTAAAAATGTCGGAGTGATTCAAGTGGGGAATGGTCCTGTCAAACCGGGGGCAGGAGTAAATAAGGAGCTGCCGGCGGTCGGTGATATACATATCACAGGCATCGTCAATGTCAGCGGGTTTATGGAGTTTTATGTCTTACAAAACACTCGCTTAAATCTTGTTATGAGAATGGCCAAAACCATAGCCAATGCCATCTATCAAGCAAGTCTGCTCTACCCTAAGCAAAATTGGACTGAATTAAACTTAAACTGGCTCGAAGAAGAAAAGACAAATTAAAAGAGCGAACGGATCAGACCGAATGCTCTTTTTTTGCTGCTTTTATTGAACATACAAATGATAATAATAAAGTACGGATACAATCAGCCCCGTGATGACGATCCCAGGCAGGAGGTTAGCTACTTTAATTTTCACTATTCCGGTTAAATTTAAGCCAATCGCAAAAATCATGATTCCGCCTGTTGCTGTCATCTCGACAATAAACTGATCCATTAATGCCTGCGGGACAAATCGGTCAATCTGGGTCGCAAATAGGGCAATGCCCCCTTCATAGAGGACAACCGGAATCGCTGAAAAAATAACCCCAATTCCCAATGTGGTCGTTAAAATTAACGCCGTAAATCCATCGATTAATGATTTGGTGTACAACACATCATGATCACCGCGGATGCCGCTGTCAAGTGCGCCAATAATCGCCATTGCACCGATCACAAAAATTAGTGTCGCCGTAACAAATCCTTCGGAGATACTGCCTTTTCCATTAGAAGGGCCGACTTTCTTCTCCAGCCATAATCCTAAATCATTTAATTTATCCTCCAGTTTTAAGGCCTCACCGGCAACCGCTCCCACAACGAGGCTAATAATAACAATGAGGAAATTTTCACTCTTTAACCCCATTTGTAAGCCTAACACCATGACAGATAAACCAATGGCATACATAACCGTGACTTTCATTCCTTCAGGAATCCGGTTTAACAACTTTCCAAGCAGTGTGCCAACAACTATTAAAAGCCCATTGACCAGTGTTCCTAATAAAAACATCTTACATCCACCTTTTTTCGACCTTCGAAATATATTTCTTTTAAACTATCATATAAGTAAAAAAAAATAAACCACCGTTTGATGGTTTATAATGATGAATCCTCTTGATGGAGCATCTCTAAAATTCGTTCTAAATCCTCGTTAGAGAAGAACTCAATTTCAATTTTACCCTTATTCTTGTTCTGCTTAATATTTACCGTCGTTCCAAACCGTTCACGCAGGACATGTTCCCGTTCCTTGATAAACACATCTTTCTTCGGTTCGGGCTTTTTCGTTTCACGTGGAACATCTTCATTTATTTGTTGAATCAGTTTTTCCAACTGACGTACATTCAATGCTTCTTTGGTTACTTTTTCGACTAGGCTTGGCAGTTTCTCTTTTTGGCGAAGTCCTAATAAGGCACGTCCATGGCCCATTGATATTTTCCCACCTGAAATTAATTCTTGAATCTTTTGAGGAAGGGAAAGGAGACGGATATGGTTGGCGATATGCGGACGGCTTTTCCCTAGACGCTTCGCTACCTCTTCTTGTGTCAATTTTAACTTTTCCATTAACAATTGATAGGCTAGTCCTTCTTCAATTGGATTTAAATCTTCCCTTTGCAGGTTTTCGAGGACGGCTAATTCCATCATTTGCTGTTCCGAAAGTGTTCGGACCACCGCAGGAACCGTTTCAAGCTTTGCCTCTTTCGCTGCACGGAAACGCCGCTCACCTACTACGATTTCGTAGCCGCGAATACTTTTTCTAACCACGAGCGGCTGCAAGATTCCATGCTCGATGATCGACTCTTTTAATTCATCGATTGCCTCTTGTTGGAAGGTTTTACGAGGCTGATATGGATTGGGACGTAATTCATTTAGTTTGATTTCTAGAACGACTTCCTCTTTACTAGCATCCGCAAAAAATGCATTAAGGCCTTTTCCTAAACCTTTAGCCATTCGAGACCACTTCCTTTGCTAAATCTAAATACACCTCAGCACCACGGGATTTGGCATCATAGGTAATAATCGGTTCACCATGACTAGGAGCTTCACTTAGACGTACGTTTCTTGGAATAATGGTTTTATATACTTTATCCTGAAAATATTTTTTCACTTCTTCAATGACTTGAATGCCAAGATTGGTCCGTGCATCAAGCATGGTCAATAAAACACCTTCAATTTTCAACTCCTGATTCAAATGCTTCTGAACAAGTCTAACCGTACTTAATAATTGGCTCAATCCTTCCAACGCATAATATTCACATTGAACAGGAATTAACACGGAATCAGAGGCTGTTAAGGCATTAAGGGTTAATAAACCTAACGATGGCGGACAATCAATAATAATATAATCAAATTGATCTCTCACTTCTGCTAGGGCACGCTTCAAACGAACCTCTCTTGAAATGGTCGGTACCAATTCAATTTCTGCACCTGCCAGCTGAATAGTAGCTGGGATGGCATACAAATTTTCAACTGATGTAGATTTAATGACATCCTTTGCTTCTACATCATCTACTAAAACATCATATATGCATTGGTCAACTTCTGCCTTTTCAATACCAATCCCGCTTGTTGCGTTTCCCTGCGGGTCCGTGTCTACTAGCAGGACACGTTTTCCAATATATGCTAAGCAGGCACCTAGGTTGACAGAGGTAGTCGTTTTTCCGACTCCGCCTTTTTGATTCGCGATTGCAAGAATTTTGCCCACAATGTCACCTACCCTTATATTCTCTCAAAGTTTTATTCTGCTATTCTATTAAATTTTATAAAAATATTGTTCATTTGGCTAATTTAACCTTGATGGCTAAAAGAAAAATTCCATTCCTTTATTTTAGCATGAAACAGATAGGTTGTTGGATTTTTTCTAAAATTATTCAAATGTCTACTGGTTAAAAGATTGCTGGATTGGGGGATAGAAAACATAATATATCTAAATATTTCCATTCACAAAAAGACCTTCCCAAATAAAAAGAACCAAGCATTTGATATGCCTGGTTCTTGTATCTATTTGTCTATTATTTTTTCTTTGGTATACGGATTGTAAATTGGTAGAATTCGTCAAATTCTTCTTCCTCAGCATCAAGGTTAATTCCGCTGTCCGTTACCATTGATAAGGATTGGCGAATTGTATTGACGGCAATTCTCATATCTTTACTAAAAGCTTTCCGCTTTGGTTTAGGCTTTTCATTTTTTTGCTCGAGCAATTTAACCACACGTTCTTCGGTTTGCTTAACATTAAAATTCTTTTCGATAATTTCAGCTAATAGTGCCACTTGTTTTTCAGGATCCTTTAGAGGGATCAATGCACGGGCATGACGCTCTGTAATGATCTTCGATAATAATGCCTCTTGAATTTGCTGCGGTAATTTAAGAAGACGGAGTTTGTTAGCCACCGTTGACTGCCCTTTTCCAAGGCGTTGTGCTAAGGCTTCCTGGGTCAAGTTGTGTAATTCCAGCAATTTTCCATAGGCCATCGCCTCTTCAATAGGGGACAGCTCTTCCCGCTGCAGGTTCTCAATTAATGCAACAGAGGCCGTTTCTGTATCCGATAAATTTTTAATAATTGCCGGTGCTTCGGTCCAGCCCAGCTGTTTCATCGCCCGAAAACGGCGTTCTCCCGCTATAATTTCATATTGTCCAACCGCAAATTCCCTTACGACAATAGGTTGAATAATACCATGAATATGAATGGTCCGCGCTAATTCTTCAATTTTCTCTTCATCAAAAACCGTCCGCGGCTGAAAGCGGTTTGGAACTATATGGTCAATTGGTATTTTATTGATTTCTTCATTTTTTTCCGTAATCAGCTCTTTTTCAAGTTCTTGTTCAACCTCTGGTTGTCCCTTATCGCCGAGGCCAAAAAAGCGTGTAAATGATTGTTTCATCCCCAACACCACCTTTACGAAACTCCCTATTACTTATTCTCTGCCTAGTTCCATTCTTCCTGCCTAGAATAACATGTTTGCCCTAAAAATTGTTAGATTTCCAAAATTGTTTTTCTAAAGAAGTCAAAGCGCTCCGGTCCATCCGCTGCTAAACGGGCGCTTCTGCTTTTCTTATTCAATTGGTGTCTTTCCTGGTGTCCCAGGCTTTCGCGGATATTTCTTTGGTGTTTGTTTTTCCTTTTTTATGATGAGAATATTTCGTTCACTTTCTTCCATTGGAAGCGTAAAAGTAAACATTTCCTCTAATTTTCCACCAAGGGTGGTGATTGCCTTTTGACCCATTCCTAATTCATCCTTAGCATGAGCCGCCTTCATGGCAATAAAATGTCCGCCTACTTTGACGAGTGGTAAACAAAACTCACTCAACACGGACATTCTTGCAACCGCCCTTGCCGTTACTACATCAAATGTTTCACGGAACTCTGGATTGACCCCGAAGGTTTCCGCACGATCATGAATAAAATGGACGTTTTCTAAATTTAATTCTTTAGCTAGATGATTTAAAAAAGAAATACGCTTGTTTAATGAATCTACAATCGTCACCTCAATATGAGGGTAAACAATTTTTAATGGAATACTTGGGAACCCTGCACCTGCTCCAACATCACAAAGATGGAACGGCTTTGTGAAATCATAATAGAACGAAGCTGTAATGGAATCATAAAAATGCTTTAAATACACTTCCGCTTTATCGGTAATCGCGGTGAGATTCATTTTTTCATTCCATTCAACCAGTGTTTCAAAATACTTCTCAAATTGGTCGAGCTGCACACTTGTAAGGGTAATCCCCTTTTCCTGTAAATTTGCTGCAAATTGTTCGATGATCATTCAGTAATCTTCCTCACATAGTTATTCATTCGAAACCCTTGCGATCTTGCCTTGTTCTAGATAGACAAGCAAGATGGAAATATCAGCAGGATTTACACCGGCTATCCGGGATGCCTGGGCAATGGACAGCGGTTTGACTAACTTTAATTTCTGCCTAGCTTCCGTCGCAAGTCCGGAGACGGCATCATAATCAATATTCTCAGGAATTTTCTTATCTTCCATCTTCTTTAATCGTTCCACTTGCTGCAGGGACTTGGTAATATATCCATCATATTTAAGTTGAATTTCCACCTGTTCCTTTACATCTTCGTCTAAAGCAACTTCACTAGGGAAAATAGTTTCAAGTTGTTGATAGGACATCTCAGGTCTTTTTAATAAATCAGAGGCCCGGATTCCATCCTTTAATTCACTGCCGCCAATGCTGCGGATCATTTCTTGAACCTCAGCTGTCGGTTTCAGGAATGTTGATTCCAAGCGTTGCTTTTCGGCATCAATTGCGTCTTTTTTAGCCAAGAACTTTTCATAACGTTCGTCACGGATTAAACCAATTTGATGGCCTATTTCAGTTAAGCGTAAATCAGCATTATCATGGCGTAATAGCAGGCGGTACTCCGCACGTGATGTTAGCAAACGATACGGTTCATTCGTACCTTTTGTAATTAAATCATCAATTAATACTCCAATATACGCATCGGAACGGCTTAATACTAACTGGTCACGGCCCAGTGCATTTAAGCCTGCATTGATCCCGGCCATTAAGCCTTGACCTGCCGCTTCCTCATAACCAGATGTCCCATTAATTTGACCGGCAGTATATAAATTTTTCACTACCTTTGTTTCAAGTGTTGGCCACAACTGTGTCGGAACAATCGCATCATATTCAATCGCATAACCGGAACGCATCATTTGCACATTTTCAAGTCCTGAAATCGATTTTAGAATTTGCTGCTGCACATCTTCCGGTAAGCTTGTTGACAACCCCTGCACATATACTTCCTGAGTATTCCTTCCTTCAGGCTCAAGGAAAATTTGGTGCCGCGGCTTATCATTAAAGCGGACCACTTTATCCTCAATCGACGGACAGTACCGCGGACCTGTTCCCTTAATCATTCCAGAAAACATTGGTGAGCGATGAAGGTTCTGATCAATAATTTGATGCGTTTCTTCGTTTGTGTAGGTTAACCAGCATGGCAGCTGATCTGTAATATATTTCGTTGTTTCATAAGAAAATGCTCTAGGTTGATCATCACCCGGCTGGATTTCTGTTTTACTGTAATCAATGGTATTACTATTAACGCGCGGCGGCGTTCCCGTTTTAAAGCGGACCAGATCAAATCCTAGTGTTTCAAGATGTTCAGATAATTTGATTGATGGCTGTTGGTTGTTCGGGCCACTCGAATATTTCAAGTCACCAATAATAATTTCACCACGTAAGAATGTACCGGTTGTAATAACGACTGTTTTAGAACGGTACACAGCTCCTGTTTTGGTAATAACGCCGGTGCAAACGCCATCCTCGACGATTAATTCTTCGACCATCCCTTGGAGGAGAGTCATATTTTCTTCTTCTTCAATGGTTTTTTTCATTTCATGTTGATAAGCAAATTTATCTGCTTGGGCACGTAATGCTCGAACGGCAGGCCCTTTACCTGTGTTCAGCATTCTCATTTGGATATAGGTTTTATCAATATTTCTACCCATTTCACCGCCAAGCGCATCAATTTCACGAACGACGATTCCCTTAGCAGGGCCTCCAACCGATGGGTTACACGGCATAAAGGCTACCATATCAAGATTAATGGTGATCATTAATGTTTTTGCACCAATTCGAGCGGCAGCAAGGCCTGCTTCACAACCGGCATGTCCTGCTCCGATGACAATGACGTCAAATTTTCCTGCTTCGTATTGCATGTTGTTCCTCCTTTTCCGTATCTTACGGAAACAATGCTTTTCACTTTTTTATAAAGGTCAAGCTTCAGCCCACCAAATCAAAGGGCTTCCGCTTCCCTTTTTATTTTCCTAAACAGAACTGAGAAAATAGTTGGTCGATCAGGCTCTCATGAACGCTTTCACCAATGATTTCGCCAAGTAATTCCCATGTTCTTGTTAAATCAATTTGAACAATATCTATCGGTGTCCCCATTTCCACTCCTTCAATCGCCTCTTCAATCGACTGTAAGCTTTGGCTTAATAAGCCGATATGGCGGCTATTGGAAACATAGGTCATATCGCCAGCCTCAATGGATCCTGCAAAAAATAATGAAGCAATGGCTTCCTCTAACTCATTGACCCCACGATCTTCAAGCAAAGAAGTGGTAACAACCTTGTGTTCTTTTGCTAAAGCGTAAACCTTGTCAAACTCGATTTTTTGCTCCAAGTCTGTTTTATTCACGATAACGATGACATCCATACCTTTGACTACTTCAAAAAGCTTTTCATCTTCTGCGCTCAGTTGCTCTGCATAATTTAAGACTAGCAAAATCAAATCTGCCTCTTGTAGAACTTGACGGGAGCGCTCCACTCCAATTCGTTCGACAATATCCTCTGTTTCTCTAATTCCTGCAGTGTCCAAAAGCCGAAGGGGGACACCGCGAACATTCACATATTCTTCAATGACATCTCTTGTGGTTCCAGGAATATCTGTTACAATCGCTTTATTTTCATGGACAAGGCTGTTTAAGAGTGAAGATTTCCCTACGTTTGGGCGGCCAACAATCGCCGTTGACAATCCTTCCCGTAAAATCTTCCCTTGTTCTGATGTTTGTAACAGTTTCTTGATTTCCTCCCTGACAAAATGAGCTTTTTCAGACAGCATTTTATGAGTCATTTCTTCCACATCGTCATATTCCGGATAATCAATATTAACCTCAACATGAGCGAGGATTTCTAAAATCTCCTGTCTGAGTCTCTGAATCAATTTTGATAAGCGCCCTTCCATTTGTCCTAGCGCTACATTCATCGCCCGATCCGTTTTTGCCCTGATTAAGTCCATGACTGCTTCCGCTTGCGATAAATCAATCCGACCATTCAAAAAAGCCCTCTTTGTAAATTCACCTGGTTCAGCCAGTCTCGCGCCATTCGTTAACACTAACTGAAGGACTCTATTCACAGAAACAATTCCGCCATGGCAGTTTATTTCCACTACATCCTCTTTTGTAAAAGTTTTTGGACCCCTCATTACTGAAACCATAACCTCTTCGACCACTTGTTTTGATTTTGGTTCGATCAGGTGCCCATAGTGAATCGTATGGGTTGCTGCTTCAGTCAGCTTCTTCCCGCCAATGCTTCTAAATAGTTTGTCTGCAATTTCAAACGCATCATCCCCACTCAAGCGGACAATAGCAATCGCTCCTTCCCCCATCGGAGTGGAGATGGCCGCAATCGTATCATATTCCATTTCCTTCACCTCACACTAAAAACTGTTATCTATATAAAAAATGATTTTTTCTCCAAAACAATAGAATACCACATGATTATCTGTTGAAAAAGTAAACCTTCTCGACCTCTAACTATCCACAATTCACTTTAATCCCATTATTATTTTAACTTATCCACATGTGAATAACAATAAAACGAAAAACGAGAAAAGATTTAGGTTATCAACAACTTCTTTTTTCGACATTTTTTTCAGAAGCCAAAAAAAAACATCCTATCATTCGATAGGATGTTTTAAGGACTTATGATATTATCTTTTCGCTGGAGAAATCACAATAAAACGATGTGGTTCCGATCCATCAGAAAATGTCTTTACACGTTTGTTATCAGATAATGCAGCATGAATAACTTTACGCTCATAAGAAGGCATTGGCTCTAAAGTTACATCTATTCCTGACTTAAGGGCCTTCCCGGCGAGCCGATGAGCTAATTGAACAAGGGTCTCATTTCTTCTTTTCCGGTAATCTTCTGCATCTAGAATCACCGTTAAATACTGATTAGAGAAACGATTAAGGACTAATTGTGTTAAATATTGAAGCGAATTTAACGTTTGCCCTCTTTTTCCAATTAATAAAGCAATCTTTTCCCCGGTCAAGATAAAATGAACATGTTTTCCCTCACGCTTAATTTCTATTTCAGCCGGGGCTCCCATTTGTTCACTTACTTGAGTAAGGAATTTCTTAGCTTCCTCAATCGGATCAATGATCACTGTTACTTTTACCACCGCCGGACGTGAACCGAAAATCCCGAAAATCCCTTTTTTACCTTCATCAATAATATCAATATCTGTGCGGTCTTTGCTGATTTGTAATTGAGCTAAAGCTGATTTTACTGCTTCTTCGACAGTTTGTCCTGTAGCAGTTACCTGTTTCACTTTTTTGCTCCTCCCGCATTACCGGATGCCTTTGCCGCCTTTAGATCCGGTCCTTTAATAAAATAAGTTTGTACAATCATAAAGATATTACCTACTACCCAGTACAATGACAGAGCGGCAGGGAAACTAAAGGCAAATACAACAATCATGATTGGCATCATCCAAAGCATCATTGCCATTTGCGGATTATGCTCTTGTCCAGCCATCATAATTTTTTGCTGAATGAACGTGGTAATCCCAGCAACTATCGGCAAGATATAGTAAGGGTCTTTATCCCCAAGGTCAAACCAGAGGAAATTATCTGAAGCAATTTCTCTTGTTCTTGAAATTGCATGGTAAAAACCAATTAAAATGGGCATTTGCACGATTAACGGAAAACAGCCGGCCATTGGATTGACACCATGTTTTGAAAATAGGGCCATTGTTTCCTGTTGCAATTTTTGCTGTGTTTTTTGATCTTTAGAGCTATATTTTTCGCGAAGTGCTTTCATTTCTGGCTGTAAAGCTTGCATCGCTTTCGAACTTCTTGTCTGCTTGATCATAAGCGGCAAAATGGCAAGACGGATGAGAATCGTTACAACAATAATCGATAGCCCAAAGCTTCCTCCAAGAATAAATGCCCCTTCTTTAATTAACCAGGATAATGGATAGACAATGTACTCATTCCAAAAGCCTGTACTCTCCGAAGTAATCGGCTGTTTGATTTCACTACATCCTGTCAGTAGGATAAAAACAGAAAGTAAGCCGACTACTAGTAATATTCTTCTTTTCAACCAAAATTTCCTCCTTACAATAAAGATAGTCAAACCACTCTATGTATTATTTTTTTTACGTTTTTCAAAGGTATTTTATCATTTACGCAAAGGAATTGTCTTCAATATGATGCAAATTTTCAGGCAAATTCCTTCGCATTTATGTCCTTACTATCACTTTTTTAAAACCTTCCCGACTTTTAGAACATGGGTAAGACTTTTTTTCACTTCAAAAAAGTCCATGTCAGCTGCTGGCTTTCTGGCAATAATGACATAATCATTCCCTATTGCTAGCTGCTCGCTTAACTCAAAGATGGATTGCCTTACATAGCGTTTAATTCGATTCCTTGTAACAGCATTTCCAATCTTCTTACTCACAGACAAACCAATCCGAAAATGATCTTGTCCCTCTTTTAATAAGGAATAAACAACAAACTGCCGATTGGCAAAAGACTGCCCCTTTTGGAATGCTGCTTGAAATTCTTTATTCTTTTTAATACGTAGCTCTTTTTTCATAAAAACACCCTCAGTCGGATTAGAAAAAAGACCACTGACTTTTCAGTGGTCTATGCTGATAATACTTTTCTTCCCTTTAGACGACGACGCGCTAGAACCTTACGGCCATTAGCTGAGCTCATACGACTACGGAAACCGTGAACTTTACTATGCTTACGTTTATTTGGTTGATATGTTCTTTTCATTATATGACACCTCCCTAAAGGATGCTATCAAGTTAAGTGACAGTCTTACTCATTATAATAACCTCACCATTAAATTGTCAACCATTCTCTGCTATTGTTCCCATTTCCAAATTTTATTGAACATGAATTAGCTAATTTCCAGAGATTATATTCTTATATGAATACGTTCGATCATCGCTAATACAAGTTAGCTCTTTTAATAAGTCATCATTTCCTTGTGGATATTTTTTCGACATTATTTTAGCTATCCACACAAGATATTGACAGGTTTTGCACAAAACATCTACTTGTGGACAAATTCTGTGCACATATTGTTATCGTTGTGGATAAACTACGAAAAGGCATTGCGCCTTAAGCAATTATTTGATATTATATTTGTGTTTTCACTCTGAATAACTTTATCCACACCAAAACGTTATCCACAATTTGTGGATATCATGTGGATAGCTTATCCTAGGGTACTGTAGAAAGTTGTCCACAAGAAGTGGATATTGTCGAAATTCCACTTTACTTCCTTATTATTTATTATCCACATTCACTGATTCGTATATTTATAAATTAATAGGTTGTACTGACGGTATAAGAAAAGCGCACGTGCTAATCTAGGCTGCGTACTAAAGGAGGGATATTATTTGGAAAATATTGCGGATCTTTGGCATGCTGCATTAGCTAATATAGAGAAAAAGATCAGCAAACCAAGCTTTGATACCTGGCTTAAGTCCACCAAGGCCCATTCCCTTCAAGGTGATTTGTTGATTATTACAGCACCCAATGAATTTGCCCGTGATTGGCTGGAAGAACGTTACTCTCAGTTAATCGCAGGAATACTATATGAAATTACCGGCGAAGAGCTTGCTGTTAAATTTATCATTCCGCAAAATCAAAAAGAAGCAGAAAATGATGTGCAATTACCTCCTAAAAAGGTAAAAAAGGACGATGACCATGGGGAATTTCCTCAAGGTATCTTAAATCAAAAGTATACTTTTGATACATTTGTCATTGGCTCAGGCAACCGTTTTGCCCATGCCGCATCGCTCGCTGTAGCTGAAGCACCTGCCAAAGCATACAATCCCCTCTTTATCTATGGAGGCGTGGGATTAGGAAAAACGCACTTAATGCATGCAATTGGTCATTATGTTTTAGATCATAACCCTGCAGCAAAAGTCGTTTATTTATCATCCGAAAAATTTACTAACGAGTTTATTAACTCGATTCGAGACAATAAAGCGGAGAATTTTCGCAATAAATATCGAAATGTTGACATTTTACTTATAGATGATATTCAATTCTTAGCTGGAAAAGAATCAACCCAGGAAGAATTTTTTCATACGTTTAATGCACTCCATGAGGAAAGTAAACAAATTATCATCTCCAGCGACCGGCCGCCAAGAGAAATTCCAACATTAGAGGACAGGCTCAGATCCCGATTTGAATGGGGTTTGATAACTGATATTACGCCGCCTGATTTAGAAACAAGGATTGCCATCCTCAGGAAAAAGGCAAAGGCAGAGGGTCTGGATATTCCAAATGAGGTCATGTTATATATTGCCAATCAAATTGACTCCAACATTCGTGAGCTTGAGGGTGCGCTAATCCGCGTGGTTGCTTACTCCTCTTTAATCAATAAGGATATCAATGCCGATTTAGCAGCAGAAGCTTTAAAGGACATCATTCCAAGTTCCAAGCCTAAAGTCATCACAATTTTGGATATTCAAAAGACGGTTGGGGAACTATTTAGTATTAAACTGGAAGATTTCAAAGCAAAAAAACGGACAAAGTCGCTCGCATTTCCTAGACAAATTGCGATGTATTTATCACGTGAATTAACGGATTATTCTTTGCCGAAAATAGGAGAAGAGTTTGGCGGGCGAGATCATACTACCGTCATTCATGCGCACGAAAAGATTTCTAAACTCCTCCAGTCCGATGCCCAGCTGCAAAGACAAATGAAAGAACTTCATGAACTTTTGAAGGTCTAAAACACGACTGAATTATGTGCATAACTTCTTAGTATTTACACACAGTCTGTCCACATGTGGATAGGCTGTGTTTCCGTTGAAATAATGGGTTATCCACATACTAACAGGCCCTACTAGTACTTCTACTCTTTTTTTAAAAAAATATATTATGTTTTTAATAACAAAAATATGCTTAAAACGGAGGATTATATTCGATGAAATTTATCATCCAAAGAGATCGATTAGTTCAGAGTGTTCAAGATGTAATGAAGGCTGTTACATCAAGAACCACTATTCCAATTTTAACGGGGATTAAAATTACAGCGACAACTGAAGGTGTTACTCTAACAGGGAGTGATTCAGATATTTCGATTGAATCGTTTATTCCTAAAGAGGATGCTGGTGACGAGATTATTGAAGTTAAACAAGCAGGCTCGATTGTACTTCAAGCGAAAGTCTTTAGTGAAATCGTTAAAAAACTACCGACTGCTTCAGTAGAAATTGAAGTACTCGGCTCTCTTCAAACCGTTATTCGCTCAGGAAAATCTGAATTTAACTTAGTCGGTCTTGATGCAGAAGAATATCCTCATCTGCCACAATTAGAAGAAAATAATAAATTTCATATTGCCACAGATTTATTAAAAGCAATGATCCGACAAACACATTTTGCCGTGTCCACCTCAGAAACACGCCCCATCTTGACAGGTGTAAACTGGCGCGTTGAAAATGGGGAGTTAAACTGTATTGCAACAGATAGTCACCGTCTTGCACTAAGGAAGGCAAAGATTGAAACGCCAAACAACGAGAATTATAATGTCGTTATTCCAGGAAAAAGCTTAAATGAACTTAGTAAAATTATTGATGACAGTAATGAACTGATTGATATTGTTATCACTGAAAATCAGATTTTATTTAAAGCGAAGCACTTGTTATTTTTCTCAAGATTGTTAGAAGGAAATTATCCCGATACATCAAGATTGATTCCAAGTGAAAGTAAAACGGATGTAACGGTTAATACAAAGGAATTTTTACAGGCAATCGATCGAGCGTCGCTACTAGCAAGAGAAGGAAGAAATAATGTTGTTAAACTTTCGACAATTGAGGGTGGACTCATTGAAATTTCTTCAAACACTCCAGAAGTTGGGAAAGTTGTCGAAGAAATTCAAAGTGAAGCGATTGAGGGAGAAGAATTAAAGATTTCCTTTAGTGCAAAATATATGATGGATGCCTTAAAAGCGCTTGAAGGTCAAGATATTAGAGTGAGCTTTACAGGGGCTATGCGTCCTTTCGTGATTCGCCCGCTTCATGATGAAACCATTTTGCAATTAATCTTACCAGTCCGAACATACTAATTTTATATACTTAATCCTCCATGCCACCAAACTATGGTGGCTTTATTTTAGTTTTCTTTGTAACTCTGTCGATTTTTTAGTAAAATAAAGTATTGAGACCATTTTAGAAACGAGGGTGATGATTTGCCTGAAAAAATAAAGCTTGATACAGAATTTATTACCTTAGGTCAATTTTTAAAACTGGCTGATGTAATACAAACTGGCGGCATGGCAAAATGGTTTTTAAGCGAACATGAAATATTTATTAATGGTGAACAAGATCAAAGAAGAGGAAGAAAGCTGCGCTCTGGTGACAAAATCAGGATTCCTGGCTTTGGAGAGTTTGTCATTACTGAGTAAATTAAGAAGTAGTTTATTGGGTAAATTCTTCTTAATTTATTGAATAGCTCAGCTAAAGGATGTTTTCCTAATGTATATTGAAAAATTAGCGCTCACCAATTATCGAAATTATGAAGAGTTGTTCGTAGAATTTGAGAACAAAGTAAATGTGATCCTGGGTGAAAATGCCCAGGGAAAAACAAATGTGATGGAATCCATTTATGTTTTAGCGATGGCCAAATCACATCGTACTTCCAATGATAAAGAACTTATTCGCTGGGACCAAGAATATGCTAAAATAGAGGGTAGGGTTCAAAAGCAACACGGCTCATTGCCGTTGCAATTAATTATTTCGAAAAAGGGAAAAAAAGCGAAATCTAACCATATTGAGCAGCGTAAATTAAGTCAATATGTCGGAAATATGAATGTTGTTATGTTTGCTCCTGAGGATCTTAACCTAGTAAAAGGGAGCCCTCAAGTCCGCAGGCGTTTTATTGATATGGAAATTGGACAAGTTTCGCCGCTTTATTTACATGATATGAGTCAATATCAAAAGATACTTCAGCAGCGCAATCATTATTTAAAAATGCTGCAGATAAAAAAGCAGACAGATCAAACGATGCTGGAAATCTTAACGGAACAATTTATTGGGATGGCTGTGAAAATTGTCACAAAAAGGTTTGAATTCCTGCGTCTTCTGCAAAATTGGGCCAAACCCATTCATCAAGGAATATCGAGAGGTCTAGAAACACTCGAAATTACCTATAAACCGTCGGTAGAGGTATTAGAAGAGCAAGATTTGTCGAAGATGATAGCATGCTTTGAAGAAAAATTCAGCAAGGTTAGAACGAGGGAAATTGAACGAGGAACAAGCCTGTTTGGTCCCCATCGGGATGACCTTATTTTTACTGTGAATGGAAGAGATGTGCAAACCTTTGGTTCACAAGGTCAGCAGCGGACCACGGCATTATCCTTGAAACTTGCTGAAATTGAATTAATATTTGCTGAGATTGGAGAATATCCAATTTTACTTTTAGACGATGTTTTATCAGAATTAGATGATTACCGGCAGTCTCATTTGCTTAACACGATCCAAGGGAAGGTACAGACCTTTGTGACAACCACAAGTGTTGAGGGAATCGATCATCAAACATTAAAGGAGGCCTCAACATATATTGTTGAAGCCGGAAGGATGAAGAAAGTAAATTGAGGTGAACCATGTATATCCATATCGGGGAAGATATTAATATTAGAGCAAGGGATATTATTTCTATCTTGGATAAAGAGAGTGTTAACAACTCGCCGCTCGTTGAAGAATTCCTCAAGTCTCGAAAGGAAAAGGTAATTAATCTATCTAAAAACCCCTTTAAATCAGTTATTGTCACAAATGACAATGTATACTTATCCCCGATTTCTTCTGGTACTTTAAAGAAACGTTCAAATCAAATGACTATACATGAATTTTGAAGTTAATTACATGTTTTTTAATGATTATATAGATATATTTTTGTCAGAAGGTGCAGGTGAACAAGCATGACTTTAGAACAAAAGGCTGTGGAACAAGCATATGGTGCGGAGCAAATACAGGTTCTTGAAGGACTTGAAGCTGTTCGAAAAAGACCAGGAATGTATATTGGTTCAACAAGCGGTAAAGGGCTTCATCATCTTGTTTGGGAAATTGTAGATAATAGTATTGACGAGGCATTAGCAGGTTTCTGTAATGAAATTAATGTCACCATTGAGGAAGATAATAGCATTACAGTTAAAGATAATGGCCGCGGGATTCCGGTTGATATTCAAGAAAAGATGGGCAGACCTGCAGTTGAAGTTATTATGACTGTACTTCATGCAGGAGGTAAGTTTGGCGGCGGAGGCTATAAAGTTTCTGGAGGACTGCATGGGGTAGGTGCATCCGTAGTTAATGCGCTGTCTACTGAACTTGAGGTTTATGTCCATCGTGATGAAAAAATCCACCGTATTAAATTTGAACGAGGCGCGGTTGTTTCTGAATTAGAGGTAATTGGTACGACTGATCAAACGGGGACCATTACTCATTTCAAACCAGATGGTGAGATTTTTACGGAGACTTTGGTCTATGAATATGACATTCTTGCTACTCGCCTTCGTGAACTTGCATTCCTTAACAGGGGAATCAAAATTACGATAGAAGATAAGCGAGTTGAAAATAAACGAAACGAATATCACTATGAAGGCGGTATTAAATCCTATGTAGAGCATTTAAACCGTACAAAAGAAGTGATCCATGAAGAACCAATTTACATGGAGGGAGAACGCGATGGAATTAGTGTGGAAGTCGCACTCCAGTATAATGAAGGCTATACAGAGAATATCTATTCCTTCGCGAATAACATTCATACGTACGAAGGCGGAACACATGAATCTGGTTTTAAAACGGCTTTAACAAGAGTCATCAACGATTATGCGCGAAAAAACGGCTTAATTAAAGACAATGATACCAATCTTTCCGGGGAGGATGTTCGTGAAGGAATTACCGCGATCGTTTCCATTAAACATCCAGACCCACAATTTGAAGGACAAACCAAGACAAAGTTAGGAAATTCTGAGGTAAGAGCCATCACTGATGCCGTCTTTGCCAGCACTTTTGATAAATTCATGTTGGAAAATCCAGCGGTTGCCAAGAAAATTGTCGAGAAAGGTCTTATGGCTGCACGTGCAAGGCTTGCGGCAAAGAAGGCTAGAGAGCTGACCCGCCGAAAAAGTGCTTTAGAGGTTTCTAGTTTACCTGGAAAATTAGCTGACTGCTCTTCAAAAGATCCTGCTGAAAGTGAAATGTATATTGTTGAGGGTGACTCCGCTGGCGGATCAGCAAAGCAAGGTCGTGATCGTCACTTCCAAGCCATTCTGCCACTACGCGGGAAAATCCTTAATGTGGAGAAAGCACGTTTAGATCGAATCCTTTCTAACAATGAGGTAAGAGCGATGATTACTGCGATTGGAACAGGAATCGGTGAAGATTTTGATATTTCCAAAGCACGTTATCATAAAATCGTCATTATGACGGATGCGGATGTTGATGGTGCCCATATCCGGACGCTTCTTCTAACGTTCTTTTACCGTTTTATGAGAAAAATATTAGAAGCAGGTTATGTTTATATTGCCCAGCCGCCTCTCTATAAAGTACAGCAAGGTAAACGGATTGAGTACGCCTATAATGATAAAGAACTTGAAAAGATTTTTGCCGTGCTTCCAGCGACACCAAAACCGAATATTCAGCGATATAAAGGACTAGGCGAGATGAATCCTGAACAATTATGGGAAACCACAATGGATCCAGCGAGAAGAAGTATGCTTCAGGTTAGCCTTGAAGATGCGATTGAGGCGGATGAAACCTTTGATATGTTAATGGGTGAGAAGGTAGAACCGCGTCGTAATTTCATTGAGGCGAATGCCCAATACGTGAAGAATTTAGATATATAAAGCAACGGTGAAAGGAGGTAACAAGTATGGCTGACACACCAAATTCTCAAGTAACAGAGATTAATATCAGTAAGGAGATGAAATCTTCCTTTCTTGACTATGCGATGAGCGTTATCGTTTCTCGGGCCCTTCCAGATGTTCGGGATGGATTGAAACCAGTTCATCGCCGTATTCTATATGCTATGCATGATCTTGGAATGCATTCAGACAAACCCTATAAAAAATCAGCTCGTATCGTTGGGGATGTAATCGGTAAATATCATCCACATGGTGACTCTGCAGTATATGAAACAATGGTTCGGATGGCCCAGGACTTCAACTATCGTTATATGCTTGTCGATGGACATGGAAACTTCGGTTCTGTCGATGGCGACTCGGCTGCTGCCATGCGTTATACAGAATCAAGAATGTCGAAAATCTCAATGGAATTATTACGAGATATAAACAAGGATACGATTGATTATCAAGATAACTATGATGGGGAGGAAAGAGAGCCGGTTGTTCTACCAGCCAGGTTCCCTAACCTTTTAGTTAACGGAACAACAGGAATTGCTGTTGGAATGGCAACCAATATTCCGCCGCACCAACTTGGAGAGGTAATCGATGGAGTTTTAGCGCTTAGTCGTGACCCTGAAATTACTACACAAGAGCTCATGGAAATTATTCCTGGTCCAGACTTTCCTACCGGAGGTATTATCATAGGCCGAAGCGGTATTCGTAAAGCCTACGAAACAGGCAGAGGATCCATTACAGTTCGTGCTAAGGTAGTCATTGAGCAAAAGGCAAATGGTAAAGAAGTTATCATTGTTAATGAATTACCTTATCAAGTGAATAAGGCGAGATTAGTTGAAAAAATCGCTGAACTAGCCCGTGATAAAAAAATCGAAGGTATTACTGACCTGAGAGACGAATCCGACCGAAAAGGTATGCGGATTGTTATTGAAGTTCGTAAAGATGCGAATGCCAACGTCCTGTTAAATAATTTATATAAACATACAGCATTACAAACTAGCTTCGGAATTAACACACTTGCCCTAGTTAATGGACATCCAAAGGTGTTGACACTTAAACAATGCTTAGTCCATTACCTAGACCATCAAAATGTAGTTATCCGCCGGAGAACCGAGTTTGAACTGCGTAAAGCGGAAGCACGTGCCCATATCTTAGAGGGGTTAAGGATTGCACTTGATCACTTGGATGAAGTCATTAATTTAATTCGTAGTTCACAAACGACTGAAATTGCTCGAGAAGGCTTGATGACTACCTTTAATCTTTCTGAAAAGCAGGCCCAAGCGATCCTTGATATGCGCTTACAGCGTTTAACAGGTTTAGAGAGAGAAAAGATTGAAGAAGAATATCAAAACCTAGTGAAGCTAATTGCTGAATTAAAGGCAATATTAGCTGATGATGAAAAAGTTCTTGAAATTATTCGTGAAGAATTGTTGGAAATCAAAGAGCGCTTCAATGACACTCGCCGGACAGAAATTGTTACAGGCGGAATAGAAAACATTGAAGATGAGGATCTAATTCCACAAGAAAATATCGTTATTTCCTTGACTCATAATGGTTATATTAAGAGACTCCCAGTTTCCACCTATCGTGCTCAACGACGCGGAGGACGTGGAATCCAGGGAATGGGAACCAATGAGGATGATTTTGTTGAACATTTAATAACGACTTCAACACATGATACGATTCTCTTCTTTACGAACAAAGGTAAAGTTTATCGTTCAAAAGGATATGAAATACCTGAATACAGCCGTACGGCTAAAGGTATTCCGATTATTAACCTCCTTGGTATCGAAAAAGGAGAATGGGTCAATGCGATCATTCCGGTGGAGGAATTTGTGGATGACTGGTTCCTATTCTTTACAACCAAAGAGGGAATCTCAAAACGCTCCCCATTAACTTCATTTGCCCATATTCGCAACAATGGCTTAATTGCCTTGAGTTTGCGTGAAGGTGATGAATTAATCAGTGTCCGCTTGACCGATGGCAGCAAGGATATTATTATTGGCACCAAAAAAGGTATGTTGATTCGGTTCCCAGAAACTGATGTTCGATCTATGGGAAGAACGGCCACCGGTGTGAAGGGTATTTCTTTAGATAGTAACGATGAAGTAGTTGGAATGGAAGTTTTAGAGGAAACGAATGATGTTCTTATTGTAACCAAAAATGGTTATGGAAAACGAACAACTGCATCTGAATATCGTATCCAAGGCAGAGGCGGAAAAGGAATCAAGACATGCCATGTGACTGAAAAAAATGGTGATCTTGTTTCGATGCGCGCGGTTACTGGTGAAGAGGATCTCATGCTGATTACCACTGGCGGTGTACTTATCCGGATGGATGTTGGTGGGATTTCTAAGATGGGCCGAAACACTCAAGGTGTGAAGCTAATAAGCATGAAAGAAAGTGAAGATGAATTTGTAGCTACAGTGGCTAAGGTAGAAAAAGAAGAGGAAGAAGAAAACCTTGAACCTGATTCTATCGATACAGTGGAAGAGCATTCTGATGCGGTAACTACAGAGGAAGAAGAATAAAAAATGAGGGGGGGCACACTAGGTGTGTTCCCTTTTTTATTAATTTCAGGGCGGTGGAGTTAATATTATCGGAATAAAATATTTAAAAAATCCTTATTGTAAAAAAAGAATAGAAAAATCGTTGACTTTAGTTTTTACAGGTGGTATATTTATTAAGTCGCTTACGGGCGATAGAGAAATTGATCTTTGAAAACTAAACAAACAAAATCGTGCAAACAAACAATAAATTTTAGTTTCTTTTAAGAAGCTAAGCCAACGTAACAAATGAGCTAATCAACTTTCTTGGAGAGTTTGATCCTGGCTCAGGACGAACGCTGGCGGCGTGCCTAATACATGCAAGTCGAGCGGGACTCTTCGGAGTCTAGCGGCGGACGGGT